>NZ_QDKJ01000002.1:0-433866 GCF_003115815.1 Brenneria roseae subsp. americana | reverse complement strand
ATGGGGCGAAATCAATGCCACCTGCTATGCAGGTGGTTTTTTACGGTGGTTATTCCTGCCCCCCGAGCCGCTGCCGCGCCGCGTTGAAAAACGCTGGCAATTATCACAATTACATTTGGTTTTGCGAAACCGCGTCCCAATATCATGATTGTTACTTGCACCGTTGGGCATTCGCGATAAATAATCCCCGATATGACGTATCATAAATGGTGCGATCTGATGATATTACCCCTGAGCCAGCCGACTAAAGGCCGGGTCAACAACCCCAAGAGGAATAATTTGAACGTAACGACAAAAGAGATGGCCCTTGAACCCGCAGATAACCAACGCTTGCTCAGCCTTTGCGGCCCGTTTGACGACAACATCAAGCAGCTTGAGCGTCGTTTGGGTATCGAAATTAATCGTCGGGACAATAAATTCAAACTGGTAGGCAAAGATCTGTGTATTCAGGCCGCCGCCGACATTCTTCAGCGTCTGTATGTCGATACCGCTCCGGTTCGCGGCACCATCGGTGATATCGAACCAGAGCAAATTCATCTGGCCATCAAAGAATCACGCGTGCTGGAACAGTCAGATGAAAGCATCCCCGATTACGGCAAAGCCATCAATATTCGGACTAAACGCGGCGTTATCAAGCCACGCACGCCGAATCAGGCTCAATACATTGCCAATGTGCTCGATTATGATATCACCTTCGGCATCGGCCCGGCTGGGACCGGGAAAACCTATCTGGCCGTCGCCGCCGCGGTTGATGCGCTGGAACGCCAGGAAATCCGCCGTATTTTGCTGACGCGTCCCGCGGTTGAAGCCGGTGAAAAGCTGGGTTTTCTGCCCGGCGATCTGAGCCAGAAAGTTGACCCTTATCTGCGTCCGTTATATGACGCTTTGTTTGAAATGCTGGGTTTCGAGCGCGTCGAGAAATTAATTGAGCGCAACGTCATCGAAGTCGCACCGCTGGCCTATATGCGCGGTCGTACCCTGAATGACGCCTTTATCATTCTTGATGAAGGCCAGAATACCAGCATCGAACAGATGAAAATGTTCCTGACCCGTATCGGTTTTAATTCAAAAGCGGTGATCACCGGCGACGTTACGCAGATCGATTTACCACGCAATCAGAAATCCGGTTTGCGTCATGCCATCGAAGTCCTGTCGGATGTCGAAGAGATCAGCTTCAACTTCTTCCACAGCGAAGATGTCGTGCGGCATCCGGTTGTCGCCTGCATTGTTAATGCGTATGAAGCCTGGGAAACCGCAGAGCAGAAACGCAAAGATGAACTGGCGGAACAGCGTAAACGTGAAGCGCAGGTCGCGTCTGCGCAGGAGCATAAATGAGTCAGGTCATTCTCGATTTGCAAATCGCCAGCGAACAGACGCAGGGCTTACCTGATGAGCGGGATTTTCAACGCTGGCTGGAAGGCGTGTTGCCCCAGTTTCAGGAAGTGTCAGAGGTGACTATCCGCATCGTCGATGAAGCAGAGAGCCATAATCTGAATTACACCTACCGGGGTAAAGACAAACCGACCAACGTACTTTCATTTCCCTTTGAGGCGCCGCCGGAGATCGAATTGCCTCTGCTGGGGGATTTGATCATCTGCCGTCAGGTTGTCGAACAGGAAGCCGCCGAGCAGCAGAAGACGCTGGAAGAGCACTGGGCACATATGGTTGTCCATGGTAGCCTGCATCTGCTAGGGTATGACCATATCGAAGACGGCGAAGCTGAAGAAATGGAAGCGCTGGAAACGGAGATTATGCAGAATATGGGTTATGCTGATCCCTATCTTGCAGAAAAAGACGGTCTAACCGAATAATTAGAAATTCTGTTGTTTTATAATTTTATACGTCAGAAGGCTTTGCGCGGTGCTCAGGCCTTCTGATTATTATCCATTAATATGAGTGATTTTAATTAAAACGCCATGAGCGACGACCATTCTCAAAACAGCGATAGCCCCAGTCCCAAAAAGGGTTTCTTTTCCCTTATTCTCAATCAGCTTTTTCACGGCGAGCCTAAAGATCGTAACGATCTGCTGACGCTGATCCGTGATTCCGAGCAAAACGAGCTGATCGATCCAGAAACCCGCGATATGCTTGAAGGCGTGATGGATATCGCTGAACAGCGCGTTCGTGACATCATGATCCCTCGCTCTCAAATGATTACGCTGAAGCGCGATCAGACTCTGGAAGAGTGTCTTGATGTTATTATCGAATCAGCCCACTCTCGTTTTCCGGTAATCAGTGAAGATAAAGACCATATTGAAGGCATTCTGATGGCCAAGGATTTACTGCCGTTTATGCGCAGCGATTCCGAACCTTTCAGTATGGATAAAGTGCTGCGCTCTGCCGTTGTCGTGCCAGAGAGCAAACGTGTTGACCGGATGCTGAACGAGTTTCGCTCTTTGCGTTATCACATGGCTATCGTTATTGACGAATTTGGCGGCGTTTCCGGGCTCGTCACCATTGAAGATATTCTGGAACTCATCGTCGGTGAAATTGAGGATGAATATGACGACGAAGAAGATCGTGATATTCGCCAACTCAACCGCCACACCTATACGGTGCGGGCACTGACCGACATTGAAGACTTCAACGAGGTCTTTGGCACTCAGTTCAGCGACGAGGAAGTCGATACCATTGGCGGCCTTATCATGCAGTCCTTCGGGCACCTGCCCGCTCGCGGTGAAACTATCGACATCGAAGGTTACCTGTTTAAAGTTGCGATGGCCGATAGCCGACGTATTATTCAGGTTCACGTCAGAATTCCTGACAATGCCCCTCAACCGCAATTGGAAGACTAAATAAGCAATGGCTTACGCTTCTTTACTGCAACGTCAGCAGGTTCGTATCCCGCTGGCGTTTTTGTCTGGCGCCTTTGGTACGCTGGCATTTTCTCCCTTTGATTTCTGGCCTGCTGCGCTGGTTTCATTAATCGGGCTGCAAGCTCTGACGCTGAACCGCACGGTTCGCCAGTCTGCCTGGATTGGATTTGCCTGGGGATTTGGCCTGTTTGGCAGCGGCATCAACTGGGTATATGTCAGTATCTCTCAGTTTGGTGGCATGCCGGGGCCGATCAATATTGCCCTTGTCGTGCTGCTATCGGCCTATCTGGCGCTCTATCCACTGCTATTTTCCGCAATCATTGCCCGCCTGTGGCCGAAAACCAACTGGTGGCGGCTTGCCCTTGCCGCGCCGGTATTATGGCAGTTAACCGAGTTTCTGCGCGGCTGGGTGCTCAGCGGGTTTCCATGGCTACAGTTTGGCTATAGCCAGATTAATGGCCCGCTGAAGGGAATTGCGCCTATTCTTGGCGTTGATGCCATTACCTTTATGCTGATGAGCATCAGCGGCTTCGCCGTTCTGGCGCTATGCCAGCGAAAAATCACTCCCGCCGTTATCGCGCTAGTCCTGTTGGCCTTGCCGTGGCCATTGCGTAATATCCAATGGTTTAACCTCCTGCCTGAACGAGCGGTCAATGTCGCGCTGGTGCAAGGAGATATTCCTCAGTCTCTCAAATGGGATCCGGATCAGCTGCTGAATACGCTGAATATTTATCTGAATAACAGCCTGCCTTACATGGATAAAGCACCGATTATCATCTGGCCGGAATCAGCGATCCCCGATGTTGAAAGCCGTCAGAGCGCTTATCTGGCTCAGGTCGATAGTCTGTTGCGCAGCCACAATAGCAGTCTTATCACGGGTATTGTGGACATGCGCCGTAACGGCAGCGAGCTTGATTATTACAACAGTATTATCGTACTGGGCGATAAACTGCCCTATCACTACCCTACCAGCAATCGCTATAACAAGAATCATCTGGTGCCATTTGGTGAATTCGTTCCGCTGGAAACGTTATTACGTCCGCTGGCCCCGCTGTTCGATTTACCGATGTCCTCATTCAGCCGCGGCAACTACATCCAGCCGCAGTTGAACGTTAATGGTTTTAAACTTAACGCGGCCATTTGTTATGAAATTATTCTGGGCCAGCAACTACGCGATAATTTCCGCGAAGATACTGACATGCTGTTAACCATCTCAAACGACGCCTGGTTCGGCCACTCCATCGGGCCATGGCAGCACTTCCAGATGGCGCGGATGCGCGCGCTGGAGTTGGGACGTCCTCTGGTTCGCAGCACCAATAATGGTGTTACGGCGGTCATTGCGCCTGACGGCGAAATCAGCGCCAGTCTGCCACAATTTACGCGCGCCGTATTAGATACACAGATCATCCCATCACGTGGGTTAACGCCCTATGCCCGCTTTGGCGGCTGGCCGCTGTGGATCATCACGCTACTTACTGGTTTTGCGGCTGTTGTTTTCAGCCTGCGCCGCCGCTGATTGCATTCTTTTGCCCCGATGAAGGCATGCAACTGCGTGCCTTCTCCCTCTGATGCCTCCTTTTATCGCCGTAATCGACCACCGCAGCATCATCCGAAAACCCTGGCTTCAGATGTAGCGATGATGTAGCAATATTGAACAGAAAATCGACAGCGCGTATTGAGTCACTAACATATCTGGCACGGTATTTGCCTGTTACTATCTTGTAAAGGGTTGTTTCAACGTTTTTTAGCAGGCTCGCCTCTGAAAAAGCACAAATCTGGGGCAATAGCTGCACCAAAATAGTGCCATTCGAGTTTAATGCCGTTATTTGGTGCGGTGAGTCTCGCAAAAAACAAACATTTCCATCTCAATCTATTTACAATCAGCTATTTTTTAACAGTATACGTAGTTACTTCGCTCTTTAGCGGTGCATGGCTTCTGTGCCGCAGAAGTATCAAAACGTTATCCGTGTTAGCGACACAACTTTAGATCGACAATTACAGCGCCATAGCTTTAGATCTATAACTACAGCAAAGGAGTTAGAACATGCAAATGCGTAAACTGGCACTATCACTGCTTCTGCTTGGCACCACGGTCAGCCTTGCTCAAGCTGAGGATCTGGCTGGCACTCTGAAAAAAGTAAAAGATAATGGCGTTATCGTCATCGGTCACCGTGAATCATCGGTCCCTTTTTCTTACTACGATAATCAGCAGAAAGTTGTCGGTTACTCCCAGGACTACTCAGACAAAATTGTAGAAGCCGTTAAGAAAAAACTGGATGCACCGGATCTGCAGGTGAAACTGCTGCCGATTACTTCCCAGAACCGTATTCCGCTGTTGCAAAATGGCACATTTGATCTGGAATGTGGTTCAACCACCAACAACCTTGAGCGTCAAAAACAAGCGGCATTCTCGAATACCATTTTTGTGGTCGGTACTCGTCTGTTAACGAAGAAAAATTCCGGTATTAAAGACTTCCCGGATCTGGCGGGTAAAACCGTGGTGGTAACCTCGGGTACAACATCTGAAATTCTGCTGAACAAGCTGAATGAAGAAAAACAGATGAAGATGCGTATCATCAGTGCTAAAGACCACGGCGACTCTTTCCGTACTCTTGAAAGCGGTCGTGCTGTCGCCTTTATGATGGATGATGCACTGCTGGCGGGTGAACGTGCTAAAGCGAAAGATGCCGATCAATGGGATATCGTCGGCACAGCACAATCTGAAGAAGCCTACGGTTGTATGTTGCGTAAAGACGATCCGCAGTTCAAAAAACTGGTTGATGACACCATTGCCGAAGTCCAGACCTCCGGCGAAGCAGAAAAATGGTTTGATCGCTGGTTCAAACAGCCCATTCCTCCCAGAGATCTCAATCTGAACTTCTCACTTTCTGACGAAATGAAAGCGCTGTTCAGCGCGCCGAATGACAAGGCTTTAAACTAAATTAATAATGACAATAAGGGCAGTTCGCTCTGCCCTATGATTGCTGATTCGTGGCAGGACAGACGGATATGCGATGGTCGTTCCCCATCGCATATTTAATACTCAACAGATTTCGAGTTGCAGCAGGGCGGCAACCGCGGGACAAATTCGTCGGGAGCGAATTTGACCAGTCAATGGCTGGCCTTCGGTGAGAAACAGGATGTCTCTCATTAATCCCCGGGAACTTGGATAATTAAGTGACTGGGGCGTAAGAAAAGCCAACACAGCTGCAACCTGAAAGATGATGGGGATACCGCCGCTCATCAATCTTCAGGGTAGCCTCGCTACCCTTTTTTTACCGGAGTTTGTTATGTCAATAGATTGGAACTGGGGTATCTTCCTGCAAGCCGCCCCATTCGGAAATACCACCTACCTCGGGTGGATTATATCCGGCCTGCAAGTCACGGTCACACTGTCTATTTGTGCCTGGATCATCGCATTTCTACTGGGTTCTCTTCTGGGTATCTTACGTACCGTCCCCAATCGTTTTATTGCGGGAATTGGTGCCTGCTATGTCGAGTTATTCCGTAACGTACCGCTGATCGTACAGTTCTTTACCTGGTATCTGGTGGTGCCTGAACTTCTGCCTGAACGGATAGGCATGTGGTTTAAAGCTGAACTGGACCCCAACATCCAGTTTTTCCTGTCATCCATGGTTTGTCTGGGCCTGTTTACCGCAGCCCGCGTATGTGAACAAATCCGTGCGGGTATCCAGTCATTGCCACGCGGTCAGAAGGCTGCCGGACTGGCGATGGGCCTGACGTTGTCACAAACCTATCGCTATGTCCTGCTGCCTAACGCTTACCGTATTGTCATTCCACCGCTTACATCTGAAATGCTGAATCTGGTGAAAAACTCGGCTATCGCCTCCACTATCGGGCTGGTCGATATGGCTGCACAGGCAGGGAAACTGCTGGATTATTCCGCTCATGCCTATGAATCGTTCACAGCCATAACGTTGGCCTACATCGGCATTAATGCCGTCATCATGCTAATCATGCAGGTGGTTGAACAGAAAACCCGTTTGCCGGGCAATATGGGGAGCAAATAAATAATGCATGAATTTGACTGGAGCTCAATCGGGCCGAGCCTGCCTTACCTGCTGCAGGGAATGGTGATCACACTTAAAATAACCATCACTGCGGTGGTGTTCGGGATTATCTGGGGCACTATTCTGGCGGTCATGCGTCTGTCGCCGATAAAACCGGTCAGCTGGTTCGCCAAACTATATGTGAACCTGTTCCGCTCCGTACCATTGGTTATGGTATTGCTGTGGTTTTATTTGGTTGTGCCTAGCTTATTACAAAATGTGCTTGGCCTTTCACCGAAAACCGATATTCGCCTGATCTCGGCTATGGTAGCCTTTTCATTATTCGAAGCGGCATATTATTCTGAAATTATCCGCGCAGGCATACTCAGCGTGTCCCGCGGTCAGTCATCCGCCGCATTGGCTCTTGGCATGACCCACTGGCAATCAATGAAACTGGTCATCCTGCCACAGGCATTCCGCGCCATGGTGCCATTGCTGCTGACGCAGGGTATTGTATTGTTCCAGGATACGTCGCTGGTTTATGTACTCAGCCTCGCTGATTTCTTCCGCACCGCTTCCACGATTGGCGAGCGTGACGGTACACAAGTTGAAATGATCCTGTTTGCCGGTTTCATTTATTTTATTTTCAGCATTTCTGCATCAATGCTGGTCAGTTACCTGAAAAAAAGGACGGTTTGATGATTTTCCTGAAAAATATTTCTAAATGGTATGGTCAATTTCAGGTGCTAACCGACTGCTCCACAGAAGTTAAAAAGGGTGAGGTAGTGGTCGTCTGCGGGCCTTCCGGTTCCGGTAAGTCAACCTTGATCAAAACCGTTAATGGTCTGGAACCTATTCAGAAAGGTGAAATTGAAGTCAACGGTATCGTTGTTAACAACAAGAAAACCAATCTGGCTCAGCTGCGTTCCAAAGTGGGAATGGTGTTCCAGCATTTTGAGCTGTTCCCGCACCTCTCCATTATCGATAATTTGACGCTGGCACAGGTAAAAGTGCTGAAGCGTAATCGCGAAGAGTCAAAGGTCAAGGCTCAAAAACTGCTGGAGCGTGTCGGTCTCTCGGCGCATGCCAATAAGTATCCGGGACAACTTTCCGGTGGACAGCAGCAGCGTGTCGCCATTGCGCGTGCGTTATGTATGGACCCGGTTGCCATGCTGTTTGACGAACCGACCTCCGCGCTCGATCCGGAAATGATCAATGAAGTGCTGGATGTTATGGTTGAACTGGCTCAGGAAGGAATGACCATGATGGTCGTGACGCACGAAATGGGCTTTGCCCGTAAGGTAGCGCATCGGGTCATTTTCATGGATGAAGGCAAAATTATTGAAGATACCCCCAAAGACGACTTCTTCAATAATCCGAAGTCTGAACGCGCAAAAGACTTTCTGGCAAAAATCCTGCACTGATATAGAGAACGGAAAGCGTGCCTTATGGCGCGCTTTCTTATTTTTATGTTTTCACGATCGATCAGATTGTTATGGCTGAAATGGTTGTCGATGAAACAGATCGTGTGAGCATTTTGGACAGAGCGGCAGAATCTCCGGCGTATAAAACGCAATATGGTGATGGCATTTCTCGCAAACCAGATTCCCCAGCCCCACGACTTCACCGCTGTGGTAAACACCGTGATTGTTTACATCCTTGAAGATCTGATGCCACTCCAACTGGGTTTTATCCGTAATGTCCACCAACTCTTGCCACAGGCTCTCTTTAATGACCCGCATAAACACGCTGTCGGCAAACTCCTCCTGACTTTCACTGTAGCTGAGCGCAAACTCGCCCAAATCCCGTTGAACCGCCTGAATAACCTGCTCGATTTCTTTTTGCGTCAGTTCAGAACTTTCCTGCAACGTCTTGCGGGCACTTTGCACCAATTCATCAATATCCCGTTCCCCATTATTCAGCCGTGCTGTCACTGAAGCCATTAACTCGCGATAATAGCGGGCTACTTTGTTCATGCTTCCTCCTGAATCGTCTGATTGAAACGCGATAAATTATGGATTTTCAACGTCTGAGTCACGCCACTCCAGGCCAATCTCCCCCCTATCTCCCTCTATTTTAGACTATTTTTTCTTCAACACGGGTGACGGGGCGCATATTTGCTCAATTTCTCCGCACTTTCAGCAGAAAGCGTAGAAATCTTCCCCAGGCGGATACAGGGTGTTGTTGCCCCTGTCGCTTATCAGCTATGCTATGCGGATCTGTTGTTATGAATCAGAGTACGCTACTGGCGTAGCTATTCTTCACTAAATAGGACCCCTGGCAGCCATGCAAGAGCAATACCGCCCAGAAGAGATAGAAGCGCACGTCCAGCTTCACTGGCAAGAGACGCAGACATTCAAAGTGACCGAAGAACCTGGCAAGGAAAAATACTACTGCCTTTCCATGCTGCCCTACCCTTCTGGCCGTCTACACATGGGACACGTTCGTAACTATACGATTGGCGATGTGATTTCTCGTTATCAGCGCATGCTGGGTAAAAACGTCCTGCAACCGATTGGCTGGGATGCCTTTGGTCTGCCGGCTGAAGGCGCCGCTGTTAAAAACAACACCGCGCCGGCACCGTGGACTTACGCCAATATTGAATACATGAAAAACCAGCTGAAATTGCTGGGTTTCGGCTACGACTGGGATCGTGAAGTCGCTACCTGTAAGCCTGACTATTACCGTTGGGAACAGTGGTTCTTCACCAAACTGTACGAAAAAGGTCTGGTTTATAAAAAAACCTCCGCCGTGAACTGGTGCCCGAACGATCAGACGGTTCTGGCGAATGAACAGGTGATTGACGGTTGTTGCTGGCGTTGCGACACCAAAGTCGAACGCAAAGAAATCCCTCAATGGTTCATCAAAATTACCGACTATGCCGATCAGTTGCTGAACGATCTGGATACGCTGGAAAGCTGGCCTGAACAAGTCAAAACCATGCAGCGCAACTGGATTGGCCGTTCTGAAGGCGTGGAAATCACCTTCGACGTAGCCGATAGCCAAGAGAAGCTGAGCGTCTATACGACGCGCCCCGATACCTTCATGGGCGTGACATACGTTGCCGTTGCCGCCGGCCACCCTCTGGCGCTGCAAGCTTCGGCGAACAACCCCGCGTTGGCCAACTTCATTGCCGAATGCCGTAATACCAAAGTGGCGGAAGCCGATATGGCGACGATGGAGAAAAAAGGTATGGCCACCGGCCTGTATGCCATTCATCCGCTTAACGGCGAGAAAGTCGCGATCTGGGCGGCAAACTTTGTTCTGATGGATTACGGCACCGGCGCCGTGATGGCCGTTCCCGGCCATGACCAGCGCGACTGGGAATTTGCCAACAAATATAATCTGTTAATCAAACCGGTCATTCTGAACAGTGACGGCAGCGAACCGGATCTGTCCGCGCAGGCGATGACGGAAAAGGGTCGTTTGTTTAACTCTGGTGAATTTGACGGTCTGGATTTTGAAGCGGCCTTCAACGCGATTGCCGACAAACTGGTTTCATTAGGGATTGGCGAGCGTAAAGTTAACTATCGTCTGCGTGATTGGGGCGTTTCCCGCCAGCGCTACTGGGGCGCGCCCATCCCGATGGTGACGCTGGAAGATGGCACCGTTATCCCAACGCCGGAAGATCAATTACCGGTCGTGCTGCCGGAAGATGTGGTTATGGACGGTATCACCAGCCCATTGAAATCCAACCCGGAGTGGGCCAAAACCACCGTGAATGGTCAGCCAGCGCTGCGTGAAACCGATACCTTCGACACCTTTATGGAGTCTTCCTGGTACTACGCGCGTTACACCTGTCCACAGTACGATCAGGGGATGCTGGATCCGGCTGCGGCTAACTACTGGCTTCCCGTTGACCAATACGTCGGTGGTATTGAACATGCCATCATGCACCTGATGTATTTCCGCTTCTTCCACAAGTTGATGCGTGATGCGGGTCTGGTAACCTCCGACGAACCGGCTAAGCGCCTGCTGTGTCAAGGTATGGTACTGGCGGACGCCTTCTACTACGCGGGCGCTAATGGCGAACGCATCTGGGTTTCCCCTGCGGATGTCACCGTCGAGCGTGATGAAAAAGGCCGTATCGTCAAGGCGACCGACAACGAAGGCCGCGAAGTGATTTACGCCGGCATGAGTAAAATGTCGAAGTCCAAAAACAACGGCATCGATCCGCAGGTCATGGTTGAGAAATATGGTGCGGATACCGTTCGTCTGTTTATGATGTTTGCCTCACCGGCCGAAATGACGTTGGAATGGCAAGAATCCGGCGTTGAAGGCGCCAACCGCTTCCTGAAGCGCGTCTGGAAACAGGCCTTCGATCATACGGAGAAAGGGGCTACCCAGCCGCTGGATGTGACTACCCTGACGGAAGATCAGAAATCACTGCGTCGCGATCTGCATAAAACCATCGCCAAAGTGACGGATGATATCGGTCGTCGCCAGACTTTCAATACTGCGATCGCCGCCATCATGGAACTGATGAACAAACTCGCCAAAGCGCCGCAAGATAGCGATCAGGATCGCGCCCTGACCCAGGAAGCCTTGCTGGCCGTTGTTCGGATGCTGTATCCGTTCACACCACATGTCTGCTTTGTACTGTGGCAGGCATTGCAGGGCGAAGGCGATATTGATACGGCGCCGTGGCCGGTGGCGGACGAACAGGCAATGGTGGAAGACTCCAAACTGGTCGTCGTTCAGGTGAACGGAAAAGTCCGTGGTAAAATCACCGTTGCGGCTGACGCCGGTGAAGATCAGGTTCGTGAACGCGCTGCTCAGGAACCACTGGTAGCGAAATACCTGGACGGCGTCACTGTACGTAAAGTGATTTATGTCCCTGGCAAACTGCTTAACCTGGTTGTGGGTTAAGGCAAGGAGGAACTGTGCGACATCGTTTATTCACGTTGTTGCTGGGGCTGGCGGTGTTAATCACCGCTGGCTGCGGTTTTCATCTGCGCGGTACGACACAAGTGCCCGCGCAGCTACAGACACTGGTGCTGGACAGTAGCGATCCCTATGGCCCGATGACCCGTTCGGTGCGTGAACAGCTACGCCTCAGCGACGTAACAATCGTTGACGATGCGACGCGGCAGGATATTCCTTCCCTGCGTATCCTGAGCGCATCTGAAACAAAAGATACCGTTTCAATTTTTCAGGACGGCAAAACCGCTGAGTACCAGATGGTACTGACGCTGCGTGCCCAGGTGCTGATGCCGGGTGAAGACATTTATCCGCTCAGTGTGACGGTGTTCCGCACGTTTTTTGACAACCCGTTGACCGCGCTGGCCAAAGATGCCGAGCAGGATATTGTGCGCCAGGAAATGCGTACGCAGGCGGCTCAACAGTTGGTGCGTAAATTACTGACCATCAACGGCAGTCAGGAAGTCAAAAACAGGCAGCAACAGGCTGCTTCTGTCACCTCCCCCGTTAGCTCATGATTCGACTCTACCCGGAACAACTCGCCGCGCAACTCCATGAGGGGCTGCGCGCCTGTTATCTGATCTTCGGTACAGAACCGCTTCTCCTGCAAGAGAGTCTGGATAGCATCCGACGCGCCGCTCAGCAACAGGAATTCAGCGAGCACTTTAGCTTTTCACTGGATATTCACACCGACTGGGACGCCATTTTCAGCACCTGTCAGGCGCTCAGCCTGTTCGCATCCCGCCAGACGCTGTTACTCATCCTGCCAGAAAATGGGCCGAATGCCGCCATGGCTGAAAACCTGGTCAAGCTGTCTGAATTATTGCACCCGGATATTCTACTGATGCTGCGCGGCCACAAGCTGACCAAAGCGCAGGAAAACAGCGCCTGGTTCAAAGCGTTATCGAAAAACAGCGTGTACGTTAACTGCCTGACTCCCGAGCAAGCGCAGCTGCCCCGTTGGGTTGCCCAGCGCGCAAAATCCCTGAAGCTGGAACTGGACGAACCGGCCAGTCAGCTGATTTGTTATTGCTACGAGGGAAATTTGCTTGCTCTATCACAGGCGCTGGAGCGTCTGGCCTTACTCTATCCGGATGGCAAGCTCACGCTGCCCCGCGTGGAAGAGGCTGTCAGCGACGCCGCCCATTTTACCCCTTTCCACTGGCTGGATGCGTTGCTGGCGGGCAAGGGCAAACGCGCCCTGCACATATTGCATCAGCTCCGTCAGGAAGACTGCGAGCCCGTTATTCTTTTGCGGACCCTGCAACGTGAACTGCTTCTGTTATTGACGTTGAAACGGCAGATGGCGAAAGCGCCGCTGCGCAGCTTATTTGACCAGCATAAAGTCTGGCAGAACCGCCGGGATCTCTTAACGCAGGCCCTACAGCGATTGACGTTGCAACAGTTACAGCAGGCAATCCGTTTGCTGGCGCAACTGGAAATTACACTAAAGCAGAACTATGGTCAGTCGGTATGGACAGAGTTGGAAACGCTAGCCATGATACTATGCGGCAAAAACCTGCCGGAAAGCCTGATGTTGCCGATCGCATAATCCTGTTTACCAGAGATGCCTATACCGGGATCCCGGCGCTTCATAGATAACCATCATACCAGCCAGAGGTTAGCCAGTTTGACCACGCCATCTGATTTGATAACAACGTCTGAGCCTGATGTGATGAAAAAAGCAGAACACGCTCCGCTGACCGCATTTTTTGGCGGGACTTTCGATCCTATTCACTACGGGCACCTGACCCCCGTAACCGCGCTGGCAAGCATTGTTGGATTAAGCCAGATCGTTTTACTCCCTAACAATGTTCCACCACATCGCCCGCAGCCCGAAGCCAGCCCGCAACAACGGCTGCGCATGGTTCAGCTGGTGTCGGAGGATAATGCGCTGTTTACCGTTGATGACCGGGAATTACAGCGTCAGAAACCGTCCTATACCATCGATACGTTAGAGGCCCTGCGCACAGAGAAAGGGATGGACGCCCCGCTGGCATTTATTATCGGACAGGATTCGCTGCTGACGCTGCATCAATGGCACCGCTGGCAGGATATTCTCAGCGTCTGCCATCTGCTGGTCTGCGCGCGCCCCGGCTATCGCTCGACGCTTTCCACGCCCGAACTTCAGCAATGGCTGGAATCCCATCTCATAAAAGACCCACAGTTGCTGCACCAACAAACGCACGGACGGATCTTTCTAGCCGACACGCCATTGGTTACTATTTCAGCAACGGAAATACGGCAACGGCGTCAGGCGGGTCTCGATTGCCACGATTGGCTACCGCCTTCCGTACTTCGTTATATCGATGAACACGGGCTATATCGGTAACCGACGTTTTTGCACGATTCGGGTTCCATAGCCGGCGGGCTTTATACCACTCGCCAGAAGTGCGTGATATACTCCGCCGCTGGTTTCAATCACAGGAAAAACCGATAATTCTCTGCGATTAGGCGGCCCAAAACGGTCTTTCCATACTATTTCAGTGCCATAAGTCATCCATCAATATCGGATGTCGGCAACCGAGGGGGAACCTTTGCAAGGTCAAGCACTCCAAGAATTCGTAATTGACAAGATAGACGATTTAAAAGGTCAGGATATCGTGACCTTAAATGTACAGGGTAAATCCAGCATCACCGACTATATGGTCATCTGCACCGGGACATCCACCCGCCACGTCGCTTCTATTGCCGACCATGTGGTTCAGTCTTCACGGGCTGCCGGATTGATTCCATTTGGCGTGGAAGGCGAAAATGTTTCCGACTGGGTCGTTGTCGATCTGGGTGATGTTATTGTGCATGTGATGCAAGAAGAAAGCCGCCAGTTATACGAACTGGAAAAACTGTGGGGCTAGTATGAGACTGCAACTGGTTGCCGTTGGCACCAAAATGCCTGACTGGGTGCAGATCGGTTTTATGGATTACCTGCGCCGCTTCCCCAAAGATATGCCGTTCGAGCTCATCGAGATCCCTGCGGGTAAACGGGGAAAGAATGCCGATATCAAGCGCATTCTTGAACGGGAAGGCGAGCAAATGCTGGCTGCCGTGGGTAAAGGTAATCGTATTGTAACGCTCGATATTCCCGGTACGCCATGGGAAACCCCTCAGTTGGCGCAGCAGTTGGAGCGCTGGAAACAGGATGGACGCGACGTCAGCCTGCTTATCGGCGGTCCGGAAGGGCTGGCGCCTGAATGTAAAGCCGCCGCAGAGCAAAGCTGGTCGCTCTCGCCGTTAACTCTGCCTCATCCGCTGGTGCGTGTACTGGTTGCGGAAAGCTTGTACCGGGCCTGGAGTATTACCACTAATCATCCTTACCATCGGGAGTAAGGCGATACGATGAAACACGTGAAATAAATCGCTGGATGAAAATAGAACGTAAGCCCTTTCGTGATTATTCGGCTGAGTCCGCCCTGTTCGTGCGTCGCGCTTTAGTGGCGTTTTTGGGCATTTTACTGCTCACCGGCGTGTTGATCGCCAATCTTTATCATCTGCAGGTTTTACGTGTCGATGACTACCGTACTCGCTCCAATGAAAACCGCATCAAGCTGGTTCCTATCGCACCCAGTCGCGGCATTATCTACGACCGCAATGGTATTCCGCTGGCGCTGAACCGGACCATTTACCAGTTGGAACTGGTGCCGGAAAAAGTGGAAAACCTACAGGCTACGCTGGATGCGCTAAAACCCATTATCGATTTGACCGACGACGAACTGGAAAGTTTTGAAAAAGAGCGTAAACGTTCACGCCGTTTTACCTCGATTCCGGTCAAAACCGCGTTAAGCGATTTGCAGGTCGCCCGTTTCTCCGTCAACCAATACCGTTTTCCCGGCGTTGAGGTCAAAGGCTATCAGCGTCGCTATTACCCCTATGGTTCCGCGCTCACACACGTCATCGGCTATGTGTCGAAAATCAATGACAAAGATGTCGAGCGGCTAAACAAAGAAGAAAAGCTCGCGGATTACGCCGCGACCCATGATATCGGCAAGCTGGGTATCGAACGCCATTATGAGGATTTATTGCACGGGAAACCCGGTTACGAGGAAGTCGAGGTCAATAACCGTGGCCGCGTTATCCGGCAATTGCACGAACAGCCGCCTCAGGCAGGAAAAGATATCTACCTGACGTTGGATCTGAGCCTGCAAATATACATCGAGAAACTGCTGGAAGGCAGCCGCGCCGCCGTTATCGTCACCGATCCGCGCGATGGAGGCATCCTGGCGATGGTATCCACGCCCAGCTATGATCCCAACCTGTTCGTCGATGGTATCTCCAGCAAAGACTATAATCAGTTACGCAACGATCCCAATCGCCCGCTCATCAATCGGGCGACACAGGGCATTTACCCTCCTGCCTCAACGGTAAAACCCTATATTGCGGTTTCCGCTCTGACAGCCGGTGTCATTACAACCAACACGACGCTGTTCGATCCCGGTTGGTGGCAGTTGCCGGGATCAGAAAAACGTTTTCGCGACTGGAAAAAATGGGGACATGGCCGCCTTAACCTGACCAAATCACTGGAAGAATCGGCGGATACGTTTTTCTACCAGGTTGCCTATGACATGGGTATCGATCGTCTGGCCGAGTGGATGAATAAATTTGGCTACGGCGAAAAAACCGGCATCGACATTTCCGAAGAAAGCTCAGGCAATATGCCAACGCGGGAATGGAAGCTCCGGCGGTTCAAAAAGCCCTGGTATCAGGGTGACACTATCCCGGTGGGAATCGGGCAAGGTTATTGGACGGCAACGCCGATACAGATGAACAAAGCGCTGACCACGCTGATCAATGACGGGCAGGTTAAAACGCCACACCTGCTCTATAGTACCCGCGAAAACGGGGTGATCGTGCCGTTCCGCCAGACAGAGCATCAACAGATTGGCGATATTCACTCTGGTTTCTGGGAAATAGCCAAAGACGGCATGTATGGTGTCGCAAACCGTCCGAACGGCACCGCCCATAAAAGTTTTGACGATGCGCCCTACAAAATTGCGGCTAAATCCGGTACCGCACAGGTTTTCGGCCTGAAAGAGAACGAAACCTACAATGCACAAAAAATTGCGGAACATTTGCGCGACCATAAACTGATGGTCGCCTTCGCGCCTTATAGTAACCCCAAGGTCGCGATGTCGATTATTCTGGAAAATGGCGGCGCAGGCCCCACGGTGGGTACGATCACCCGGCAGATCCTTGATCACATTCTGTTAGGTGACAACAATACTGAATTACCGAGCGCGCCTCCCGCGCCGCCGGGCAGCGAAAGCGAGTAACAGCATTCATGACCGATAGCCAACAAAAAGGCTCGATCTGGACCAAAATCCACATCGACTTCCCCTTCCTGATCTGCATCCTGGCGTTGCTGGGTTACAGCCTGCTCGTCATGTGGAGCGCCAGCGGACAGGATGTGGGGATGATGGAACGTAAGGTCGTACAGATTGTTCTGGGACTGGTCGTCATGATTGTCATGGCGCAAATTCCTCCGCGGGTTTATGAAGGCTGGGCGCCTTATCTTTATGTGGTTTGCGTTATTTTGCTGATGATGGTCGACATCTTTGGGCAAATCAGTAAAGGCGCTCAACGCTGGCTGGATCTGGGGTTTGTCCGTTTTCAACCATCGGAAATTGCAAAAATTGCGGTTCCATTGATGGTCGCCCGGTTCATCAACCGCGATATGTGCCCGCCTTCACTCAAGAATACGGGTATTGCGCTGGTGCTCATTTTCACGCCGACCCTGCTGGTTGCCGCACAGCCGGATCTTGGCACCTCCATTCTGATCGCCGCATCCGGGCTGTTTGTACTCTTTCTGGCGGGCATGAGCTGGCGCCTGATTGGTATCGCCGTGTTGTTGCTCGCCGCATTTATTCCCATACTGTGGTTCTTCCTGATGCATGATTACCAGCAAGCTCGCGTCATGATGCTGCTCGATCCTGAGAGCGATCCGCTCGGCGCGGGTTATCATATTATTCAGTCGAAGATTGCCATTGGTTCCGGCGGTTTGTCAGGCAAAGGCTGGCTACACGGAACGCAATCCCAGTTAGAGTTCTTGCCGGAACGTCATACCGACTTTATCTTTGCGGTATTGGCTGAGGAGCTGGGATTGATTGGCGTATTGGTTTTGCTCGCCATGTACCTGTTTGTCATTATGCGCGGACTGGTTATCGCCGCTAACGCGCAGACCTCATTTGGCCGGGTCATGGTTGGCGGTCTGATGTTAATTTTGTTTGTTTACGTTTTCGTCAATATCGGGATGGTCAGTGGTATCCTGCCGGTTGTTGGCGTGCCTTTACCTCTGGTGAGTTACGGGGGATCGGCACTTATCGTCCTCATGGCGGGATTTGGTATCGTTATGTCGATACATACTCACCGCAAAATGCTATCCAAGAACTTATAAAACCGAGGTGAGCAATGCGTAAGGATTGGCTTTGGATTGGCGCCGTGATTCTGGTGCTTTCCGCCTGTACCGTCACGGAACAACAACCCGCTCCGCCCGTAGCGGCGGTTTACAACGGCCCCACGGAAGAGATCGGCGGCGTTGAGCCGCGTTATGAACCTTATAATCAGGGCACGTTGCAGGACTACAGCATTAAAGGCAAGACGTATAAGATCGTCAAAAACCCGCAGAATTTCAGTGAAACCGGCCTGGCGACCTGGTATGGCGAAGAGGCCAGCGGTAATCGGACCTCCATTGGTGAAGTGTTTGATCCAAACGCGTTGACGGCCGCACACCCGACTCTGCCATTACCCAGTTACGTCCGTGTCACCAACCTGAGCAATGGCCGCCGCCTGGTGGTCAGAGTCAACGATCGCGGCCCCTATACGCCGGGCAGAATCATCGATCTTTCCAAAGCCGCAGGCGATCGGTTGAACATCTCCAACAACACCAAGGTCAAAGTCGATTTTATCAACGTTGCACCTGACGGCACGCTGTCTGGCCCGGGAACGATTGGCACCCGCATCGCCAAACAGAGCTTTGCGCTCCCCGATCGCCCCAGCTTCAATTCCAGCGGTCTCGGCACGCCAATGATGGAAGAAAACACGATGCCATCAACCGCAGCGACGCAACCAATCAGCAATAGCGCCCTGACAACGCCGGCAAACGATACGATGCCGCAAAGTGGCACATCCTCACATTCCGGTGGTTTCCTGAGAGCGCCTTCCGCATTACCTGCCGGCGTTATCGAAACCACGCCGGCGCCCGCAGCAGCGGCCGCTACCCCGACAGCACCATCCATGCGTGGTGGTTATGTCGTCCAGGTAGGCGCACTCAGCGATCAACAGCGCGCCCAAACCTGGCTGCGCAGCCTGAGCGAACGTTTCAAGGTAACAGGGAACGTGACGTCTAACGGCGGGCTTTATCGCATCCAACTGGGGCCGTTCCAAAATCGCCAGCAAGCAACTGAACTTCAACAACGTTTATCAGTCGAAGCTCAGCAGCAATCCTTTATCACTGCCGCACCCGATACGTTTTAGCAAGGGCCTGTCACCCGATCGGTGACAGTATCCAGGATAAGGTGACCGGTTCGTCACCGTCGCCGGCATTTATGCGCAGGAGCGGGTTGAGATAATATCCCGCTCTTTTCGAAAAATCGCGTAACGTAATGTCTGATGCCTGCCTATTTCTCATCTGCTATAGTGTGGCTCGTTTTTAACTTATACCCACGGATGTTGTTGTTCCAATCATGAATACTGTAAACACGTCTCGTTTTACTAAACGTACTGCGCTTGGCGCTTTGCTCGCCATTAGTGCATCTTCTTTTGCTTATGCCGATGATATTAATCTGAAAACGATGATCCCCGGCGTCCCGCAAATTGATGCAGAATCATACATCCTGATTGATTACAACTCCGGAAAAGTGCTGGCGGAAATGAATGCCGATGCACGCCGCGATCCGGCCAGCCTGACCAAAATGATGACCAGTTATGTTATCGGTCAGGCGATAAAATCAGGGAAAATCACCCCGAACGATATCGTTACCGTTGGTAAAGACGCCTGGGCGACCGGCAACCCTGTTTTCAAGGGTTCTTCACTGATGTTTTTGAAACCGGGCGATCGCGTACCGGTTTCCCAACTGAACCGCGGCATTATCCTGCAATCGGGCAATGATGCCTGCGTTGCCATGGCCGACTATGTTGCCGGCAGTCAGGATGCATTCGTTAATCTGATGAATGGCTACGTGAAAGCGCTTGGCCTGCAAAATACCAATTTTGAAACCGTACACGGCCTCGATGCGCCGGGCCAGTTCAGCTCTGCCCGTGATATGGCGTTGATTGGTCAGGCGCTCATCCGCGATGTGCCGGAAGAATACGCGACCTACAAAGAGAAAGATTTCACCTTTAACAATATCCGTCAGCCCAACCGTAATGGATTGCTGTGGGATAGCAGCCTGAACGTGGATGGGATTAAAACCGGCCACACTTCATCCGCAGGCTATAATCTGGTCGCCTCTGCGACGGAAGGCCAGATGCGCCTGATCTCAACGGTGATGGGGGGACGAACCTTTAAAGGCCGTGAAGCCGAAAGCAAGAAACTGCTGACCTGGGGTTTCCGCTTCTTTGAAACTGTCGCCCCGCTGAAAACCGGTAAAGAGTTCGCTTCCGAGCCAGTCTGGTTCGGTGACAACGATCGGGTTGCATTAGGTGTTGAGAAAGATGTTTATCTGACCATTCCACGCGGCCGCATGAAAGACCTGAAAGCCAGCTATGTGCTGGATAATACCGAACTGCATGCGCCGCTGGCCAAAAATCAGGTTGTGGGTGCAATCAACTTCCAGTTGGATGGAAAAACCATCGACCAGCGTCCGTTGGTTGTCATGAACGAAGTCAAAGAAGGCGGGATCTTCGGTCGTATGATCGACTACATTAAACTGATGTTCCATCACTGGTTCGGTTAATCCCTCTTGCAAGGGGACAGTTTGTCCCCATATAGATGATGTTGCTCACTCCCGCATTCGGCGGGAGTGATAATTTATACAATTGCAATACGCTCTGGAGCGCAGATGAAAACCAAATTAAACGAACTGCTTGAATTCCCCTGCCCTTTTACTTACAAGGTGATGGGATTGGCGAAACCAGAATTGGTCGATCAGGTCGTTGAAGTGGTGCAACGTCATGCGCCCGGCGACTATACGCCACAAGTCAAACCCAGCAGCAAAGGGAATTACCATTCCATTTCCATCACCATTACTGCCACACACATTGAGCAGGTGGAAACGCTGTATGAAGAACTGGGCAACATCGAAATTGTTCGGATGGTGCTGTAACCCATTTCCATCTTTCGCCGTCTGCCGATGACATAATGCGGCGGGAAAACGTGCTTAGTGTGTTTCCCGCCGCTATAATCCTCTCCATCCTTTCCTTAACCTGAAGATGACACGCTTGCTACAGGATAAGATCATCGTACGCCAATTCGACGTACAACCTTACGAAGCCGTCTCACTGGCGATGCATAAGTTCACCGATCTGCGCGACGACAAAACGCTGGACGAAATCTGGCTGGTTCAACACTCGCCGGTGTTCACCCAAGGCCAGGCGGGGAAAGCGGAACATGTTCTCATGCCCGGCGACATCCCTGTCATTCAGAGCGACAGAGGCGGACAGGTCACCTACCATGGCCCCGGCCAGCAGGTGATGTATATTCTGATTGATTTGAAGCGACGCAAGCTGGGCGTTCGCCAACTGGTGACATTGATAGAGAATACCGTCGTGGATACGCTGGCTGATTTCCACATCAAGGCCCATGCGCGCGCCGACGCGCCCGGCGTGTATGTCGGTGAACGCAAAATCTGTTCGCTGGGGCTACGTATTCGCAAAGGATGCTCTTTCCATGGATTGGCGCTGAACATTGCAATGGATCTGTCGCCATTCCTACGTATCAATCCCTGTGGCTATGCCGGTATGGTGATGACGCAGCTCAGCGAACTGGTGCCCGGCGTGACGCTCGAAGATACCGCTCCCGTTCTTGTGAAGACATTTCTGCAACAGTTAAATTACCGTGAACACGAGCTCGTTCACTGGAATATGACCACGCAGGGTGAACCGCAACCCATTGAAAATAGTGCGATCCTGTCGCCAAAAAGTTCATCAACAAACAGTGGGATAGATTACGCCTGACGATTAATCACATTTTATTTACATAATTTCTTCATTTTGATTGCTCAAAAGCTGATTGTCGTCAGGCAAGATGATATAATTTTTAGAGTTTTTTAAAAAAAATTTTAACGAAACACATAATCCTTTGAATTTAGATAAAAAATTCAGAGAAACGATTCAGAACTGGAACTTACGCAAACATGAGTAAACCGATTCAGATCGAGCGCGGCGTAAAATACCGCGACGCCGATAAAATGGCGCTAATCCCGGTGCGTACTGTCGTCACCGAGCGACAGGAAATTCTGCGCAAACCTGAATGGATGAGGATTAAACTTCCGGCTGACTCAAGCCGTATTCAGGGTATTAAAGCCGCAATGCGTAAAAATGGGCTGCACTCGGTTTGCGAAGAGGCTTCCTGCCCAAATCTGGCTGAATGTTTTAACCATGGCACGGCAACGTTCATGATTCTGGGCGCCATTTGTACGCGTCGTTGTCCATTCTGCGACGTTGCCCATGGCCGTCCTATCGCTCCTGATGCCAACGAGCCGGAAAAACTGGCGCAAACCATTCATGATATGGGACTGCGCTACGTGGTTATCACCTCGGTTGACCGTGATGATCTGCGCGACGGCGGAGCCCAACATTTTGCGGATTGCATCAATGCAATCCGCCGCAAGAACCCCAATATTCGCATCGAAACGCTGGTACCGGATTTCCGTGGCCGAATGGATCGCGCACTGGATATTCTGACCGCCACGCCGCCAGACGTATTCAACCATAATCTGGAGAACGTACCGCGTATTTATCGTCAGGTTCGCCCCGGCGCCAACTACGAATGGTCCTTGAAACTGCTGGAAAATTTCAAGACTGCTCACCCTGCTATTCCAACCAAATCCGGTTTGATGGTCGGTCTGGGTGAAACCAATGCCGAGATTGTTGACGTAATGCGCGACCTGCGCCGTCACGGTGTAACCATGCTGACGCTGGGACAATATTTGCAGCCAAGCCGTCACCACCTTCCCGTACAGCGTTATGTCAGCCCTGAAGAGTTCGACGAAATGAAAACCGAAGCCATGGCAATGGGATTCACCCATGCGGCCTGTGGACCGTTTGTTCGCTCCTCTTACCATGCCGACCTGCAGGCAAAAGGGATTGAAGTGAAATAAATGACCCGATATAAGCACGGGCGGCGCGCTTATATTTAGTTACACATCGGCTTGGGTAATGAAAACGGACGGCTATGCCGTTCGTTTTCATTTGGTCCAGCAGATCAGGGCTCTTTACGAGACGTGTCGGGATCATTGCTCTTTGCCGGCCGATCGTCATTCATTGCCTTCTTGAACCCTTTAATCGCCGCGCCCAGATCGCCCCCCAGACTGCGCAGTTTATTCGTGCCAAATAACAGTACGATCAATGCGCCGATGACCAACAGTTTGGCAATACTGATACCTTCCATACTTACCTACCTGATTACAGATGCCGGAGAAGTCCGGCGAACGAAGAATATCCTTTCTATGTAGAACCTTCCGATTTGCAAAACAATCGCCATCTGTAACAAATTAAGACGCCATACCGGTCCTCTTCACATCCAGCGAAACTACAAAAATGCATGAAGAAAGCGTAGACTTTCTCTGCCAAACGGAGATGACATTCCTCCATAACCGCCATTCGGCTGATGATGTCTACGTATTCCTCGGAAGGGGACGTAGTATCCTGCGCGCTGCTCTCCGAGATCTCCTGGTATTATGAAAAAGGGTCATTATGTTCAGTACAATGCTTGCGGTATTTATTGGTGGTGGAATAGGAAGCGTCGCGCGCTGGCTGTTAGGTTTGAAATTTAACAACCTGTACGCCAATCTGCCGCTGGGAACCTCATTGGCTAACCTGATTGGCGCATTTATTATCGGCGGCGCACTGGCTTACTTCCTGCGCCAACCCCATCTCGGTCAAGATTGGAAAATCTTTATAACTACGGGGCTCTGCGGCGGTTTAACCACCTTCTCGACGTTTTCCGCTGAGGTGGTTATGTTCTTGCAGAGTGGACACCTGGCGGCGGCGGGATTGCATGTTTTGCTGAATCTGGCTGGATCGCTGCTCATGACCGCGCTGGCTTTCGCGCTGGTAACATGGGTGACCACCCACTAACAATGATGCCAAAGCCAAAAATCGGCGCAAAAAAAACCCGCTTTCCAGCGGGTTTTTCAAGAAATCGGTATAATTAAATAGCGATAACGTTAGCAGCAGATGGACCTTTCGCACCGCTGGTGATTTCAAACTCTACACGCTGACCTTCGGCCAGAGTTTTGAAACCGTTGCTCTGAATGGCAGAGAAATGTACGAAAACGTCTTTGCTACCATCTTCCGGAGTAATGAAACCGAATCCTTTGGACTCATTAAACCACTTAACGCTACCTTTAATCTTAGACATCAAACTTACCTTTAACATGAATGAAAGACACAAAATCTGTGTCCCGTACAGTACAGCAATAGATTGCTCATTTGTCCAGTTGAAGATGGATAAAAAGTGATAAAAATCGCTAAAAATGTATGCTGAACGAAAAGGCAGACGAATTCTGACGGCATGCAGGTCTCTGACAGGTACTTTCCACTCTATTCAACACTTTTTATGGTATCAATTGTCGAAGGAAAATGACGATGAAAACACTCGGTTTAATCGGCGGCATGAGTTGGGAATCCACCATCCCCTACTATCGCACGATCAATGAATACGTTAAAAACCAGCTTGGCGGTTTACATTCCGCCAAAATCATTCTGCATAGCGTGAACTTTCACGATATTGAGCGTCTGCAATCACAAGGTGACTGGGAACAAGCGGCAGAGGTACTCTCCGGGATAGCCATAGGGCTACGTCAGGCGGGTGCCGATGCTATCGTCATTTGCACCAATACCATGCATAAAGTGGCGGACCACATTGAACTCGCCAGCAAACTGCCTCTTTTACATATCGCCGATGCCACCGGTGAAAGCCTGAAAAAACACGGATTAAAGAAAGTCGGCCTATTGGGAACGCGGTATACCATGGAGCAGGATTTCTACCGACAGAGGCTTTACGATCGTTACCACGTTGAAGTCATTGTGCCTGATCAAGCGGGAAAATCGGTGGTAAACCGTATTATTTACGACGAGTTGTGTCAGGGGAAAATCGTTGATGCTTCACGCCGGGCATACCAAAAAATCATCCAGCAACTTGAACAGCAAGGTGCCGAAGGCATTATCCTTGGCTGTACAGAGATCCCACTCCTCATCAGTGCAAAAGATGCTACCGTTCCTCTTTTTGATACCAGCACGTTACACGCTCTCGCCGCAGCCCAATATGCGCTCGATAGGTGAACCGTCTTCAGTCACAAAAACAGGTCAACAGAAGGTAAGACGACGCGGTAAGAAGTTCCCTATTTTCAGGTTAAAACAGCCCTAAAACAGGCCCGTATCATGAGCGGAAACGAGTAAAAATCACAACATTATGATTTAAATATAAAAATAAAATACCCTCTTTTATTTACTCAGGTTTCCTCATTTTGTATAAAACAAAGGCAGTATTGGTATTCTCAATACTGCCTACTTCACTACGATTTTATTCCTGGTTTGCAATGGCGGGCATAACATTTAATTATTATTTACGTAACATTGCTTCGATAAAATCTTTCCAATTACTCACTTCTACTTCTATCATATGGACCTCTTAATAATTAACGGCGACGTATTATACGCACACTTTTTGAACAGGTAAAAGCCTTATGAAAGTATAAAAAGCGTACAACCTCTCATTCCTGCTTTTTTAGTTCACTGTAGATCTCACCGTTTTTTTGGAGGCAGACCAGAAACCGTCTCCCCTGCTATTGTCCACAAAAGAAGATATTTACTATAAATCAGCGGGTTCTGTTGTTGGCAAATATAAATAAGTAGAAGACAGATAATACCTCTCTTCTACTTATTTATTATTAATTCATAAACTTACTCATTTCCCATAATCCGTAGCCACTGGCTATATCAAAAAGTCCTTTTAATTGAGTAAGTCATAAAAATAGACAATACAGCCATCATCAGTGCGCAACCACAATTCTTATTATAATAATTAGCACGTTAACATTATATTATTTCCCGGTGTTGGCCTGTTAACACTACTGTAAAACTATCGTTATAATCGATCGATTAATGGTATTTTGATCACAAAAATCTATCAATAGCGATAATTTACAGAGGGATAGACCCATATCCTGTCGAGGATATCCTTTGAATACCGGCCTTCCTTCAGCCACGATCGTTTCATACTGTGGATCGAAACCTTGTGATGCGGCATTATCATCGAAACACCGAAGCAACATTGACCTTTGTCTATCAATACCATCACGTTGACGGTTGCTCAGAACTCACACATATAGGTAACATTTTTTCATGAACGACAAGAGCGAAAAAAGTTTGCTTACGCTATACGGCATCAAAAACTGCGACACCATAAAAAAAGCTCGCCGCTGGCTGGAAGAACAGCAAATTGATTACCACTTTCATGACTATCGCGCCGATGGTCTGGACGAACAACGCCTGCAACATTTTATTAATCTGCTCGGCTGGCAACCTCTTATCAATACACGCGGAACAACATGGCGTAAACTGAGCGAGGAGCAACGTAACCTCATCAGCAAGAACAACGACCAGAGCGCAGCGGCGGCGAAGGCCCTGATGCTCGAACAACCCGCCGTGATCAAGCGCCCTCTGCTGGTAACAGACAATGGAAAAGCGCTGCTTGGTTTCAGTGCCGACAGCTATCAGAAATTTATTGCGGAGAACAAATAACGTGTCTTGTCCGGTCATCGAACTTGCTCAACTGTTGATTAAACGCCCTTCCCTCAGTCCAAATGATGAAGGCTGTCAGGAACTCATGATTGAACGCCTGCAAGCCATCGGTTTCACCATCGAACCCATGAACTTCGGCGATACACAGAATTTCTGGGCATGGCGCGGAACCGGAAAAACCCTCGCGTTTGCCGGACATACCGATGTCGTACCCAGCGGAGATGAAAGCCGTTGGCAGCATCCTCCTTTTGAACCCACCATTCGCGACGGTATGTTATATGGCCGTGGCGCAGCGGATATGAAAGGCTCGCTGGCAGCGATGGTGGTGGCTGCGGAACGTTTCGTGGCAGCGCATCCCAATCATCAGGGACGTTTAGCCTTCCTGATCACATCGGATGAAGAAGCCAGCGCCGTTAATGGCACGGTCAAAGTGGTCGAAACGTTGATGGCACGCCACGAGCGACTCGATTATTGTCTGGTCGGTGAACCCTCCAGCACCACCGTAGTCGGCGACGTTGTGAAAAACGGTCGCCGCGGCTCCATCACCGCCAATTTGCGGGTACAAGGCGTGCAAGGCCACGTCGCCTACCCTCATCTGGCAGATAATCCTGTACATCGGGCCATGTCCGCACTGAATGAACTGGTAACGACAGAATGGGATCAGGGCAATGAATTCTTTCCGCCAACCAGCATGCAGATTGCCAATATTCAGGCTGGCACCGGCAGCAGCAACGTAATTCCAGGGGAATTATCGGTGCAGTTCAATTTCCGTTTCAGCACGGAACTGACGGATGAACTTATTAAACAACGCGTTGCCGAACTATTTGATCGCCACCAGCTAAACTACACTATCGACTGGAGTCTTTCCGGTCAGCCATTCCTGACAGCCCGTGGTGAACTGGTTGATGCGGTGGTTAACGCCGTAGAGCATTACCATGAAGTGACGCCTGCGTTGTTGACCAACGGCGGCACATCAGACGGACGCTTTATCGCCCGAATGGGTGCTCAGGTGGTAGAACTCGGCCCGGTTAACGCCACTATCCACAAAGTGGACGAGTGCGTCAGCGCTGCGGATTTGCAGTTGTTAAGCCGGATGTATCAGCGCGTTATGGAGCAACTACTCGCATGATGACTCATGCCATGTTAACCGGTAAAAGCGACAGTCATCTGGTCACATTAAGTGGTCCTCACCGTCTTCATCCTGAAACCATCCCCGCATTTCAGGCGATGCAGCAGGCCGCCGCCAAAGACGGGCTTAATCTACAGCCTGCCAGCACCTTTCGTGACTTCGAACGTCAGCGGTTAATCTGGAATGGAAAATTCAGAGGAGAGCGCCCGGTGACGGGCAACGATGGTCAGCCGCTGGACATCCTGGCGCTGGATGAAGGCGAGCGCTGCAAAGCGATTTTACGCTGGTCCGCCATGCCCGGCGCCAGCCGACATCACTGGGGCAGCGATCTGGATATTTACGATCCGAATTTGCTGCCCGAGGGGCAAAAACTGCAACTGGAACCCTGGGAATACGAGCCTGGCGGTTACTTTGCGGCGCTGAATATCTGGCTGAGTCAGCATATGCATGAATACGGATTTTATCGCCCTTATGCTCACGATCTCGGCGGCGTCGCAGCAGAACCCTGGCATATCAGCTATTATCCACTGGCACAACATGCGGAACAACAGCTTACGTCCGACATTATTCGCTCAGCCTGGCAAGGCGAAGATATCGCGGGATCTAACTGGTTATGCGAGCATCTGCCACAGCTGTTTACCCGTTTTATCCATAATGTTGATGGAGCTTAATCATGGCATGGCTGGCTGACTACTGGTGGGTAATCCTGATTATCCTGATAGGCATGTTGATCAACGGCATTAAAGAACTGCGCAATGTTGATCACAAAAAATTTCTGCTCAACAAACCGAAGCTTCCTCCTCATCGTGATAACAACGATAAATGGGATGACGAAGAGGATGACTGGCCGCAGAAAAAACCCTGATGAACGGCCGGTCATCAAGACGCTGGAACAAAGCTTTCTGCCCGCTCCTGAAGAAAATCATAAAACTCTTTGGCACAGACAGAAAGCTGCCGTTCTTTGTCTGTCACCAGATAAATCCCGCGCTTCAACGACAAATCCCGAAACGGAATAATGGCAATGTCTTTGTGTTGAAACTGGAACAACGTTAATCCCGTCACAATACTGACGCCATAATTGGCCGCCACCAGCCCCATCATGGTCGTCAACTGGCGCACCTCAAGCACGTAGTTAAAGCCATGCGGCTCCATAAGCCGATCGGTGTATTGCCGGATACTGGTGCCCTGACAAAACCCGACGAAGGGATATTCCGCCACTTCAGCCACATCCACCGCATCACGCTGGGCAAGAGGGTGGCGGTTATGACAAATCAGATAGAAGTTATCCGCAAACAACATTTTGGAGCTGAATGTTCCCGGTGACGGTTGTCCGGCGGTTAACGCCAGATCGGCCTGCCCATCCAGCACCGCTTTCAAACAGCGGTCCCACTGCGTATCCAGCAGTTCAACCTTGATTTTGGGATACGCGTGGTGATACTGCGCCAACACCTGAGGCAACCACTCCACGGCCATGGACGGCAACACCGCCAGTACGATTTTACCTTTATACCCGGTGGCATAAGATTTAATTTCACCGACGGCGTCGTCATGTGTTTGAATGAGCCGACGAGCGATGTCAATAAAATGGATGCCGTCTGCATTCAGTTGGACTTTACGGGTATCCCTATCGAATAACCGGTATCCAACCTCTTCTTCCAGCCCGGCAATTAGTGCGCTAAATGCGGGTTGCGAGAGATTTATTTTCTGCGCCGCACGAGTAAAATTATCGGTTTCCGTTAACGCGATGAACGCCCGCAATTGTTTTATGGATAAATTCATAACGTCCCTGACTGCATAAATAAAAATGGAGTGTCAGATAAAAAAAGGGCAAATTCAACGAAAAACAATCAATACATTTTATTTTTATGATCTACTCCGCAATTATTTATTCTTGATTTTCACCGTTAATTCTCATCCCAATAACCATTTTCAATCAATATCACATCTCCTAAACGACACCGCATCGGTATAAACCAACCTTTCCCAATAAAAACAATTAATTATGGATTTATAAATAAATCATTATGATTTATCGCACTAACAAATAAAATAAATTCATTGTTTTTATAAATAAAACCATTGCAATTACGAGTTAGTATAGAACGATTCGTAGTGATAAAAATAGCGTCAACAAAAATCAAACGACTCTGGGTTATGTATTCATTTTATATTTGTTATTTATTCGATGAGATTTTATTGAGTTGTTTAATTTATTGTAAATGAAACATATATGTAACATATAATAATAGAGAGAGGAGTTCTTTATGCTAGCCCTAATCGGGGTGCTTACGATAGCCACCCTGCTATTTTTCATCATGACGAAACGAATGTCCCCGCTGGTGGCATTAATTGTTATTCCCGTCATTGGCGCGCTCGCGGCAGGCAGCGGGACCGACACGGCAAAATATGTTGTTGACGGGATTACCAAACTCGCGCCCATGGCGGCCATGTTCGTTTTCGCCATTGCCTTTTTCGGCGTGGTGACCGATGCCGGCATGTTTGATCCTATTATCAGAGGGATTTTGCGAGTTGTCGGTACAAATCCGGTCAAAATCATCATTGGCACAGGCGTACTGGCATTGATCGCTCACCTGGATGGCAACGGAGCCGTTACCTTCCTGATCACCATCCCCGCCATGCTGCCGCTGTTTAACAAACTCGGGATGGATAAACGCATTCTGGTCGGTATCACCGCCCTCAGCGCCGGCGTTAACTTCCTGCCATGGACCGGCCCGATGATCCGCGCCGCCGCCGCGCTGAACACCACCACCCATGACTTGTTCATTCCCCTGATCCCGGCGCAGCTCTGCGGCCTGACCTTTATGGTTCTGATGGGTTATTACTGGGGTAAGAAAGAAGAAAAGCGTCTGGGTCTGGCCGCAGGCAACCCGTTAGCCAGCGGCGCCCACAACATTGGTAACGAACACCATGTCAAAGAGCTGACCGATGCCGAAAAGGCGCTGCGCCGTCCGCGCATGTTCTGGGTCAATATTGCACTGGTGATCGCCGTTATCGGCACCATGGTCTTTACCAAGATCTCGCCGACCGTTGCCTTCATGATCGCACTGACGCTGGCGCTGATGTTCAACTACCCGAATGTCGAAATGCAGAAAGAACGTATCAATGCGCATGCCAAAGCGGCATTGATGATGGCCAGCATTCTGTTCGCCGCAGGGGCATTTACCGGCATCATGAGCGGCACCGGCATGCTGAAAGCCATGTCGCTGTCCGCCGTCAGCTTTGTCCCTGAATCTTTTGCCTCGCACATTCCGTTTATTGTCGGCCTGATCTCCATGCCGCTGAGCCTGGTATTCGATCCCGACTCTTACTACTTCGGCATTATGCCTGTTATCGCCCATACCGTAGACATGCTGGGCGTACCGCCTATTCAGGTTGCTCAGGCATCCGTACTGGGGCAGATGACCACCGGTTTCCCGGTCAGTCCGCTGACGCCTGCGACCTTCCTGCTGGTCAGTCTGGCTGGCGTTGATCTCGCAGATCACCAGAAATTCTCGATTCCTGTGCTCTGGGCCGCCAGCGTCATCATGACGTTCGCCTGCGTCATCTTTGGGGTGTTTCCGCTGTAGGGGAAGCTCGCGGCTTTCCCATTAGGACGACAACAGACACATTTAATTAATAAGAGGTTTTTTATGAAAACGATTCGTATTGGTTCCGGGGCCGGCTACGCTGGCGATCGTATCGAACCGGCAGTAGAACTGGCGCAGAAAGGCGACATCCAGTATCTGGTTTTTGAATGTCTGGCAGAGCGTACTATCGCTATCGGCCAGAAGCAGAAGCAGCAGAATCCAGAGAAAGGCTACAACGAGCTGCTGGCGGACAGAATGCACGCCGTGCTGCCGATTTGCCTGGAGAAAGGCATCAAAATCATCACCAATATGGGGTCTGCCAACCCGGTAGCCGCAGGCCAGCGGGTACTGAAAATTGCGAAAGAACTGGGCGCCACCCGGTTGAAAATCGCGGTTGTCACCGGGGATGACGTGCATTCCATGCTGATTACTCAGGATGCGCGTCTGGACGAAATCGGCCAGCCAATTTCTTCATGCGGCAAAGATATCATTTCCGCCAATGCCTATCTGGGCGCCGACGCGTTGGTGGAAGCGCTCCGTCAGGATGCGGACATCATTATTGCCGGTCGCGTATCCGACCCTTCGCTGTTCCTGTCCGCTATGATGTATGAATTCAACTGGGCGGCTGATGACTGGGATCGTCTGGGTAAAGGCACCTGCATCGGCCACCTGCTGGAGTGTGCCGGCCAGATCACCGGCGGTTACTACGCCGATCCCGGTTTCAAAGACATCCCTAATCTCGACCGTCTTGGCTTCCCGATCGCCGAGATCGCCGAGGACGGTTGTGCCGTCATCACCAAAGTCGCGGGCTCCGGTGGCTGTGTTTGCGTCGATACCTGTAAAGAACAGCTGCTGTATGAAATTCACCGCCCGGACAGCTACATCACCCCGGATGTCATTGCCGATTTCAGCCACGTGACTTTCACGCAAGACGGTGAAAATCGCGTTCGTGTACAGGGCGCCACCGGTCGGGCCAAAACCGATACATTAAAAGTGTCCGTCGGTTATCAGGATGGATTCATCGGCGAAGGCGAGATTTCTTATGCTGGCCCCGGCGCTGTTGCACGCGGTCGTCTGGCGCTGGATATCGTCAAAGGCCGTTTTGCCCTGTGCCGATTTGAACCGCAGGAAATTCGTTACGATCTGATTGGCGTCGATTCTCTGCATGGCGCTCAGCGCTCGCAGGACAGTCAGCCATACGAAGTACGCGTCCGCGTTGCGGCCCGTTGCACCTCCAGAGCGCAGGCGGTCAAGATCGGTAATGAGGTCGAAACGCTTTACACCAACGGCCCTGCTGGCGGCGGCGGCGTCAACAAGGCCGTTAAAGAAATTCTGGCGATGGATTCCACCCTGCTGTCCCGCGCTTGCGTAACGCCTGCCGTTGATTATCTGGAGATTAAATAATGAAACTGCGTGAAATTGCCCATTCCCGTACCGGAGATAAAGGAAATACCTCCAATATTTCACTTATTGCTTATCGTGCGGAAGATTACGAATTATTGAAAGAAAAAATCACCACGGAAAAAGTAAAAACCTGGTTTGCCGATATCGTGACCGGTGACGTGGTGCGCTATGAATTACCGGCAATCGGTGCGCTGAATTTTGTTATGTATGGCGCATTGGGCGGTGGCGTCACCCGTTCATTAGCATTAGATATGCATGGCAAAGGATTAAGCTCCGCAATATTAGATATCGATATTTAATCGCTATTCATTTCAGTTTACCAGCGGGTAATTAATTACCCGCTTTGGCCTCTCTCGGCCTTTTTTATGGAGTGACAACACAATGAATAACAAAATCATTGATGCCAGCCATTTCCGCTCATATTTATATGATGGAATGACAATTATGTTCGGTGGTTTTATGGGCGTCGGAACACCGAAATTATTGGTAGATGAAATTATTAAATCCGGCGTCTCTGATTTAACGATTATCGGCAATGACACGGGCTTCGTGGATACCGGCGTCGGTCCGCTTATTGCCAACGGTCAGGTTAAAAAAGTTATTGCCTCGCATATCGGCACTAACCCGGAAACCGGGCGCCGGATGATCGCCGGTGAAATGGACGTGGAGCTGGTTCCGCAAGGTACGCTGGCCGAGCGTATTCGCAGCGGCGGCGCTGGATTAGGCGGCTTTTTAACGCCGACTGGCGTGGGAACCGTTGTCGAAGAGAATAAACAAAAAATCACCATTAATGATATTACCTATTTATTAGAATTACCGTTAAAAGCGGATTTAGCTATTTTACAAGCCAGTATTGCCGACACCAGTGGAAACCTTATTTATAACCTGACCACCCGTAACTTTAATCCCCTCATTGCTCTGGCAGCCCAAAAGGTTATTGCACAGTGTGAGCAGGTTATTCCTGTCGGGCAATTAGCGCCGGAATGTATTGTTACCCCTGCCGCGCTGGTTGATCACCTTTATTTGGGAGAGAAATAATGGATGCGAAAGAATTAATTGCCCGTCGGGTGGCGCGGGAACTTAAAAATGGCGATGTGGTTAATTTAGGCATTGGCCTGCCGACCAAAGTCGCCAATTACGTTCCGGAAAATATTCAGGTCACCTTTCAATCTGAAAACGGTTTTCTGGGATTAGGCGCCATCACCGAGCCTGACCATAATCTGGTCAATGCCGGCGGTCAACCGTGCGGCATGATCCCCGGCGCCGCCATGTTCGACAGCGCATTTTCCTTTGCCTTAATTCGCGGCGGTCATGTCGATATCTGTGTTCTGGGCGGCTTACAGGTTGATGAACACGGCAGCCTGGCCAACTGGATGGTGCCGGGAAAAATGGTGCCGGGCATGGGCGGCGCTATGGATTTAGTTGTCGGTGCGAAGAAAGTGATTATCGCGCTGGAGCACTGCGCAAAGAATGGCGACGCCAAATTATTGCACCGGTGCACCTATCCGCTTACCGCCGTTAATAAAGTCAGCATGGTCGTTACCGAACTGGCGGTATTTCATTTTATTAATCAACAAATGGTGCTGAGTGAAATTAGTCCGGGAATGACCGTCGACGAATTACGCCAGAAAACCGAGGCAAACTTTATTGTTTCCGCCGATTTACAACCGATGAAAATAAATTAATAGAGGCGACCATGAACGACTCCGTTGTTATTGTTAATGCGAAAAGAACCGCCATTGGTAAATTCGCGGGCAGCCTGGCGAATACGTCCGCCATCGAAATGGCTTCCGCCACCATCCGTGATTGCCTGTCGGCGTTGCCGGAAAATCTGACCATTGATGAAGTGATTCTGGGGAATGTGCTACAGGCTGGACTCGGGCAAAACCCGGCCCATCAGGCCAGTATCGCGTCAGGTATTTCGATTGAAACCCCGTCACTCACTATCAGCAAAGTCTGCGGCTCCGGTCTGAAATCAGTCGCTCTCGGCGCACAGTCTATTCTGTCCGGCGATAATCAGGTCTGCATCACCGGCGGTATGGAAAACATGAGCGCGGCCCCCTACCTGCTGGAAAAAGCACGCCACGGTTATCGCATGGGGCACGGTAAACTGATCGATATTATGATTCACGATGGTTTATGGTGTGCTTTCAATCATTACCACATGGGTACAACGGCGGAAAACATCGCCGAACGCTACCAGATAACCCGTGAAGCACAGGATCAGGTGGCGCTGGCCTCACAGCAGAAAGCGATAGCGGCGATTGAAAGTGGTCGTTTTCAGGCGGAAATTACGCCGATTGCGCTGCGCAGCAAAAAAGAAACCCGCATTTTTGCACAGGATGAATTTCCCCGCGCGGATACCACGCTGGCGTCGCTGGCGGCACTACGCCCCGCCTTTTCCGCCGATGGCACCGTCACCGCGGGCAACGCTTCCGGTATAAACGATGCCGCCGCCGCACTGGTATTGATGCGTGAACCAGAGGCGAAAAAACAAGGGATAAAACCGCTGGCGAGGATTCGTAGCTGGGCCTCCGCAGGCGTACCAAGCGAAGTCATGGGATTGGGGCCGATCCCGGCGACGCAGAAAGCACTGATCAAAGCGGGTTTAACCATTGATGATATCGACCTGATCGAAGCCAATGAAGCGTTTGCCGCCCAATATCTGGCGGTACAGCGGGATTTGCGGCTCGATCCAGAAAAAGTGAACGTTAATGGCGGCGCCATTGCGCTGGGTCACCCCATCGGCGCCAGCGGCGCACGTATTCTGGTTACGCTGGTTCATGCCTTGCGCAGCTATGACAAAACACTGGGACTGGCGACGCTGTGTATCGGCGGTGGACAAGGCATTGCGATGATTGTTGAACGCGTTTAAATCTGGCGCACGATCCCTTTAAAAAGGCAATGCAGACCGATGGCCTGCATTGCCTGTTAGGAAGTGCCGCTACTCACGATTTAAAATGTTTCCCAATGCGCGTTTGAAGAGGCCGTCGGTGCGATCTTACGAGCGGGGGATTTCGCTGGTGAAGCAATCGATAATGTTTTCTCGTTGTGCTGTTCCGGCGCCATTGCCTGATTCACCTTGAACACGGCAACCGCACTTTGCAACAGTCCCGCCTGCTGCTCCAGCGCCGCAGACGCTGAAGCGGATTCTTCAACCAGCGCGGCGTTCTGCTGAGTAACGCGATCCATTTCGGTGATTGCCTGCCCCACCAGATCAATACCATGACTTTGTTCATCCGAGGCTGACGCGATCTCTCCCATGATATCTGTCACCCGGGTCACGGCGCTGACGATTTCTTTCATCGTATCGCCCGCTTCTTTCACCTGCGAAGACCCCGTATTAACCCGGCTGACCGAATCGTCAATCAACGATTTGATCTCTTTTGCCGCCTGAGCGCTACGCTGAGCGAGCGTCCGAACCTCACCCGCCACCACCGCGAAACCACGGCCTTGTTCTCCCGCGCGGGCCGCTTCTACCGCCGCATTCAGCGCCAGAATATTGGTTTGGAAAGCAATACCGTCAATGACGCCGGTAATATGTGCAATTTTTTGTGAACTATCAGAAATCTCATTCATGGTTTTCACTACATTATCGACGACCAGACCACCTTTATCGGCAGTCTCCGACGCATTTTTTGCCAGTTGGGTCGCCTGCCTGGCATTGTCCGAGTTCTGTTTGACCGTCGAGGTCAATTGTTCCATGCTGGCCGCGGTTTCTTCTAATGAGGCGGCCTGTTGTTCAGTGCGGGAAGACAGGTCATTGCTGCCCGCGGAAATCTCACTGGCGCCGGTATAAATAGAATGAGAACTGTCACGAACCATGCTCACCGTATTAATTAACGACTGTTGCATATGGCGCAATCCTGCCGCAAGCTGGCTCATCTCATTACGTCCCCCGGCATCGATCTCTAACGTCAGATCGCCTTCGGCGATCGCGCTGATATGCCGCATGAGTTCACGCATCGGATGCAAAAGAATGCGCTGTAACCCGATCCAACTGAGAATAATCACCAACACCACCAGCACCGAGATCGTTCCCAGGAGCCACAACATCGTTTCAAACGCAAAATTATTTTCCCGTAGCCCTGCATCAGATAACTGGGTTTGTGCTTCCCGCCACGCAATATAACTTTCCTGCATAGCCACATTCAGCGCCGTCGCCCCGCTATTCAGTTTCATGGCCGAGCCAGCCAGCCCGCCGGTAAGCGCATCAATAATGTCATGCAGCAGTTTTTGATAAGCGGTATAACTGTCCTCAAGTTTTTGGGATAGGCTTTCATCCAGCCCCGGCGTATTGGGAATTGACAGATATTGTTTGTAGCTGCTCTCCGATGCGGCCAACTGTGTCTCCGCTTGCTGCAAGAGCGCCTGCATGGCTTCTTTATCCGCATTCCCTATCATCATGTTTTGTACAATAGAACCGATAGCGATACGCGTCTGATTCATCATAATCCATGCATCAGTAAAGGCGGCAACATTCTGGTTAGAGCGCTGAGAAACGAGAAACCCTTCTTTATCGTTAACCAGTGCCCGAACAGATAGCGCACCGGTGAAGAATTGAGAGACGCCTAAGATAAACAACACCATAACAAGGATGGTAATCACTTTAATACGTTTAAACATATCACACCCTCTTTCTCCATAAGGACGATATACTTATATCGGAAAAAAGAAGATAAATGTTTATCCTTCGACACAAATAAATACATTGCTATGTATCATTCGATATTCATATATGGATTAAATGATTTTGAATATGGATAAAAACCGTATTATAACAACCGGAACCATAGCAAAAGTCATTCACCCAAATAGAATAAAAGCGCTTTATTATAAAACGATCGTCAGAAAGCGCTAAAAAAGAAAAATACCGGCTTATTTAAGATAGCCCAGCGCATGATTCAACATGCGTTCATCAATGCCGTGTCCGACTCCTGGTACGGTATCCAACGTGAAATTCGTTCCCAACGCCTTGCAGCGCTGAGCGGCAGTCCGGGCATGTTCAACCACAATCACACCATCCGCTTCTCCGTGAATCAAATGAACGGCGACATCACTGAATGCGTTGTCCGGCAATACGGCAAAACGTCCGCTGAAAGCGACAATGTGTCCCGCAAGCTGGGGTTCTGACTTTAATGCTTCCAGAGACATGATGCTCCCCTGCGAGAAGCCAATCAGCGTGGTTCGCGTAAAATCCACGCCGCTTTTTCGCTGCCAGAACCGTATCGTTTCAATAAAACGCGGCATAACGGCTTCAACGCGGGACACCCGATTTTCTTCCGACACGCCCTGTACGGAAAACCACTGACGCCCTTCACCAAATCCGGTACTGAACGGCCCGCCAATGCTGACCACCACAGCGTCGGGAAACGCAGCCGCGAAATAGCGGCCAATCGGCGCCATCCCCGCCGCCGTATCACCTACGCCATGAAAAAGTAAAAACAACCGCTGTGGCGCGGTCGGATTTTGTACAACAATATATTCCTGATTCATTTTGTTTCTCCTGCATGCCGCCGATCCATTCCCAATATCGGCAGCCGATCATTAATGATATTTGCCATTCACTATACGCCCCACTCCGCAGGGAGAAATCGGGATTTCTTGAACGAGATGTTCCATTTTTTTGCAACAGACGGGTTGATACCGTTTTTATCTTTGCCTCTTATCCGTGCTTTTGCACTCGCAGGAGCAAATATAGCTCTCGGTATGCGGCGGCAAATCACAGTCGCAGTTTTCACAGTTGGGGCGTAACTCAAGCATCGGCTTACCTCAAATCAGGAAATCCTCAGGAAAAAGATCGGAAAGAATAAAACTCATTTCTTGCTGTCACTTTTCTCACGTTATTGCACAGATATCAATGAAAGACCAGGACCCACTTATCTATTCGCCAGCGACCCATGAATAAAGAACGGGCCTGATAATAAACCCAGAGATGAGGTTACCCAGAGAAATGGAATATTTATTTAAACATTATCGCGGCCCATATCCTTAAGTATTTATCGATATAGGTGATTTTTATTCGTCAGCTTTTTATTCATCAAAGAAAGATGCGATGAACAGATACCTGCTTTCTCCAAATCCCTGTATTCCGGGAGGCGGTTTTACGTTCTAAATAACATCAGGAACAATAAAATGACGACAGCAACGTCTTTATTATCGCCGAAAAGGAAAACTTTCAGGCAATCGATATTAGCAGTCAATATCAGTATTATCTTACTGGTGTTGGCAGGTTGCAGTGGCGGCGGCGGAGGAAGCGGCGGCGCGGCGCCAACGACACCAACACCTACCGAACCGACCACGCCAACAACCCCGGAAGAACCGACCACCCCTGTCTCATCGGCAGTGAAAGTGGGGATTATTGACTCGGGACTGGAATCGGCTCGCTCGGAATTCAATTACGCCAGTCTGCATTTTACGTCTTTTGTCGGTGGCGGTTCACAAGTCAACGATAACCAGGGCGTCAACGGCCACGGAACACTGGTGGCGCTGACATTGGCAGGGCTCGCGACCGATCTCTATCCAGGCGGCGTCGCACCGGACAGTGAGCTCTATATCGCTCAGACGTCTAAAGACAACCATTTTGACTATCTTAACACCACCTCCGCCGTCAACTGGCTGCTTAATTCGGGCGTGAAAATTATCAATATGTCCTACGCCTCGGAGGAACGGCTGACGACCGACGAAGCGCTCAGAAACGCCCAAAACAGCTTTGATTATCAATTAGTTCGAAGCGAACTGAAAAATATCGTGAACGCCGGGGCGCTGAGCATTGTGGCGACGGGGAACAATTCCACCGCGACACCGTCCCCCAATACCCAGATCCCACTGATTTTTAACGATGAATCGCTCCAGAAAGGTATTCTGGCGGTTACCGGCTATATTCCCGAGTGGGTAGGCAACGACGGTACCACCCGACCCGCCGAACTCTACATTTTTGATGCGTGTGGTAATGTCGCATCGTATTGCATGAGCGCGCCGGGTTATATCGATTATCCCGTGGCGAACAGCAGCACGTTAGCCCGAAGCTATGGTACGTCGTTTGCCGCCCCCCGCGTCGCTGGAGGAGCATCGCTGGTCTCGGCCGTTTATCCCTGGATGAGCGGCTACAATTTACAGCAAACGCTGCTCACGACGGCGATCTATCACACTGACGCCTATACCCAATACGATCCGGATAACTCCTACTATGAGATCATCAAAGACGCCGACGGCAATATAATAGGTTCGGTCTTCCATCGGGCAGAGATACAAGTTGCCGATACGGCTAACGGACGCCCATACAATGACACCTTTGGCTGGGGCGATCTGAACGTCGAAAAAGCGGTGAATGGCCCGGCGATGTTCTATGCCGACAACTTCACCGCCCGTTTAACGGCCGGTGACTATACGTTTTCCAATGATATCAGCGGCGATTACGGCCTGATCGTCGAAGGCGCCAGTAACGCCGGCGGTCTTCTACGCCTGACCGGCAACAACACCTACCAGGGCGACACGCAAATCACCGCCAACAGCCTGTATGTGGACGGTGCGATCGCCGGCGATGCCACAGTGTCAGGCACAGGTACGCTGGCGGGGAAAGGCCGGATTGGCGGCAACGTGAGCAACTCGGCTATCGTCGCCACCACGGCGGAAGGCGGTTTGACCGTCGCGGGGAATTATACGCAAGACAGCAATGGCTTACTGAGCGTGACGCTGTCCAATCCCTTCACCGTCGAAGGCAGCGCGGCACTGGATGGTTCATTACGCGTGGGTCTCCCCAGCAATACCTATATTGTCCAGATGCAGGAAACCCTGCTGCATAGCAATCTGGGCGTGAGCGGCACATTCAAGACCACGGATCTCGGTTTGTTCCTGACGGGTAGTCTGACCTACGGCGCCAATGACGTCATCGGCGCCTTCAGCCGTGTCAATACCGTGGATGCCGTCGCCAGTAGCGGGTTGCAAAGCGCGGCCCTGCTGCAAACGGCAGCCAACGTGGAATCCGCCCTACAGGTCGCCGATCGCTGGTCTGAACTTTCGGCTACCACCGAACAGCAATCCAGCCTGTTGGCCAAAGCCGCCGCCTTCCAGCAACTGGCGACAGCCAGCGCGGCGGCGACCTCGTTAAATTCGCTCTCCGGACAGGCGCACGCATCCAGCAATGCCATTCTGTTTAACAGCCTGGATTATCAAAACCAACTTCTTAATAACCGTTTGGATCTGCTGGGAAACGGGAAAAACTACGGACTGTGGATCGAAACCGGCAAGCTGCGCGGCGACCTGAACCAGTCCGGCTATCTGGGCAGCCATTACGATATCACTCTGACCGCCATCGGCACGGACAGCGATTTCGATACGCCGGGGTTACGCGCAGGGATTGCCTATACCCACAGCCAGATCAAAGCCAGCTATGAAGGTAGCGGCGGCAGCAGTGAAAATGAGTTGCATGGTTTGACGACCTACGCCCGTTATAACCTCACCCCGCAATGGTATGTTCAGGGTAATCTGAGCTACCAGCACGGCCGGGATAAATTAAAACGTTCTATCCTGCTGGACGATGCGCAGGCGGTATCCAGCAAGACATCAAGCGACGGTTGGCAAGGTCTGGTGAAAACCGGCTATGAATTCGCCCTGAACGATACCTTTAGTTTACAACCCTATGCCGGACTGAAATATAGCTACCTTTCCACCGGCAGCTTTACCGATACCGGCAGTGAATTCGGTCTGACGGGAGAAGGCAACGACTATTCCCGCACCGTTGGCCTGACCGGAATCAACCTGCGCACGCTGCTGCAATGGAACCAGGGATGGTGGAGCAGCCTTAGTATCAATGGCGAATATCAACATGCCTTCACCAATCCATCGCTGGATATCACCGCCCGCTGGAGCGGACTGGGCCGGGAAGGCGAGCGCCTTGATATTCCGGGCATCCGTCTGGATAAAGATTCTCAGTGGGCAGGCGTCCGGCTGGACGTCGGCAACGCGGCCGATGCTCACTTCTTCCTGCGGGCAGACAAACACTTTTCCGAGCGCGGCAATGAGGAAGTTCTGCGCGGCGGCGTTGATGTAGCGTTCTGATGACAGATAACGCCGACGATTCAGACTCCGTCGGCGTTATCCCCATTTTATTTATCCTAATGCATTTTTTATGGTGGAAATTCTCATGAATAACATCTCATCGTTATTCATGCGGCATAGTAAATTTTTTAATGCCGCTATTATCTGGATAAACCGCCGTTTCCCGCTAGCGGGAAACGGCATCGTTGGTCGTTGATCCTTCGGCAACATTCCAGTCCGGCGTTTTCCTGCCCGCCAGATGACGCACAAAAAAATCCAGCAGCTTACGTTGTCCATATATTCCAGCGCTGACGCCGTGACCGCCTCCCGGCTGGTAGAACAGGTCAAAATCCTTACCCGCTTTAATCAACCGATCCGCCACCTGCATCGTGCTGGAAGGATCGACGTTTTCATCCAGTTCACCCACCATCAGCAACAATTTACCCTGTAAACGCCCGGCGTTTTCCACGTTGGAGGATGCCGCATACCAGGGGCCGACCGGCCAGCCCATCCACTGCTCGTTCCACCCGATTTTATCCATGCGGTTGTCGTGACTGCCGGAATCCGCCACTGCAACCTTGTAAAATTCGGGATGGAATAACAGCGCGGCCATGGCGCTCTGCCCGCCCGCGGATACGCCGGTAATCCCGATCCCGGAGGAAACATCGTACCAGGGATACGCCCGCGCGACCGCCTGGTGCCACAGGATACGATCGGCAAAGCCCGCGTCTTTCAGATTGCGCCAGGCGACATCATGAAAAGCGCGGGAGCGATTATTGGTGCCCATACCATCAATTTTTGCTACCGCGAACCCCAGTTCGGTCAACGGCTCCGGCCAAAATGAAAAATCTTTCGGCACAAAAGAACCGTGCGGCCCCGCATAGATTTTTTCAACAACCGGATATTTACGTCCCTCTTTAATTGTGCGCGGAGGGTAGATCAATCCCCAAACCTCGGTTTTCCCCTCTCTTCCCCGCGCCGTGAACGGAACCGGAGGACGCCAGCCAGCTTCCTGTAACCGCCTGATATCCGTAGAATTAACCTGCATCAGCTTCTGATTATCCGCCGTGCGATAGAGCGTGGTTATCGGCGGCAGATCGTAACGGGAGTAGGTATCGACATAATAGTTACCGTTGGGCGAGAAGCTCAGCGTGTGATTGGCTTTCTCGGGGGTTAACAGCGTCAGACCGCTGCCGTCAAAGCCGATTTTGTAGCCATGCATATAGTATGGATCTTCACCTTTGGTGATACCCGATGCGCTGAAGTAGATAACCCGGTTTTTTTCATCGACCCAGTTAACGGCCCTGACCACCCATTCCCCTTGCGTAATCGGATTTTTCACCGTTCCCGTCACGCCATCGTACAGATAAAGATGCTGCCACCCGCTGCGCTCTGACGCCCAAACGATGGTTTTGCCGTCGTCCAGATCATACCGATAGCGCTTACCGCTTCCGGTTGCCACCCCGGTTAGCTCCGCGTAATCGATAAAGGTTTCCGACGTCTCGTTAATGAGCTGACAGGCAGCGCCCGTTGTCGCATCCACTTCTATCACGCGATAGACCTGATGACCCCGCTGGTTATACTCAAACGTGAATGCGCGGCCATCTTTGCGCCATACGGGATGCGTAAGCATAAACGGATTCGGGAACAGTGCCGATTCAACCGGGATAACGCGGCGCGAAGCGACATCCACCAGCACCGGCTGCGGAATATCCAACGCATCACCGGGTTTGGGGTAGGAAATCTGACGGTGTTTCGGCTGTAGCCGATCGGCGGGTGAAGACTCAATGTAGTGAACCTGTCGTTTCTCCGCCCACTGGGTACGGTACAACACCAGTTTCGTACTATCCGGCGACCAGCGCAGACTAGCCGGCGCGTATCCTTTTTCCGGCGTACCATCCTGAGTTATCGCTATCCGCTCGCCATGTTGTTGGTCGATCAGAATCAGATTATGGTTTTCAATCACCGCATCCCATTTTCCATCCGGCGACGCCTTTCCCTGATGGCGATTTTCCCTCGCATTTCCAGCGAAAGGGGCGGACAGATCGGTTAACACTCGGCAATGATAGTTTTCAATATCACAACCGATCAGCCGCTGGCCCTGTGGAATAAACAGCAGATTCTCCTGCTCATGGTAATCAAACTGCTCAAAAGGAAGCGTCGTGACCGTCACCGGTTTGCCGAGCAACGGATTTAACGCCAGCGCCAGGCGATCATGATCGAACGCGGGCTGCTGTTGCAGACTGGCCGCGTCCACCCGCATGAATTCATGGCCGCCAGATTGACTGGCCATGGCAACCACCGAGCGCCGGTAAACAAAGGTCTGACTGTCCGGCTGCCACACGATCCGCCCCGGATAATGATGGATCAGCGCCCGGTAATCTTCTCCCTGCCCCATGGCGCGTTGGTAATCTTCACGGCTCAACTCGGCAGCGTCACTCGCCACGCCAGGCAAGACCATGCTCCCCAAGATCAATATCAGTACGTTGCTGCCTTGACGTTTCATCGTCAGCCTGGGGCTCCATTTCATGATGTTTGTCATTTTCGTTCAACGGCGTCAGATGAAGATGATGGGTATGGAAAACGGCCAGCGCCTCACGATGCGCCACGCTGACGATGGCGCAGTTCGGCAAATGGGTGATTAATGCCTGATAAATACGCTGTTCGGTTTCAGAATCGAGGGCGCTGGTGGCCTCATCCAGAAAGATGAAATCAGGCTGATGCAGTAAGGCTCTGGCAATCGCCAGCCGCTGCTGCTCACCGCCGGACAACCGCTGCTGCCAACGATCGCTGACGCCAAGCAGGTCAACGACCTGCGGCAGACAGCTCAACGCCAGTACCTGCTGGCATTGTTCATCGGTAAAATCCATTTCCTCATTGGGGTAGCAAAGCGCGGCCTTCAGCGTACCGGACGGAATATAGCTTTTCTGGGGTAAAAACAGGCTCGCGGCATGCAGCGGGCGCGTCACCACACCCTCGCCGTAGTTCCACAACCCGGCGCAGGCACGTAGTAACGTACTTTTCCCGACGCCCGACGCGCCGCCAATCATCCAGCGCTCTCCCGGCAAAACCCGCCAATTCTCGACGGTGGTCAATACCCTGCCGTCCGGCGTCTCAAGCCGTAGATCCTGGCAGGCAAACGCCGGCGCATTCCGGGACTTAAGCAGGATCGCCGACGTGGTATGTTCCGCATCGCCCAGCGCCGACTCCAGTTCGCTCAGCCGTTTTGTCAACGCCAGCCATTTAGTAAATTCCTGATATGCCTGCATAAAATAACTCAACGTGCTGCGCAGGGAAGCATAAGCCAACTGGATGCGTGTCAAATCGCCGAAAGTGATTTCACCATTCAGCAACTGCGGCAACGCCAACAGCGTGGGGAGTGGAGAAACCAAATGCGTGAACAGATCCTGACCTATCGACACCTTAAAATTGCGCTGAATAACAGCCAGCGCATTGGCTCGCAGGTTGAAAAAGCGCTGTATCAGGCGAATGCCTTCCCGCTTACCGCCCTGATAAAACGCAATCTGTTCCGCGTTTTCCCGAATCTGCATCCCCAGAAAACGAAAGTCCCCTTCCGCATTCTGTTTCTGCATATTAAGACCGATCAGCGTGTGCCCCAGATAATGAGAAATGTAAATTTGCAGGAATGCACAGATAAACGCGGCATACACCATATAGCCCGGAATAGCCCAGTCGGACATAAAATCTGGAATAGCCCAGAAGCGTGTCAATGCGCTGAAATGCAGGGTTCCCGACACCGACCACAGCAGCCCGGTATAGGTCACCGTCCGGACAAAAACCGACGCCAGGCTGATAAAAAAATTCAGCGATGAACTCACCAGCATGCTGGCATCTTCGGCAATACGCTGATCGGTATTGGTCAGTATTCCGTCTCGTTCCAACTGATAATAGGCCTGTGAGCCGGTCCAACGCTGGATATAACGCAACGTGACCCACGTTCGCCAGCGCAGCGTTAAATAATGATTAAACAGCGCTCCGGTCTCCGGTAGAAGCGTCGCTAATAGCCCGAGGAAGAAACTGGTCACAAACAAGGGTTTTATCTTTTGCCAATCCAGCGCGATCAGCGCATCGGTGAATTGGCCGGCGATACGATTACCCTCCACGGCAATGTATGCGCCGAACATGCTAATGCCGATAATCACCGCAAGAATGACCAGCGCCAGATACTTTTCTTCAGATTTCCAGTACGGCAGCAAAATCTGGAGAAAACCCGGTTTCATGCGTCCTTCGTCGCGCATGCTCATGACGCCCTGCACCTGTGTTGATCGACAAACAGGACGTAATGACCAGTATGGGCAAATCGCTGAAAACTTCTGATAGATTGCAAAATATCACCCAAAATAAACAGGATAATCAAAAAATTAGCGTCGTCAGCACTACGGTTCTACGCAGACATCGCGAGAGGTAACCCGCAGGTTACCTCTCTGGTAGCGCGCGCTCCGTTTATACCGGCACACACCGTCAACGGCGCGTGGTTAAAACGAATAGGTGCCGGTCAAACGCCACGTCCGTCCTTCCTGTACGCCCAGATAAAGCGGGGTAGCGGTTGAATAGTAGATGTCGCGATCGAAGACGTTATCCACCCCGAGTTGCACCGACCAGTCAGGCTGGCGATAAAATACCGCCACGTCGGTCTGCGCTTGACTGCCAATGGTGAAGTAATTGGTGCTGTAACCGTTTTTGGTGGTTTTCGACGTGCCGCGGACACCGACAGACGCACCGGCGCCCTGCAACAGACCGCTCTGAATCTCATACGAGGTCCACAGATTGGCGGAGTGACGCGGAATATCTTGCGAACTGATGCTTTCCGGATCCTCTTTCTTCGAATAGGTGTAGCTGGCCGACAGTTCCCAGCCAGGCAACAGAGTACCGTTCAGATCAATATCCCAGCCTTTTGATTCCCGTCCTTCGGTGCCAATCGCCCGGCCATTACTCCAGACGACCACGTTTTGCTGGCGGATATCGAACAGCGCGGTGGTCAATGTCAGATTGTCCTCCAGCAGGTTCACTTTCAGACCGAGCTCTTTCGATTTACCGGTGGTGGGAGCGAAGGTTTCCCCAGTCTCGATGTTCACCTGCGGGTTACCGTTAAAGCTGTTGAGGTAGTTGGCGTACACCGTGACATCCGGCGTAATATCAAAGCTGACCCCGTAATTGGGTATCCATTTGCTGGTGGTATAGTTGGAAGGCGTCGTCCCGGTCAGATAAGCGTTATTCCAACTGGAATGCTTAAGGGAAAGTTGAATATGCAGCCGATCCCAGATATCAATCTGATCCTGCAACAGGAAACCATTCTGAATGAGTTTACTGGTATAAGAACGGTAGTCCGGTTCACCAATTCCCGGATAGACGAGCGAACCGGGATCATAGACGTTACCGTTGTTCAGCAGCACAAAGTTACTGTCGTAGGTTGCATAGCGCTCGTATTTATAGTCATGGCCGAGCAGCAGCGTATGCGTTAGCGGACCGGTTTCTATTTTTCCGCGGACATCGTTTTGCAGGCTCCAGGTCTGGTTGGTGTATTTATTGGAAAGCGGGTGGCTGACTTTGTCGCCATTGGCGGCAATAGCCAGCGTTTCATTCATTTTCACCTGGCCATAGGTGCTCTGGAACATGGCTTTGCTGTTAAACGTCCAGTCATAAGCCAGATCTTGCTCCAGCTCATACCAGGCGTTAGTGGTTTTCATCTTGAAATGGTCGTCTTTGTCACCCAGACGATATTGCGGCAATTTCTGCACTTGTCCGTTGATGTAGGTGGTTCCCGCGGGTCCGGAAACGCGGGTTTGATTGACTTCAGCACCGATCTGAACACGGGTGGAATCCCCGGTCCAGCCCAGCACCGGCGCCAGATAATCGCTGTGACTACCGTTAAAGTCAGGGAAAGTCTGGCTTGATTTCATGGTCGAGGCATTGAGGCGGTAGCTCAGCTGTTTGTCATCGGTAAGCGCGCCGCCCAGATCAATCGCCGTTTTGAATTCGCCATAACGCGCGGCTTCCACTTTGATCTCGTGCAATGGCTCGGTAACCGGTTTTTTACGCACCAGATTAATCGTCCCGGCAGGCGAGCTACTGCCCGACAGCACCGACTGCGGCCCCTTCAGCACTTCAATACGTTCAATACCTTCAATGGCGGTTCCCTGCCCTACCCCCACGTTGCTGGAGCCGGACACCCCGTCCGTCAACCCGGAGGTAACGTTATATCCCCGTAACCAGTAGGTCGATGAACCACGGTTCGAGCGTATGGTAATCACGCTACCCGAATTTTTTAACGCATCTTCCAGCGATGTGGCCTGACGCTGGTTAAGCAGTTTGCCGCTAATTACCTGTACGGACTGCGCCGTCTGCTGTAAGGGCGTATCGGTGCGCAGAGCGGATGAGGAATTACCCGGATTTAACACCTCTTCTTCTGCCGCCGCGCTGACCGTGATCTTCGGCAACGTTTTTTCAGCCGTTTTTGCCGCTTCAGCATCATTGGCGCGCGAAGAAACAATCGTCAGCGTGCCATTGTCCGTGGTGGTCAATAATAATGGCGTGCCTTGTAACAAACGCAAAATGGCCTGACGAGTCGTGTAGCGGCCATTCAACGCCGCGCTCTGATAGTTCGCCACCAGAGCGGGGTTAAAGGAGATAGTCTGTTTACTTTGACTGGCAATCGCCAGCAGCCCTTTTTGCAAATCGCCGGCAGGAATAGCAAACACAATGGCGTCATTTTCTCCTGCGGCATAGGCAGCCATCGGGATGGTCGTCACGCCAAGCAACAGCGCGGAATTTATCTTTAACATTCTGGTGAAGAATATACGTTTCTTGAAGCTAATCCCTGGAAATCGATGCACATTAGATCTTTTTTTCATTTTTCCCCCGTCACTCGCCAAGACATATCAGATTTTTATTGGTCTTCGTATGTTCTGTGCGATGACAAAAGAAAAGTGACAACAGAAATAGATTTTTTTTCTGAATTAATTTTCTCTCAATAACGATCGAGTTGATTTCACAACCCTATTTTTTATCTGCCTGAAAAAGCGAATAACCGGTTTTCTATTAAAAACCACGCAATACACCGATCGATAGCAAAGCGCCAAGAATAATTTTTTACAAAATTATTAGTAACATAACAATTATAAATAAACATATAAGAAAATCGTCGTTTGATACATTGACATTTTGCCTTAAAAAAGAAATCAGGACGCATTGTTCCTTTTCTGTTTTGCGGCCCTGGGGTATCCCGGCTCAAATATTATTAGTTTTAGGTATGGTTCACGCTATTGAGGATGCCCATGTTCACTGAGGCTGGTAAAAAACCTGATTTGCTTTCGTTGATATTTCGCAGCGATTATCGTTGGCTTACGGAAAGGCTTCGCCGGCGTATTGCCTATGGCTGTGAAGCGGAAGATGTCGCCTCAGAGGCGTTCTTAAGACTGGCTTCGCTGCCCGACCTGGCCAGCGTGCAAGAACCGCGCGCCATGCTGACCACTCTCGCCAAACGCGTGCTGTATGAAAACTGGCGCAAACGCGATCTGGAAAAAGCCTATCTCGCCGCACTGGCGAATAAGCCTGAGTTTCATCATCCGTCTCCGGAAGAACAGCAGTTGCTGATGGAAGCGCTGCTCACTATCGATCAGGCGCTGGCAGGGTTATCGGTCAAGGCAAGGCAGGCATTTCTCTACAGTCAGCTCGACGGATTGACTTATGCCGACATCGCCGGAAGGTTGGATGTGTCCGTCAGCATGGTCAGGAAATATATCGCCAAGGCACTGGCTAACTGCTATCTGGCGACACAGGAACACGACAATTAACCGATGAGTATCATGGCCAGACGACACATAAATGATCCGATTGCCGAACAGGCGATTGAATGGATGGTGCTGTTACGCTCAGGTGAAGCCACCCAGACCGACTATGACGATTATCAGCACTGGCGACGAGCCAATGTGTTGCATGAACGCGCCTGCCAGCGTATTGAACAAACCCTGGGACAATTTCAGCCTCTGATTCAGTCGTTGCCCCACGATCCTATCCGGCAGGTATTGCTGACGCCATCCAGTCGCCGGAAAGCGCTGCAATATGGGCTGGGCATGATTTCAGTGATCTCGCTCAGCAGCCTGTTGTTAAATCAGCACTATCCGCTGTCGCCAATATTGTCAGATGCGAAAACAGCCACCGCGCAGCGGCAAGTCATTCCCTTGAACGACGGCAGCGTACTGACCCTGAATGCCCGCACCGCCGTGAATATCAATATGCATCCGGAAACGACGGTGCGCCAGATTGAACTGCACAGCGGCGGCGTGATGGCCAACATTGCGCAGGATGCTCAGCGCCCCTTCATGATTTCCACCAAAATGGGCGACATCGTGGCATTGCAGGCCAGCGTGAACGTGCGCTATGAGGACGGTGGCGTACATGTCGGCGTTTTAGACAATATCGCCAAGATTACCAACCGGCTCGGCCAAAGCGTCCGGGTTCAGGCTGGTCACGGCGTCTGGTTTGATGATACCACGCTCTATAACACCGCCATCCTCCCGGAGGCGGAAACGGCCTGGCTGCAAGGTCGTCTGGAAGTTTACGACCGTTCGCTGGCTTCCGTCGTCCGTACACTGCGCGACTACACGCCCGGATTAATTCGTTTGGACCCCGCTATCGCCGATTTACGCGTGAGCGGAAACTTCCCGCTGGACGACATCAACTACACGCTGGACTCACTGGCGCAGACCATGCCAATCGCTATCGTACATACCACGGACTACTGGATACACATTCGGGCAGCCAGCCTCTGACAGAGATAGAGAAAAATTCATGTCCTGAGGTGACACTTTTTGTATCCCGATACACATAGCTCATAGAGGGCATAACGTTCTCGATAAACAGATCAGTATTGGTTGTCCGACAAAGCAGCAAAAGCAGGGGTATACGTGCAACAGGCATTATTAAGAGAGCGCGTCGGGTCCAGTCATCCTTCATGGCAATACAGTGAGCCCACGGCACACAGCGGCGCGAAAACGCCACGGCACAGAGAAGGCAGAAAAACCGCTATCAGTTTCCTGGCTGTGGTATTGCTACATACTGCGGTATTGGCATTGATCGTCACCCGAACAACGGAATATAAGCCGCTCAATCTGGTTAATCCTGCGGAAAGCGTCAGCATTCAGGCAACTATGGTTGAAGAACCGGAGCCCGAACCCGTACCTGAAATCTCGCCTGAGCCGCCAGTGCTGACGTCAGATCAGGGCGAACGCGAGATTGAGCCTATCGTGGAAAAACAGGAAACGCCGCCCGAACCTCTGCCGCCGCCGGTTAAACGCGAAGTAAAAAAAGCGCCGCCGAAACCGGTTGTCAAACCACGGCCGGTACAGCCGAAAACCATCACGGAACAACCACTGCCGGTTGCACGAACCGCCAGCCCGTCAGCGTCTCAAACGCCAACGACCGCAACCGAACCGCTCCCCAATAACAGCAAAGGCGACATGATGCAGAACAACCCAGGGGCCTTACCAAAAAATGTCGCATCGGTGGGGTGTGCCGTACCGCAACCGGAATATCCACGCCGCGCCAGACGCCTGCAACAAGAAGGGGAAGTTCTGGTCCGGCTGGTAATCAATCCGGAAGGTCGTTTGTTGAGGCATGAAATTGCCCGCAGCAGTGGATATGAAGCGCTGGATCAGGCTGCGATGGCCTCAGTGGCGCAGACACGCTGTAGCCCGTACCGTGAAAACGGTCAGGCCATTACCGTGATGACGCTTCAGCCAGTAGCTTTCAAGCTATCGCGTTGATAACCAATATAAACACAGGCTCGTTAACGAAAAGTCCCTGTTAACGACAACCCAGACGATTTTGCCCGTTCGGCAATCCCGTCTGAAAGCATCTGAATAAGGTTATTTAAAGAGGTAACACATGAATACGTTGGATATTTATCATTTTTGGCAACAGGGCGATGTGGTTACCCATTCCGTGGCCATTATTCTGCTGGGGATGTCTCTGCTCTCCTGGACCGTCATACTGATCAAAGCCCTGCAACTACTGGCGCTGAATAAAAGTGTGAATTACAGCAGACATGCGTTCTGGCAATCGTCAACGCTACAGGAAAGCCTCGGGCAGTTTGGACGGGCAGGTTTTAACCCTTTTCGCGACCTTGTTATCGAAGGGCACGCATTGCTGAAGCACCCACACAAGTTCTCTTCGACGCTGGGCGGCCATGTCGATCTCAGTGACTGGCTGGTTCGGGGATTGAGCAATACGCTGGATACCAACGCCGGAAGATTGCAGTCAGGATTGGGTACGCTGGCGTCCATTGGCAGTACGGCGCCGTTTATCGGTCTGCTGGGGACGGTATGGGGGATCTTCCATGCGTTGCAAACCATCAGTTCCATAGGTCAGCCCGATCTGGCGCAGGTTGCCGGCCCGGTCGGAGAAGCGCTGATCATGACGGCCTTCGGCCTGTTTGTCGCGATCCCGGCCGTATTGGGCTTCAACGCCATCAATCGCCGTAACCGCGTGGTGCTGCACGCCATGAATCGGTTTGCCCACGACCTCCATGCCTATTTGCTTACCGGCGCCCGCGTCGATCCGACAAACACGGACCTTCACACGCTGGATGGTCAGGCCCATGCCGTCCCGGTTGAACGTTCCGCCTGACGAGGAAAATTACGATGAGTATGTCATCCCCATTTGAAAGCCAGGACGACGCGCTGCTCAACGATATCAATATGACGCCGTTCATTGATGTCATGCTGGTGCTGCTGATTGTGTTCATGATTACCCTGCCGGTCATCAATCACGCCGTCAAAGTGGACCTACCGCGGGCCAACGTTGAGAAAATCAAGAAAGATCCGCAGGCAGTGGATATTTCGATTACCGCAACCGGGCAAATCAACTGGAATAAAGAAGCCGTGGACGACACCCAACTGGCCGCCCGGCTTGATACCGCCGCCGCGGAGGAAATTCGCCCCAATATTCGTCTGTTCGCCGATCAGGCAGTGGAATATGGACGGGTGGCCTACGTGATGACCAGCGCCCAACAGCGTGGCCTGAGCAAAATTGATTTTGTGTTGCAGCCGGTAAAAAACCCCTGAGATTTTTTACCACATCGCCAAGCCCTCCGTGAGGGCTTACTCATTTTAGCGACTGGTGTTTCCCCTCGCCTGATCCGCGAAGAAAAAGCCATCCGGTGGTGACACTTTCTCCGCCAGATTGCACATATTCAGTAACTCCCCCAGTCTCACGGATACCGAATGATGCTTTCTCTTCATGAAACGCCCGCAGTCGATGCGCCGCAGCCTGAATCCCTCTCGCTTATCGCAGAACAGGTACTGTCGCTGGCTGCCGCAAGAGGTGCCAGCCAGAGTTCCGTTAATGTCTCACAGAGAAACCGACGCAACATCAGGGTCAGAAACGGTGATATTGATACGCTTACCCAGAGCCACAGCCAGTTTCTGTCGGTTACGGTCTACTTCGGTCAGCGTTCGGGAACCATCTCCTCGACCCTGTTCACCCAGGATGCGCTACAGGAAGCCGTAGAATCCGCCTGCCTGCTGGCAAAATATGGCGATGAAGATCCATACAGCGGGTTGCCAGACCAGCGACATCTTGCAACCGACATCCGCGATCTTGAACTGTATGAACCGGAAACGCTGACGGTAGAACAGGCGCTGGCGCTGGCGCTACGGGCAGAAAAAGCGGCCAATGACACGCAACCGGGCCGCTGTTACAGCGAAAGCACCGAGATTTCCTCCCAGCAGAGTGAATTTATTCTGGCTAACTCCGCCGGGTTCTGCGCAGGCTATCCATCATCCTTCCATTCATTGTGGAACCAGTCGCTGGCCCGCAACGATCGGCAGCGACAACAAGGCTACTGGGGGATTACCCGCCGCAGTCCTGCCCAGTTGAATCCCCCTGAAATTACAGGCAGGACCGCCGCTCAGCGCGCGCTGGCGCAGTTGGGCGCACAAAAGCTGTCCACCCGCCGCTGCCCGGTATTATTTGAGGCCCCCGTCGCGCACAGTCTGATTAATCACCTGGTCAATGCGCTGAGCGGCTCCGCGTTGTATCGCTCCACCTCATTTTTAGGCTTATGTCTGGGAGAGACGATCGCAGCCGATCACCTGAGCCTGCATGAAGATCCATTTATTCCCGGGGGGCTCGCCAGCGCCTGTTTTGATACGGAAGGCGTGGCGGCCTCAACACGCCACATCATTCACGACGGTCTGGCCCAAGGCTATTTCCTGTCCAGCTACAGCGCACGCCGTCTGGGAATGGCGACAACCGGTAATGCAGGCGGCGCCTATAACCTCACCGTCACCAGCCGTCTGAGCCAACCCGGCGATAATCTGCCCGCCATGCTGCGCAAAATGCATAACGGACTGCTGGTCACCACGCTACTGGGACAAGGCCTGAACCCGATGACCGGTGATTACTCCCAGGGCGTGTCCGGTTTTTGGGTGGAAAACGGAGAAATTCAATACCCGGTTGAAGAGATAACGATTGCCGGCAATCTGAAAACCATGCTGCAACAGTGTGTTGCACATGGCGCCGAGGCCCACACACAGGGTCATCTGACGTGTGGTTCCATACTGATTGAAGAGATGCAGATTGCCGGTCAGTAACCCCCAAACCGAAACAGGATAATCAAGAATGGTAACGCCCACTACGGATGCTTCACTTTCCCCCGCGCTGACCGAGTTTGCCCTGGAGACAACGACGCTTAATCATGCACTGAACCATATCATGCAGCGTCAGGTGGACTATGCCGATCTCTATTTTCAACGCCGCCAGCAGGAAGGCTGGCAGTTGGAAAACGGCATCGTGCGCCCAACCGGTTTCAGCCGGAATCAGGGTGTCGGCGTCCGGGCCGTCAGCGGGGAAAAAACCGCGTTCTCTTATACGAATGATATATCCTCCAGCGCCTTGCTGAATGCGGCCGGGACGGTCAGGGAAATTATCCGGCAGGGGCAACACGCCAGCATCCCGCGGACCTCATCGCTGCCGCCGGCGAATACGTCACTTTACCCGCAGGATAATCCGCTGACGTCCCTCACCGAACAGCAGAAATGCAGCCTGCTGGCATCCATCGATCGTCAGGCTAAAGCCCGCGATCCGCGCGTCACAAAGGTGACGGCCTATCTCAGCGCGTCGCATGAAACCATTCTGATCGCACGGCACGACGGTAAACTGGCTACCGATGTCCGCCCGCTGGTTAATCTGACGATCGGTGTCGTGGTGGAGCAACAGGGCCGTCGCGAAACCGGTTCAAGCGGCGGCGGAAGACGCCTTGATTACCGCTTCTTTGATAGCGAGACCGTGACCCGGTGGGTGAACAAGGCCGTCGATCAGGCGCTGAATAATCTGGACGCCGACCCGGCGCCTGCCGGTATCTACAGCGTAGTGCTGGGCGCCGGCTCCCCCGGCATTCTGCTGCATGAAGCCATCGGACACGGGCTGGAGGGTGATTTCAACCGTAAAGGCAGTTCGGCATTTTCCAATCTGCTTGGTGAACGCGTCGCCGCCCGCGGTATCAGCGTAGTTGATGACGGTACGCTTGCTACACAGAGAGGATCGCTGCATGTGGATGATGAAGGCTCGCCGTCACAATGCACCACGCTAATTGAAGACGGTATTCTGCGCGGCTATCTGCAAGACAGCCTGAATGCCAGACTGATGAATACCGCACGGACAGGCAACGCCCGCCGGGCGTCCTACGCCTCGCTCCCCCTGCCGCGCATGACCAATACCTACATGCTGGCAGGGGATTACCCCGCCGAAGAAATTGTCGCCTCGGTGAAGAACGGGATTTATGCCGCCAGTTTTGGCGGCGGACAGGTCGATATCAGCAGCGGAAAATACGTTTTTTCCACCACGGAAGCCTACCTGATCGAAAACGGTCGCATCACCCGCCCCATCAAAGGCGCCACGCTAATCGGTCACGGCCCGGAGGCGCTGCTGCATGTCTCAATGGTCGGTAACAATCTGGCATTGGATGAGGGAAATATCGTGTGCAGTAAGGAAGGCCAGACATTACCCGTTACCGTCGGTCAGCCAACGCTGCGTATCGACAAGATGACCGTAGGCGGATCGCAATGAATGCCCACAGCGCCATGTTAGCGAACTTCCCACATCCTGTGATTTTCCACACTCATTTTCCCGAATGGAGATGTCATGTCTGACACCATTATCACCGCCAGCGACGCTTCGCTGGATGACTTACTCAATAATAGCGCCAAACCGATATTGCTCGATCTGTGGGCCCCCTGGTGCCAGCCATGCAAAACGCTGGCGCCGCTGCTGGAAACGCTCGCTGACAACACGCCAGACGATCTGATCGTCGCCAAGCTGGATGTCGAACAATATCCCGCATTCATGCAGCGCTTTGGCGTTCGCGGTATTCCTACCTTACTGCTGTTCAAAGAAGGTAAGGAAGTCTCCCGCCAGGTCGGCGTGAAAACGCCGGCGCAGCTGCGCGGCTGGCTGGAATCGCATCAGATTAACGTTCAGCAGACCGCGCAGCCATTGGTTGACGATTCTGTGACATGGGGGGCGTTTTATGGCGATGCCTCTCTGCACGCTTTCTTACATCAGCGTCTGCGGCAACATGCGGTAGACGGCGATATCGACATCTCGTTCTCCCCCTACTGGCATGAAAATAAAGGGACGATCTCCACGGTTTTAGTCCACAGCGCTCATATCGAGATCTTTGAGCGCATAACCGGGCTCCCTGCTTCCCTCGCTTTCCTACTGGAGAACCTCTCCTGCACAACCGCACAGCAGGTTGATGCGCTCTTTGACGCCCTCAAGCCCGGTAAGGCGGTGGGCGGCGTCGCGCTGCAATGGATACATCTCTGGTTGGGCGATAAGGAAAATCGCTGGTCAGACTGGCTGACGGACAGCGCGCCAGACGGCCTGCGCCAGCAGTGGTTGCGCCTCGCCGAGCGCCAGTTTGCCGGTGAAGCGGTTGCGGAAAGCGAATGGGCGTTGTTACACCAGCAGGCGGCGGCGTGGGCAGAAAAAGCCGATAGCGGGCAAGGACTGGAACAAAACATCACCACCTTGCTTACCATACTGTCCCCGCCACCGGTTCCTTCCGATGCGAATAGCTGGCGAGAGATCAAGATATATCTTGGCTTTGCGCTGGTGCAAATTCTGCAAATTGAGGCGGGCTGGACGTATGAAGAACGGGCGACGCCGAACAAGCGCCACCGCTGGTTTGAGCAACATAAAGCTGCTGCGCCCAACAAGCAGTTGACGAGGGAACGCACCGCCGAACTGCACGCACAGTGGCTGCGGGAAAACCCGGAATTCTCCGCCAAAGAAGACGAATTTTACCGGCAATATCCATCACTGATAGCAAAGCAGAAGGTGCCTTTACAGGAAAATCTCTGGGAACTGCTGCGCGGTGCCCCGGCCTTTGTCCCCCGGCTGGAATAATCTGTACGGTTGATGGCCTTTTCAGGGAAGAACAGCGCCATCATCAGTCTCACCGCCATTTGACACCCAGTGTTGCCAATGCCGGCAGGCGGCCGAATCGTTATCGCGCAGCGCTGCTGCGGTTTCTTCACGCCATCGTTGCAGCAACGCTTTTTTCCCCGGCAGAGCAAGCGTTTTGACCATTTGTTCGATATCCAGCGGGTTTTCACTCAGCAAATGCAACGCAGGCGGAGGGAAGGCGATATTGGCGATCAGTCGGGACAACGCGGCAAAGCTGGCTTCCATTGGCCGATGGGAAAAAGCGAACCCCGCCAGCGTACGCCAGTCCTCTTCATCCAACCCGGTGCTCTTATTCAGCGGCAGCGGTAAATCAAGCGGGATAATGCGGCGCAGCCAGTACCAATCCCGCGCCAGTTGATGAGCGCACCGATCCGCCAGTTGCCGACCGCTGGCATTCAGCGGCAATAGCGCCATCGCGCTGTAACAGCCGCTGCTGGCTTCAAGATGGCTGCCGATACGCGCCAGTTGAAAACCGCAGGATTGCCAGAACGCCCATAGATCCGGCTGATAGCCAAAACTCACCGATAGATAATCCACGCCCTGTGAGCGTGCCGCCCGTTTGCCATGCTCAATCAGGGCTTGTCCGAAGCCCTGCCGCCGGTAATCGGCAGCGATGGCAATACGGCTGATACGTCGGGAGCGGAGCGTCGGCGCAGTCCATTGCCCGCCATGCGCCGCTAATGACTGAGCCACCAGATTGCCCCGCGGACGACGCACCCCGGCCCATACGGCATGCGCCAGTTCAGCGGATAATCCCCCTTCATCCACCATCCACAGCACGCCGCTAACCTCACCCATTGCGCTGGCGCTGTAAACATGCATACCGGGCGCATCCAGCAGGCGACGCAGGTCAAGCGGCGAAGTACGGTAATGTGCGCTGCACAATAGCGCGTAGCACTGCCGCATACGCAACGGCTGACGCAGCCAGTCATCGGGATGTTCTTCCCTGATGTCGCAGGATGGTGATGAAAGCGATTCGCCATTTACGCTGTTTGATTGCCCTGGTGTATTGGGCCGGGGATCGGCGAACAGCAACGCATTATCCAGCACGCGCTCCAGCGGATCGTGATTGGCCCAGCGCAAAGGTTCATCCAGCGTAAAGGCCTGCCACTGCGGCAGCGTTGCACAGAATTTCAGCAGAAACCCGCGTCCCGTACCTTCATATCCCTGTACGGTCGTCGTCATCAGAATTCGGGGAAAATATTTGAGCAGCGCGCTCAGAACAGGGGATGGGATCGCGGCGGCTTCATCTATCAGCAGCCAATCAATTTGCGGCAGCGGATTGAGACGACAATACTCCAGTAGCGCATCCGGGGCCCAGAACCGCACATCACTGCGGGCATAATGCTGTAGTACATCGGTTGCCGAACGGGATGGCGCCGTTATCCAGCATGGCCCGTCCCAGCGCTGCGTCAACATGCCGGCCAACGTCGATTTGCCCCGTCCGCGTGGCGCGGTAATCACATAAACGCCCTGCGGAGCCGCGAGCAACTGAGCCAGAATAGGTTGTTGCCGAGGCGTGGGTTCTCCGCTGGCGGGCTGCCATTCCGGGCGATGGGACAGCGGTTTGATCGCCAGCGTTTGCCCTTGCTGCCAGATCGTGACGTCATCATCCGCAAGCAGTTGGCGTTGGAAATGCCGAATGAAACGCGGCGTGGCTATCGGCCGGGGTTGTTCACTCCAGCGCAGGCTGTCATCATCCGGCAAACGGTGCCAGTCCTGCCACGGCGGAACTAACAACAACAGCCAGCTTCCGGCCCGGAGTGTTCCGGACAGCATCGCCAGCGCTTCAACATCCAACCCGCGCCGGGCATCAAACACCGCATGACCGAACTCATGCCCTAGCCGTGTCCGGATTTTACCGGCGGCTAACGACGTCACGCCATCCGGCGCACGATCGCTGATCCATAACCCGCTTTCCCCGGCGAGATCCATCAGCAACCGCGCCTGAGTTTCACTCCAGTCAGATTCACCGCTCAACACCAGCAAACGGCGAACGCCATAGCGGATTTGCTGAGACAGGCTGTTTAAAAAGTCAGGGAATCTGGCAGACATAGGAGAGATCAGGTTTTGCCAATCAGCAGAGACAGCAGGCCTGCGGCAATTAGCGGCCCGACAGGAATGCCGCGAAACAGGGCAACGCCCATCACGGTGCCGACCAACAGTCCCGCCACTACGGAAGGCTGGTTACTCATCAGGGAAACGCCGCGCCCGCCCAGCCACGACACGACGACGCCAATCAAAATTGCCAGCAGCGATTTCCAGTGCAAAAACGAGTGTATCACTTCACCGGCGGTGATCTTTCCGCTGGCGATCGGCGCCATGACGCCGACGGTGAGAATAACGATGCCAATGCTCAGGCCATATTTTTCCACCCACGGGAAATAGTTATTCAGCGGTGTAATACGCACCATCAATAAAATAAGGATTGCCAACGTAACCGTCATGTTATGGCTGATAATGCCCAGCCCGGCCAGCACCAGTAAAATTAACAACGTCGGATCAAAATAGGCCATGAAAAGTCCTTGCCCATGAATCAGAAAAAAGTCATCGGGAGCGACATACGCAGAAGCGACTAATAATAGCATCAGACAACGCGATTCAAGGGATTAATCCACAAAATCTACCGATAAACGCTATTGCAAATGGCTATCCTGCCTGCCGCCGGGGCCAACGCCGGAAGGCCGCGTCCCAGCGGGACAGGGCCCGCAAGGGGCCCGGTAACAAAAATGAAGGGGAGATTCGGTACAGAGACGCTGCCGGGCTGGCGTCAGAAGAATGTCGGCATTATTTCAACCACGTTCAGATCGTCATCGACCAAACAGACCTGACGCCATTTATCAAACGTCAGACACGGATGAGAGGCGCCAAACGCAATGATATCGCCCACGCGAAGACCATGTTCCGCCGGTATCTGCAAAAAGGCGTGCTGATCCATCATTGCCGTGATGTGGTAGTCCTGTCCAAAGACAACAGGATCACGTTCGCCCAAGGGATAATGACGCAGCGGTTCAGGATATCCGGCGTCAAAGGCGATGTCCCGTTTGCCAAATGCGATAATGGCGCATCCTGACTCCGGCAGGGATTGCACATGGGCCCATACCTCCATCGCCGGCAGCAGCGCGCCATCCATCTCCGGATGACGATGCAACACGCCAGCCTGCGCCACTTTATATAATCCATGATCGTGAACCAGATAACACCCCGGTCGCAGCAAGGGAGTAAACAACGAATCCGCCTGTAGCCGCGCAAATTCGCCCGCGATCAGATCGTACCAGGCAGAACCCGACGCGGTGATATAAGGACGACGGATGCCAAATTTCCCCTGCCCCTGTAGCGACACGGCGGTTTCCACCAGATAAGCGGCAAAGGCCTGGATCGCGCCTTCCGGCTGCTCGCCGTGAATCACCCCTTCATAGCCTTCAATTCCCGTCAACACCAGCGCGGGTGAAGCGTCGATAGCGGCCAACACGGCGTTAATCTGCCGATCGGTGCGGCAGCCGCAGCGACCATGAGGTACGCCGATTTCCAGCATCACGTTCAACTGTAGCCCCTGAGCGCCAAAGTAATCTCCCAGCGCCCGCACGTTATCCGGATTTTCCACCAGACAGTGGAACTCCAGCCCGCCCTGCCTCAGCAAACCGGCGATAATTGCCATATTGGGCTCGCCAACCAGCTGGTTCGCCATCAAAACTCGCCGCACGCCGTGCTCATAGGCCACGGAGCTTTGCACTGCTGTCGCCAGAGTCATTCCCCATGCGCCCTGCTCTAGCTGACGCCGAAAAAGCGCAGGCGTCATGGTCGTTTTTCCGTGCGGCGCCAGCTGCGCGCGATGCGCATTGGCATAGTCCTGCATCCAACGCAGATTATGATTCAGCGCCTGCTGATGCAGCACCAGCGCAGGCAGGCTGACCTGTTTCAGAAGGCTGTCGCCTAAGCGGGCGCTGCCTTTATCAGAGTAAGACATATCATGTACTCCAGGTTTATCTGCTTTGTTTTCCGGCCAACCGTTGCTCCATCGCCCGCGCGCACTCCATCAGCACGCTACGGTAATGATCATGGTTAACATAAGCATCACCACGTGGCGCCACGATACAAAACGTGGCGATACACTGATGTTGAATATTGTAAACACCGGCAGCAAAACAGTGAGTATAGGTATCCGCTATGCTATCGAAAGAGAAAAAACCTTCCTGATGCGACTGACGGATCTCATGTAAAAATCGATCTGGCGACAATCTTGTGCCATTCGGTAACGTGAAATCATCTGCTGGAACAAAGTCGAGGATCTCTTCATCGCTCATATGCCCCAGCAACAATCGCCCGGAAGCCGTCCAGGGGATCGGGATGTCCTCCCCCACGCCGGAAGAAATACGGAAAGCGCGCTCGCCCTCACGCATCAGCGCAACGTTATATTTTCGCCCGTTAAGCAGACACATCTGTGCGGTTTCATGGGTACGTTCGACGATCTGTTCCAGAAAACGATCGGCTTCGCGGGTAAAATCAAAATGGTTAAGGTGCGCCTGACCCAGAAAATAGAGTTCCCTTCCCAGATACACCAGACCGTCATGACCAACCGGCTCAAGAATTCGCCGTTCTTGCAGCAGCGCGATCAACTCATACACCGTTGATTTCGGGGCATTAATCCCCTTGGCAATATCATGCGGACGCAACGGTTGTCGCTGTATTTTCAGGTATTCGAGTATTTCGAACGCACGATCAAGCCCGCGCGCGCGCCGCTTTACATCCGGAACCGTCATGACTTCCCCCTCAGGTACTACTTATCTTTCAGACAGTTATACTGACTTATAAGCAATACAGTCAATTTCCACTTTGCAATCCACCATCATGCTGGATTGCACGCAGGCGCGCGCAGGGGCATGAGCAGAGAAATACTCCGCAAAAACTTTATTAAAACTCCAGAAGTCTCGGGGATCGTCCAGCCATACGCCTATCCTGACAACATGTTCCAGGCCATAGCCCGCTTCCTCAAGGATGGCGATTACGTTCTGCATGGCTTTATGGGTTTGGGCAATAATGCCGCCATCAACGATCTCTCCCTTCTCCATCGCCACCTGACCGGACACATAGAGCCAGCCATCCGCCCCTACCGCGCGCGCAAAAGGTAATGGCTGACCGCCTGCACCGCGTTCACCAGCACCGTAACGGGTAATACTCATATCATCACTCCTGTGGTTGTGATTTATCGTCGGTTAAAAATGGGAATGTTTAATAAACTCAGCCAAACGTGGCGACACGGGCTGATGAAATAATTGCTTAGGGGGCCCTTCCTCTTCGATGCGTCCCTGATTCATGAAAACAATCCGGTCAGAGACTTCGTAGGCAAAGCGCATTTCATGCGTGACCAACAACATGGTCATCCCGTCTTCCGCCAGACTTTTGATCACCGCCAGCACCTCTCCGACCAATTCGGGATCCAGCGCAGAGGTGACTTCGTCAAACAGCATCAGACTGGGATTCATGGCGATAGCGCGGGCAATCGCCACTCGCTGCTGCTGGCCACCGGACAATTGACCAGGATAGTGATCGCGGCGCGCCAGTAGACCGACGCGTTCCAGCCAACGCTCCGCGTTAGCAACCGCTTCATCTTTCGGTATTTTTTTCACTTTCAGCAGTCCCAGCGTCACATTCTGTAGCGCCGTTAAATGCGGGAATAGATTGAACTGCTGGAACGCCATCCCCGTCATGGCGCGATGCTGCGCGATCACTTTTTCAGGATGACGTATCCGCCTGTTTTGCTGCTGGTGGTAACCGATAGGCTGATCGTTAAGGAGAATTTCTCCCTGCTGAAATTCCTCCAATAAATTTACGCAGCGCAGCAGCGTCGTTTTTCCCGAACCACTGGAGCCGATTAATGTCACGACGTCGCCGCGCGCCAGCGTGAGATCGATCCCCTTAAGGACTTCAACCTGATCATATTGCTTGTGCAGGTTATTGATTTTCAACAGTGGCGCGTCAGCCACTACGCTCGGTGTCTGATTCATGGCAATCTCACTTTCTTTTCCAGATGATGGCCTAAAAGCTCAATCGAGAAGTTAATGATGAAGAACAACAGCCCGGCGAACGCATAAAATGGCAGCGTCATAAAAGTGCGGGCGATCACCTGTTGCGAACTGAGTAATAAATCAGCCACGCCAATGACGGACAGCAGCGTCGAAGCCTTGACAATTTCCGCGGCGGAGTTGACCCAGGTAGGCAGAATTTGGCGTAGCGCCTGCGGCAACTGGACGTAGCAGAGATCCTGAAAAAACGTCAGACCAATCGCCTTCGCCGCTTCACTCTGTCCCCTTGGTACCGCCTGTAGCGCGCCGCGTACAATTTCCGCCACATGGGAACTGCAAAACATCGCCAGCGCCATGACTCCGGCCTCAAAAGCCCCGATATGCCAACCCAATGCCGGGGCGATATAAAAACAGGACAACACCAGCACCAGTACCGGCGTGCCGCGGATCACATCAATATAAAATCGAACCGTCCAACGCACAGGTCCGCGGCCATAGCTCAGCAACAGTCCCACCACTGCGCCGAGCAATGTGCCTAACAAAATCGCCAGTACCGAACTGGATAACGTAATGGCAAAGCCCTGAGCCAGCGTGGTTCTTGCCTGCCAGAGCTGATACCACCAGCTAAAAGGATCGTTCATCTCTTCTCCTTAACGCACCAGTGCCAGCCGCTGCTCAAGCATGCGCAACAGCGCTGCCAGCAGGTAACAGGTCGCGATGTATAACAAGCTGGTAACCAGCCAGGTTTCGATAACCCGATAACTTTCCAGATTTATTTTTCGCGCATAAAAAGTCAGTTCCGGTACCGCGATAGCGGCAGCAAGCGAGGTATCTTTGAACAAGGAGATAAAATTATTGCTGAGCGAAGGCAGTACATTGCGGAACATGACCGGAATAATGATGTAACATTTGATTTGCCACTCTTTCAGGCCGATGGCCTGTCCGGCTTCTCGCTGCCCTTTGGGGATCCCCAGCAAACCGGCCCGGAACACTTCGGTCAGGTAGGCCCCGGCATACAGCGATAGCGTGACGATAAACGAGCCGAGCTGATCTAAACGAATGCCCAGGCTCGGCAAGGCAAAATAGATCATCAGAATCAAAATCAGGATCGGCAGATTTCGGATGATGGTGACATACAGCGTCGCAACCCAGCGTAAGCCCGCGTTTTTCGACAGCATGCAGAATGCGGCGGTTAACCCCAACGCACAGCCAATGGCTATAGAGATCAGCGATAATTCAATCCCCAGCCATAATCCGGCGAGCAACAGATCGAAATTTTGCCACACAGAGGAAAAATTAAGTTGATAGCCCATGGTGTTACCTCAACGCGCCAGACAGCGTTGTCCGGCGCCGTCATGCTTATTTGTATTCAACTGGGAAACCAATCTGCGGTGTATTCAATGTGCCCCCGAACCATTTTTTATAGGCGGCCGCATAGTCGGCAAAATCGACCCCAACCATGGATTCATGCAGCGCCGTATTGACGAAGTTAAGCCAGTCCTGGTCGCCACGTTTCAGGGCGCAAGAGTACGTCTGCGGGCTCCATGCATAGTCTGGCGAACGATAGCGTCCCGGCGTCTGCACCATTAACCATTTCGCCGACGACTGGTCCGTCGCCACGGCATCCGCACGCCCGGAGTTGAGCGCCTGATACATCAAATCGACGCTTTCATACTGTGAAACCTTGGCTTTCGGCAACGCCTGATGCACCAATTCTTCGGCATAGACGTTCTGTAACACCGCCACATTCAGGTCGCTCCCCGCGGCATCCATATCCGCCAGTTGCTGATGTTTACTGTTTGCCAGCAGCAGCAACGCCACCCCTTCACGATAATAAGGAATGGTAAAGGCCACCTGCTGAGCGCGCTGCGCGGTCACGGTCATGGCCTGACAGGTTAAATCGACTTTATCGGTCAGCAGATTCGGAATCCGGGCATCCGATGATTGCTGGACAAACTGCACCTTACTGGCGTCGTTAAACAATCCTTTGGCAATAATGTGTGCAATATCAATATCAAACCCTTGCAACTTGCCGTCAGCGCCTTGAAAACCCCAGGGAGCATTTGTGCTGCCCGTTCCCACAATCAGATGACCGCGTTTCAACACATCATCCAGTTTTGCAGCCTGTGCTTGTGTGGCAAAACCGGACGCTGTGGCAGCGAGCAAAAATCCAATCACCCAACTCGTTCTACCTTTACCCTGATTTATATTGAACATAATTCACCCCATTTCCGTTATAACGAACTAATGTATGTAGCAATGGAATTAATGCAGAAAATGCGCCAAAAATAATCGGTGCGGAAAAAATGCGCATGAAAAAAAGCAATAGTTTGTTAATTAAGGATTAATTTTACGACGAAGGAGTCAGGCGAGAGGATCCAATCAGCGAGCGTACTGGTCGGCTGAGGGATCATTGATGGTTCAATGCGCTAAAACTGTGCAACTTACGTAGTTTGTAGTGCAAAAAGGTTGTTACCAACAGACAGTGCGCGAAATGGCCCGGCAGACAACATGAGGGAGAGAAGAAATCGGGATAGAGCCGGTAAAAAAATCAGCCTGTCAGACATATCACGAATCTGACAGGCTGAACGTAAACGATTGCGCAATTAGTCCAGTTTTACACCGATACGGTGTGCCACTTCTTCATACGCTTCAATCAGGCCACCGAGACTCTGGCGGAAACGATCTTTGTCCATTTTATTCAGCGTCGCTTTATCCCACAGACGGCTGCCGTCTGGAGAGAACTCATCGCCCAGCACGACTTCGCCTTTGAACAAACCAAACTCCAGTTTGAAATCGACCAGAATCAGACCGGCATCACCAAACAGTTTACTCAGCACCTCATTTGCCTTGTAGCTCAGTTCTTTCATGCGGGCCAGATTCTCTTCGCTCACCCAATTGAACGTCTTACAGTAGGACTCATTCACCATTGGGTCGTGCATGGCGTCGTTTTTCAGGAACAGGTCAAACAGCGGCGGATTCAGTTCGATACCTTCTTCGATACCCAGACGTTTTACCAATGACCCGGCGGCACGGTTACGCACCACACATTCTACCGGCACCATGTCCAGTTTTTTTACCAGCACTTCAGTATCAGAAAGCAGGCTTACCATTTGCGTCGGGACCCCGGCTTCTTCCAGTTTGCTCATGATGAAATGGTTGAACTTGTTGTTCACCATCCCCTTACGATCAAACTGCTCAATGCGGGCACCATCTCCTGCTGACGTATCATTGCGAAACTCCAGCACCAGCAGGTCGGGATCTTCGGTGGTGTAGACCGTTTTCGCCTTTCCACGATACAACTCAGCTAGCTTTTGCATCTTTATTACTCCACACAGTGAGGGCCAACCACAGACGGCCCGAGAATTTAACGCTTATCCCCTTCTTATTTGAAGCGGCCGCATCACCAACAGCACCCGCGCTTCCCGGAGACCTGCCTGCGCAAGCTCATCGGAATTCGTTCGTTTACCGCCTGACAGCGACTTCAATTACTTTGGGTATCGGTTGTTGAATAAATGAAGAAGGGTCGGATAATCCGACCCTTGCAGGTTACTTATTGAACGCCGCCTGGAACACGGCCACCAGCGCATCGTTCTGCGACTGGCTTAACGTATGTCCTTTGGAATCAATAAATTGCAGACTACTACGGTTATCAAGATCGCCGACCTGCAATTTATAATCGCCATTCGGTAATTCAGGATCTCGCGCACCGATATCATTCCAGGTGCCACTGCCCGGCGCTCTGTAAGTGACGGACACCGAGCCCTGAGGTCGGCTGCGATCGTTAACCTTCATGCCTATTTTGTCCAGAGCCGTCGGCAAACGCTCCCACACCACGGAGTATGGACCGCGCACCACCAGCAACGGCAGACCGGTATCATCCGCGCCGCTCTGTACATCCAGCGAACCACTGGTACGGTTTGCCAGTGCGTTTTCCCGCGCCGTTGCCTGACTATCCAGTTCTTCACTGATCGTATTCAGCATCAGCCCGGTGTAACGCTGAAGCTGGGAAGGCTCAGTGACCGGGTTAGTCTGCTGCTGCAATTCCAACAGTTTGACCACCACCGCGACCTGATAGCCTTGCGGCTGAACCGAAATCTGATAGCGTCCCTGATACTGGACGTCTTCATCCTGACGCTGCCACATGATCCAGTCGGTCGTCAGCGTCTGACTGGCATCCTGACGGCTGGCAATCGTGAAACCTTTATCCTGTACGACGCGAACAACCTGAGGCCAAAGCTGACTATTTTGCGCGCTGTTTTCCAACAGCAGCGTTGCCGTGCTACCCGAAATCTGGGTACGGGAACCATTCAACAAAGCCAATGGCTGCAACGGAGGACGAATATCCAGCGCTTTACCGACAGCGCCATTCAGGGTTACCGGCGGTATGTCATAATCTCCGTTCTGTACCGGTAGAATCATACCGGCTGGCGTATTCAGCGCTTTTTGCGCCGGCACCTCCAGATAAGACTCATCGCCACTCACCTGACGCTTATAGCGCTGATCGCTGGAACAAGCAGCCAACAGCATCACTAATGATATGCCAACTACTTTTGCCACCATCGACTTTTGTAATGAATACGTCATCAAATCTCCCTAACGGTTACAGCAAACCCGCTTGCTTCAGCGCGCGCTCCATCACCGCCCGACCGGAGTCAGTCAATGGTGTCATCGGCAGGCGAAGCGTATCGGTCGCCATGAGTCCCAATTCCTTACAGGCCCATTTCACCGGGATAGGATTGGGTTCGACAAATAATTTTTGATGCAACGGCATCAGGCGCTGATTCAAACGACGCGCTTCAACAAAATTGCCTTGCGCCGCCAGCTTGCAAAGCTCAACCATTTCACGGGCCGCAATGTTTGCTGTAACGGAAATTACGCCTTTGCCACCAAGTTGCATGAAGTCCAGACCGCTGGCATCATCACCGCTCAGCAAAATAAAGTCTTCACTAACCAGCTCTTGGATCTGACTAACCCGACTTAAGTTCCCTGTCGCTTCTTTAACAGCGACAATATTTTTAATTTCAGACAAACGCGCGATGGTTTCCGGCAGCATGTCACAACCGGTACGGGAAGGCACGTTATACAGAATCTGCGGCAGATCGGTATGCTCGGCAATCGCTTTGAAGTGCTGGTACAAACCTTCCTGAGTCGGTCGGTTATAATACGGCGTTACCGTCAGGCAGCCCACCACGCCCGTACCGTGAAAACGCTTGGTTAGCGAAATACCTTCTGCGGTAGCATTGGCGCCCGTTCCGGCAATGACCGGAATACGGCCGTCGCTCAGTTCCAGCGTCATCATCACCACATCGCCATGCTCATCGTGACTCAGCGTGGCGGACTCCCCTGTCGTTCCGACAGAAACAATCGCTGATGTACCGCTAGCGACATGATAATCAATCAGTTTTTTCAGGCTTGCACGATCGACAGCGCCTTTGGCGTCCATCGGTGTAACCAGCGCGACAATACTTCCCGTAAACATTGGCCATCCCCTCCACAAACAAGTGCCTCATGGTACTTTTGACTTCTATGCAAAAGCAAGCGCGCAAGGGTGTTGTAAGCCCCCGGCACACGTTTTTTTTATGATACCGCAAGCGGCATTAAAAACTCTTCTGACGTTTCTGTTATAACGAACGTCCCGCTTACACGCCGAATCAATGCGAGCGACGTTTTACGATCCCCAGAGACCATCAAGTATCGTCGAATATCCGACCATGACAGTGATGGCCCTCAAAAAACATCCTGAACGATGTCAATAACGTCCCCAAAGCGGCATAGCTCGACGGAATACTTCGTTATTCCCCGTCATCGCCGGTATTAAGCGTCACCCTACGGGCCGTCGCAGGCGACGTTAAAAATTGCTCCCGGCTTTTTGATGACGGGCGTCCTGCCCGTCCCCCTACGGGCCGTCGCAGGCGACGTTAAAAATTGCTCCCGGCGTTTTGATGACGGGCATCCTTGCCCGTCACCCTACAGGCCGTCGCAAGCGACGTTAAAAATTGCTCCCGGCTTTTTGACGACGGGCGTCCTGCCCGTCACCCTACGGGCCGTCGCAAGCGACGTTAAAAATTGCTCCCGGCAATTTTTTATGTTTACCATGTGACTTTCATGAAGAAGGACAGGAAGCATCATTTTGCCGAGTTCACAAGAACACTATCTGGTTATCACTGCTCTGGGCGTCGATCGCCCCGGAATTGTTAACGCCATTACCCGCCACGTCAGCAGTTGCGGCTGTAATATTGAAGATAGCCGTCTTGCCATGCTGGGCAAAGAATTCACGTTTATCATGCTGCTTTCCGGAAGCTGGAATGCGATTACGCTGATCGAATCCACCCTGCCGTTAAAAGGGGCGGAAATGGATCTGCTGATTGTCATGAAACGCACTGAATCTCAGGCCCGGCCGCCGATGCCCTCCACCGTGTGGGTGAAAGTGGATGTCGCCGACTCGCCTCATATCATCGAGCGCTTCACCGATTTATTTGATTCTCACCAGATGAACATTGCCGAATTGGTTTCCAAAACGCAAAATGACCAGGGTGACGAGCCGCCGCAGTTGTATATTCAAATTACCGCGCACAGCCCTGCGATGCTGGATGGGTCAATTATTGAGCCAGCCTTCTATCAGCTATGTACAGAACTGCACGCACAAGGCAGTATTAGCGTCGTGAACTATCCACAGCAGCATGAAGAGAAAGACGGAGAGTAGTGATGAATACACTGAAAGCCGGTGATATCGCACCGAAATTTAGCTTGCCCGACCAGGACGGCGAACAAGTAAATTTAACCGACTTCCAGGGACAGAAAGTGTTGGTGTATTTCTACCCTAAAGCCATGACGCCGGGATGTACCGTACAAGCATGCGGACTGCGTGACAACATGGATGAACTGAAAAAACATGGCGTCGAAGTGTTGGGTATCAGTACCGACAAACCTGAAAAACTGTCCCGCTTCGTCGAAAAAGAGCTGTTGAACTTCACACTGTTATCTGATGAAAATCATGAGGTTTCAGAAGGATTCGGCGTATGGGGCGAAAAAACGTTCATGGGGAAAACCTATGACGGCATTCATCGCATCAGCTTTTTGATCGATGAAAACGGCAAAGTGGAGAAGGTTTTTGACGATTTCAAAACCAGCAACCACCACGACATCGTTCTCGACTACCTGAAAACCGTCTGAACCGCCGCGGCGATAGGTTCTCCTGTCCGACAATAATGCCCGTTTATATACGGGCATTTTACGCTAATACCGCCTCAGACCGTTGCAGTCTTTCCCCCCTATTTCCACTCAGTGTGCGCACACATCAGAAAATGGTTCCGGGCAAGGGTCGCCGCGCCCTGCGCACCGTTAAATGCAGAAGAAGATGCCGCCAGAAAACGTACTTTATCGTGCGGCAACGGGTGGCGCACATGCGCCAGAATCTGTGTGACCAGCGTTGCGCGGGGGAAGGCGGTCATATCCATCACGCCGCCGCCCAGAATGACGGCATCGGGATCAAACAGATTAATGCTGGTGGCGATGGCTCGCGCCGCATGATGCAACAGCGCCTGTACAAACGGTTCATTAGTGGCGTGCAGGAACAATTCTCCCAGCGCATAGTCACGCGGTTGCTGTTCATACCAGCGGCGTAACGCTACGCCGGAACAGACGGTTTCCAGACAACCGGCGTTGCCACAGCCGCATTGCAAATTCATATCGCCCTGCGGAATATGCCCCAGCTCGCCCGCCACGCCATGCGCGCCGGTCCACGGCGCACCGTTCAGCCAGATGGCAAAGCCCATGCCGGTACCAAGATAGGCGCCCAGCACCTGCTTATCGGTCAGTTCGTTTTCACTGACGTCGTAAGAAAGTTGCAGGTTCACATCGCGGGCGAATTCCACCGGGCAACCCAGTGCCGCTTCCAGCTTATCTGCCAGCGCTCCCCATTCGAGCGACAGGTTGGGCGTGGAGATAATCGTGCGTTTATCTTTGCCGATCAGCGCCGGTAACCCCATCATCAGGCGGTGACAGCGAGCATGAAAGCGACAAAGCTGCTCCTGGATAAACGCGGCGATCCCCACCACCACACCGGGTTCAATCACCTCCGCCGTACGGCGTTTCTCACAGTGCAGCACGATGCCTTCAGCCGTTTGCAGGCAGAGCCGGATATGGGTTGCCCCCATGTCCACGCCCGCCACAACGTTATGCAGTTCTGGCATGAGGCTGTACCTCGCTCTTCTTCGCCGTCAGAATTTGCTGCGCCATTAATGACCAGGCTTCGTCGATGTTGTCTGAATGATTGAACAGCCCTGATGAGCCAACAATGAACACATCCGCGCCTGCGGCGATTAATTTCTCGTAGGTGGCCTGATTACAGGAACCGTCGATCTCAATTTCGTAGCTCAGCCCTTCACGCTCACGCCAGGCTTTCAGTTCGGCAATTTTGTCCAGCATTTCCGGGATAAACGGCTGCCCGGCAAAGCCAGGATCGACCGTCATCACGGTGACCTTGTCGGCTTTATGGATATAGTATTTCATCGCCTCAACCGGTGTTTCCGGGTTGAGGATCAACCCCACTTTCATGCCGTGGCGGCGGATTTCATCGATCAAGCGGAAGGCCTGACCGTTAATGGTTTCCGGATGCAGAGTGATGAAATCCGCGCCCGCACGCGCCAGTTGACCAATATAGTCCTGCGGGCGGGTCACCATCAGGTGACAGTCCAGCGGCTTACTCGCCAGCTTTTTCACCTGGCTGACAAAAAACGGAGACAGCGTCAGGTTCGGTACAAAGTGGCCGTCCATGATATCGATATGAAAATAGTCCGCATGACTATCAATAAACTCAATCTGTTCTTTGAATTTCATCAGATCCATACACATCAGAGAGGGGGATATTTTCATCATGAATTCCTTACTTGCTGATAAGCCGGTCAAGAGCGACAGCTGCGATAATCAGCCCGCCCATCACCACCAGTTGGTAATAGGTTTGTACTTGCAGAATGTTCAGCCCGTTATTGATGGTGCCGATAATCAGACCACCAATGACCACTGAGAAGATACGGCCCTTGCCGCCGAAGAAACTGGTACCGCCGATAATGGCGCTGGCGATGGCGTAGGTTTCAAACCCCATGCCGGCCATGGGCTCAGCCGCGCCCAGACGGGCGGTAGAGACCACGCCCGCCAGCCCCGCGCACACGCCGGAGATAATGAACACCACCAGCATGTGGAATTTCACATCGATACCGGAATAGAACGCCGAGTTTTTGTTGCCGCCCAGCGCATAAATATTGCGTCCGAGCCGCATGCGCGTGGTGAGGAACCAGAGGATCACCGCCACCAGCAGCGAGAAGATCACCGGGACCGGAATGCCAAGTACGCTTGCCGCAAAAAAGTTCACAAATTCGAAGGAAAAACCGTAGACAGAGTTGGCGTCGGAAATGACCAGCGTCACACCGCGGAAAATGGCGTTAGTACCGAGGGTGATGATGAAAGGATGCAGGCCGGTCCAGTTCACCAGACAGCCGTTAATCGCCCCTAACGCACCGCCCACCAGCACGCCACCGATGAGGGCCGCAAGAAACGGATCGACGCCGGCCAGCATCAGTTTGGCGGTCACCATGCCCGATAGCGCCAGAATCGCCCCGACGGAAAGGTCGATCCCCGCCACCAGTATGGCGAAGAACTCCCCCATGCCGATCAATACGGTCACGGAGCTTTGAACAAAGATCTGCGTGATGTTATTGGCGGTGAGGAAGTATTCCGACGACAGCGTGCCGAAGATCGCCACAATGATTGCCAGAATAAAAAAGGTGCCGAATTTGTCCCAGAACTGCGCGAAATTAAACGACTTTTTCCCGCCCGTTTCACCGTTTACTCTTGTGGTAACGCCCATGCCATAATCTCCTCTTCGCTCATATCTTCACGATTGGTCAGGATTTGCGTCAGTCGCCCTTCGCAGAACACGGCGATGCGGTCACAGACGGCGATAATTTCAGTAAGTTCAGACGAGACCATCAGGATGACCTTGCCCTGATCAGCCAGTTGGCGCATGACTTTGTAAATCTCGGCTTTGGCGCCGACGTCAATGCCGCGGGTAGGCTCATCGAAAATGATTACGTCAGGTTCACAGCATAACCATTTGGAAATCAGCACCTTTTGCTGGTTCCCACCGGAAAGCTCAGTAATGTTCTGATCCACCGAATGACACTTGAGCGCCAGCAGGTTGCGCTGTACCTCAGCCGTTTTGCGCTCTTCGGATTCATGAAATAGCCCCATCGCGCCTTTGTAGCCGCCCTGTTTCAGGCTTTTACTGATAGCGATGTTCTGCGCGATGGAAAAATTGGCGAAGAAACCATTGTCGCGGCGGCTTTCGGTGATATAGGCCATCCCCTTTTTCAACGCATCCAGCGGCGAACGCGGTGAAATCACCTTGCCATTCAAGCGGATTTCTCCCCGGCTTCTTTTATCCACGCCGAACAGACAATCCATCAGTTCGGTGCGCCCGGAACCGACCAGTCCGGCAAAGCCCAGAATTTCCCCACGGTTAACGCTAAACGAGATATCGCGAACTTTTTTCTTATCGCGACTGGTGACGTTTTTCACTTCAAACACGGTGTCGCGTTCGATATTGCCGGTACTTTCTTTCATGGCGTTAAAGCGGTTTTGCAGCTCGCGGCCAACCATCAGGCGCACAATGTCGTCGTTTGACACATCGCCGACCATGCCGCTGCACACGCTGCTGCCGTCTTTCATCACCGTATAGCGGTCGCAAATACGGCGAATCTCCGCCAGCTTATGCGAGATATAAACAATTGCCGTTCCCTCTTTACGTAACTGATTCATAATCAGAAACAGGTAATCAATCTCTTTGCTGGTAAGAGACGAGGTAGGTTCATCCATAATGATGACTTTGGCATCGAGCATTAATGTTTTGGCAATTTCCAGCATCTGTTTATAGCTGATGGATAAATTTCCGACTTTCGCATCGAGATCCACTTTCAGCCCGACGCGTAATAACATCATTGCCGCACGTACGCGCATCTCTTTCCAGTCAATAATATTGACGCCGCAAACTTTTTTGGTAAGGTGGCGACCTATATATAAATTTTCCAGTACGGTTAATTCATCAATAACGCTGAGTTCCTGATAAATAATACCGATACCCAATTGCGCCGCCAATTTATGGTCAAGCTTATCGTAATTAACGTTATTAATATTGATGGTGCCTTTGGTCGGTTCATATATTCCCGACAATACTTTCATTAACGTTGATTTACCAGCGCCATTTTCTCCTAATAACGCATGAATCTCATGAGTATAAACCGTTAAATCAACCGATTTTAATGCGTGAACCGGACCAAAGGATTTGCCGATCCCCGCCATATTGATATAAGGCGTGACCATATTGATTCCTCAAATTTTCCCTCTCCCCTGGGGAAGAGGGTTAGGGTGAGGGGGAAATTACTTTGTCACCAGAATCGAGTCGACGAGCTTAAATTCCGGGTCTTTCTCCAACGGGATCACCTTGCCGGTTTTCGCCGCGTCAACCATCAGTTTCAGGCCGGTCGCGCCGATATCCGCCGGGTTCTGTGCCACGGTCGCGGTCATCTGCCCCGCCTCAACCATTTTACGCGCTTCCGGGATGCCATCGGTACCCACTACCAGTACCTTGCCGATCTTGCCGGCGTTGGCAACGGCCTGGGCCACGCCCATCGCCATGGTATCGTTAGCGCAATAAAACGCTTTCAGATTCGGGTTCCGCTGTAGCACGTTAGTGGCGACGTCCAGCGCCTTAATGCGATCCCAGTCGGCGGGCTGACTGGCAACCAGCTTGATTTGGCTTGCTTTTTTGAACGAACTGGTTGCGCCATTGCGGCGCGCTTCACCGGACGCGTTACCGGCTTTGCCTTCGATAATGGCGACTTCCCCACCTTCCGCACCCAGTTCTCCGATAATGAAGTCAGCGCCTTTTGCGCCAACTGCGACGTTATCGGTGGTGACGAAACCTTCGACATTGCCACCCGCTTTTTTCAGGTTATCCATATCGATTTTTTCATCGAGGTTGACCAGATAAATTCCTTTTTTCCACGCACGGGCAACCGGCATCACCAGATTAACGGAAGAGAGTGGCGCAAAGGCGATACCCTTGTAATTTTTATTGCTTAAATCTTCGAATAACTGTAGCTGAGACTGAAAATCACCTTCAGATGGCGAAGCAAATATATCTACGGAAATGCCAAGCGTTTTGGCTTCCTCTTCAATCCCTTTTTTCATATCTACCCAAAAAGGATTGGATAAGGTTTTTAATACTACGGCATATTCAGCAGCAGCGAAGGCGCTGGTAGATAATATTAAGCCCACGGCGGCGGCGCTGAATAATTTCAGAAATTTATTCATAGCAGTATTCTCTTTGTAGGGGTACGTAGCGATTAATCCCATTATCCCGGGATTAATCTTTTTTTACTTCATCGGTCACGACGAAAAAAATCGACGATGGCGCCGGTTTTCTCCATATTTAACGTTGCCTGCTCAATATTTTGTTGGGCAACAGAAACAAAAAAAGCATCTAACAATGTGAGTTGTAATATTCGGGCTGAAGCATTTCGCCCTAATAACGGCGTCTCTGGTGCTGGCGAACAAATAATAAAGTCGGCCAGTTTGGCAATTGGCGAATGGTAGCTATGGGTAATACAGATAATTTTTGCGCCGTTCTTCTTCGCCAGTTCGACCGCCGCTTTCAAATCGCTGGTCCGCCCGGAATGGGACACCACCAGCACGACGTCTCCTTCTTGTAACAGCGCGGCGGACATCATCATGATGTGTGCGTCCTGATAAGCCTGACAGCGTACGCCGATACGCAGCAGCTTGTGGTGGATGTCGGCACAGATCGCGTTCGAACCGCCAACACCATACAGATCGCGCTGGTTTGCGCCGTAAAAGAAACGAGCGGCGCGGTGAATCTCATCTACGTTAACAATGGATTGCCCTTCCATAATGGTGCGCAATGTGATGTTGAACACCTTATTGACCACATCCTGTGGCGCTTCATCAAATGACAGTTCTGCGGGTAAAACCTGCTCAGACTGCGAAAAGTAGTCAACCAGCGCACTGCGGAGATTGCGAAAGCCGCTAAACCCCAGCAGTTTTGACACTTTGACAATCATCGCCTCAGACACCATCAGGGCTTCGGCAACGTCTTTAATAGCCGGCGCATCACTCAGATTACCCGGCGTCAGCAACCATTCCACAATACGGCTTTCGTTTTCCGTCATCCCTTCCTGCTTCATACGCAGATAAGGTGCAATGCCGATACCGTGTGGAAGCCCTTGATCAAACTCAGACTGGCTCATCGCTTTCTCTTGTCCTTGAAATGAAGACATCACTATATCACCACAGGGTGAACATAAAATATGCCGACAACTTCACAAAAATAAATAATTCATAAAGTTTTGTTTATTGTGAAGTTATGGCGGAAGACCAAATTTATACATCCAATAAAATTAAATAAAAACATAAAGATAAACACATTCCCCGGGAATTGGCACTGTGTCTGCCATTCTTGCAATGCACTTTCCCATATTGCTTCGTAAAAGTATGACGTGTAAAACAGGGGCCACCTGCGGTGTTTTTGCGGTTTTATTCACCATATAACCGGCAATAAATCACAAAAACCTTCGCAACCGTAAAGTCTGACAAAACATGAGGCGTGTAACATGAAGAGGATTGCATTGGGTTGTGACCATGTCGGTTTTATCCTCAAAGAGGAGATTCTGGCGCATCTGCGGGCAAAAGGGATTGAAGCGATTGATAAAGGCACCTGGTCGGATGAACGCACTGACTACCCGCGTTTCGCCAGCGCGGTGGCAGAAGCGGTAGTGAACGGCGAGGCCGATGGCGGGATCTTGATCTGCGGTACTGGCGTGGGGATTTCTATTACGGCGAACAAATTTCCCGGCATTCGCGCGGTAGTCTGTAGCGAGCCTTATTCGGCACAGCTTTCCCGCCAGCATAACAACACCAATATTCTGGCGTTCGGCTCCCGTGTGGTAGGACTGGAACTGGCAAAAATGATTGTTGATGCCTGGCTGAGTGCGGAGTTTGAAGGCGGCCGCCACCAGGTGCGAGTGGAGGCGATCGGCCAGGTAGAGCAACGCTTTTGCCGATAAACATTGCGCACGCCGCCGGAGAATGCGGTCGGCAGATCATCAATACGTGAAGCCGGGATTGCCACGTCTTTTTTGACGTCGGCAACACATAGCATCACCATTTTCCGGATAAATATTTCTTTGTTTGCCGCTGCTGGCTAAGATGGTTAGTAAGCTTCTTTAATGTTGGCTGTTGATAAGGTTATTTTCCGTTATGTCTAGCCGGTTAAAAAAAACGGTCATCGCCGTCCTGTTGGGGACGCTGCTGACCAGCCCCCAGTTTCCCGTACAGGCCGACATTCAGGACAGGCTGCCTGATATCGGCACAACCGCTGGCGGCACTCTCAGCATCAATCAGGAACTGGCGATGGGCGATTTTTATGTCCGCCAGTTACGGGCCGGCGCGCCGCTGATTAACGATCCCCTGCTGTCCAATTACATCAATCAGTTGGGAAACAGGCTGGTAAAACAGGCGGATTCGGTACGAACGCCTTTCCACTTCTTCCTGATTCGTAATGATGACATCAACGCCTTCGCCTTTTTCGGCGGCAACGTCGTGCTGCACTCGGCCCTGTTTCGCTACGCGGATAACGAAAGCGAGCTGGCTTCGGTACTGGCGCATGAAATTTCGCACGTTACGCAGCGCCATCTGGCCCGAACCATGGAGTCGCAACAGCGTAATGCGCCGCTAACCTGGGTAGGTGCGCTCGGTTCCATTCTCCTGGCGATGGCAAATCCCCAGTTGGGCATGGCGGCGTTAAGCGGGACCATGGCCGGGGCCCAACAGGGAATGATTACCTTTACTCAGGCTAACGAACAGGAAGCGGACCGTATCGGTATCCAGGTATTGCAACGCGCCGGTTTTGATCCGCAGGCCATGCCGAACTTTATGCAAAAGCTGGCCGATCAGTCGCGCTATAGCTCGAAACCGCCGGAAATTCTGCTTACCCACCCCTTACCGGAAAGCCGTCTGGCCGATGCGCGTAACCGCGCCAATCAGATGCGTTCAACGCCGGTTCAGTCGTCACAGGATTTCCTGTTTGCGAAAGTGCGCACCTTTGGTATGTATGGCTCGGCAGACCGGCCTCTCAGTGATGATCTGCTGGATGCCTGGGCAAAAGGGAATGTGCGTGAGCAGCTGGCGGCACAATATGGACAGGCCATTCGTCTCTATCAGGCCAAAAAATACGATGAAGCCCGCAATATCTTACAGCCGCTATTGAGTAAAACGCCTGATAGCCCGTGGTTTCTGGATCTCATGACGGATATCGATCTGGGGCAAAATCGTGCGACACAAGCGATCGCCCGGCTGCAAAACCAGGCTGGCGTACAAAACAATCCGGTACTGCAACTCAATCTGGCGAACGCTTACGTTGAAGGGAAACAGCCTGCTGCCGCGAGTAAAATTCTCTATCGCTATACCTATGCCCATCCTGACGATCCAAACGGTTGGGATCTGCTGGCGCAAGCTTCTGCCGCCCAGGGACTGCGATCGGAAGAATTATCGGCCAGAGCGGAAAGCATGGCGTTAACCGGGCAGCTCGATCAATCCATACGCCTGCTCAGCAACGCCAGCTCGTTAGTTAAACTCGGCAGTCTGGAACAGGCCCGCTATGATGCGCGTATCGACCAGCTGCGCCAGCTCCAGCAGCGCTTCCGTCAATATCAGAAATCCTGACGCCGGATAGAAATCAAGGATAATTTACCGTGACCAAACACGTAACGATTTACCATAATCCCCGCTGTTCCAAGAGCCGTGAAACGCTGGCGCTGCTGCAACAGCACGGCATTGAACCCGATGTGGTGCGCTACCTGGATACTCCGCCCGATGCGGACACGCTGACCCGCTTGATTCAGCAACTCGGCCTGAACAGCGCCCGCGATCTGATGCGCAAGAAAGAAGAGATTTACCAGCAGTTGAATCTCGCCAACGCATCACTGACGGAAGCGCAGCTGCTTCAGGCCATGGTCGATCATCCCAGACTGATTGAGCGTCCCATCGTGGTGGCTGGTCAACAGGCCCGCATTGGGCGTCCGCCCGAGCAGGTATTGGAGATAGTGTAGCCGGGCTACAGCCCGAGGATTTCTTTGACAAAAGGAATGGTCAGCTTGCGCTGGGCGGTGATAGAAGCATGATCGAGCTGATCCAGCGTCGTGAACAGCGTCCGCATTTCACGATCCAGCCGTTTAAGCAAAAAACGGCTGACGTCTTCCGGCAGTTCAAAACCTCGCAGTTTCGCCCGCAGTTGCAGCGCTTCGCCTTTCTCTTCATCGGACAGTGGCTGTAGCTTGTAAATCTGCCCCCAGTCCAGGCGCGAAGAAAGATCGGGAAGATGCAGATTAAGCTGGCGCGGAGGACGATCGCCGGTAATCAGCAGACGGGTGTGGCCGGTTTCCTGAACGCGGTTATAGAGATTGAAAACGGCCATTTCCCAGGCTTCATCACCCGCGATAGACTCAATATTATCCATGCACACCAGCGCCAGTTGCTCCATGCCGTCCAGTACCTCAGGGACGAAATAGGCCCGTTTATCCAACGGCACATAGCCCACCGCCTGTCCATGACGGGATAAATCGGCACAGGCGGCGTGCAACAGATGGCTGCGGCCTCCCCCTTCCCGTGACCAGAAGTAAATATAACTTCCATGTTCCTGACGCAGCGCGTTGGTAATCGCGGCAAGAAGAGACGCGTTCTCTCCCGGATAGAAACTGGCGAACGTTTCGTTATCCGGTAAATAAAGTGGCAATGAAAGCTGTGCCGGCGTGTTCAGAATCACCTCAAGCAAGACAGGCAGGAAAACCGTTCGAGTCTATCACAGAAACTCATCCCTGTTGAGGGCGTCGCGAACCAGCCCCGCAACAGAGTGAGACAAAGCAGACGGCAATCCGTAAACATCGCCTTAACGATGCATAGTGTCTTCTGCATCAGGCGCGTCCAGAATCACTTCCTCTTTGCGGAACAGGCTAATCACTTTGAATAACAGACTCATACCGATGCCCACGACCGTAGCCAGCGCCATACCTTTCAGCTCGGTCGCCCCCAGATGAACTTTAGCGCCGCTGACACCGATAATCAGGATCACGGAGGTCAGAATCAGGTTCTGCGCTTTGTTGTAATCCACTTTGGATTCAATCAGCACACGAATACCCGATGCGCCGATTACCCCGTACAGCAATAACGAGACGCCCCCCATTACCGGCACCGGTACCGCCTGGATCGCCGCCGCCAGCTTACCGACACAGGAAAGCAGGATGGCGATGATCGCCGCGCCGCCGATTACCCAGGTACTGTATACCTTGGTGATGGCCAGTACGCCGATGTTTTCGCCGTAGGTGGTATTGGGCGTGGAACCAAAGAATCCGGACAAAACGGTAGAAATACCGTTGGCGAACATGGAGCGGTGCAGCCCCGGATCACGCATAAGATCTTTCTTGACGATATTCGCCGTCACAACCAGATGGCCGACATGTTCAGCGATGACGACCAGTGCGGCTGGCAGAATAGTCAGAATGGCGAACCATTCAAAACGCGGCGTGTAAAAAGTCGGCAGAGCAAACCAGTGCGCCTCGCTGACAGGGGCGAAATCCACCACGCCCATGGCAAACGACAAGGCATATCCAGCCAACACCCCGATCAAAATCGGGATAATCGCCAGAAAACCACGGAACAGCACCGATCCCAGGATCGTCACCGCCAGCGTGGACAGCGAAATCGTCACCGCCGTGGTATCCATTGCCGTACCGTCGGCAGGCAATAATCCGGCCATACCGGCAGCGACGCCCGCCAGTTCAAGACCGATTACCGCAACAATCGCTCCCATGGCCGCAGGCGGGAACAAGACGTCCAGCCAGCCTGTCCCGGCTTTTTTGACAATCAGCGCCACCAGACAAAACAGCACGCCGCACATGATAAATCCACCCAATGCGACCTCATAGCCCAACGGCAACAGCAGCAGCACCGGTGAAATAAATGCAAAACTGGAGCCCAGATAGGCAGGAATTTTGCCTTTACAGATAAACAAATAAAGCAACGTGCCAATACCGTTGAATAACAGTACCGTCGCCGGATTGATCTTGAACAGGATCGGTACCAAAACGGTGGCACCAAACATCGCGAACAGATGTTGGAAGCTCAGCGGGATGGTTTGTAACAAGGGCGGTCGTTCACTTACCCCGATGGCGCGACGAGTCATCTTTATATCCTCTGTAACGTTGCTATTTATTGTAGGCGGGCAGTGCCCGCACCTGTTATTACAGCCAGACTTCATCCGCCCCGCCGCGGCGGAGCCACCCATTCTGGCTGATTATGTTGGTTGAGGCCGGCTTTGCACCCCAAAGGGTCGCTTGCGACGACCCGAAGGGTGATGGGCAGAGATTGCCCATCATAAAAAAAAACCGACTGAATCAGTCGGCCTGCCTGCTATTTAGTACCAAATATTTTATCGCCCGCGTCGCCCAGGCCCGGCATGATATAACCATGCTCGTTAAGTCCCTTATCGATCGACGCCGTATAGAGTTCAACGTCCGGGTGGGCTTTCTCCAGTGCGGCGATCCCTTCCGGGGCGGCAACCAGTACCAGCACTTTGATATTTTGACAGCCCGCTTTCTTCAACAGATCGATCGTGGCAATCATTGAACCGCCCGTTGCCAACATCGGGTCAACAACCAGCGCCATACGCTCTTCGATATTGGAAACCAGCTTTTGAAAATACGGTACTGGCTCCAGCGTTTCTTCATTACGGTAAATACCGACAACGCTGATACGTGCGCTGGGCACATTTTCCAGCACGCCTTCCATCATACCCAAACCGGCCCGCAGGATAGGCACAACGGTAATTTTTTTGCCTTTGATTTGATCGACTTCAACCGGGCCACACCAACCCTCAATGGTCACCTTCTCGGTGGCTAAATCGGCCGTTGCTTCATAGGTCAACAAACTTCCGACCTCCGAAGCCAACTCACGAAAACGTTTGGTGCTGATATCAGTTTCACGCATCAGACCAAGTTTATGTTTGACGAGTGGATGTTTCACCTCGACGATCTTCATCATTATTCTCCCCTAGACAGTGGACGGACAAAAAACGCCTGAGACGCTTTTAAACGCCGGGCGCGTTTTTTAACGTCACCTGGTGACGGCCCGCAGGGTGGCGGACAGCACGCCCGCCATAAAAAAATCGCGGGATTATACCGCTTTTTTTACTTAGTGCTATACGATTAAGCCTGATCCAGATCAACCGATAAAGGAAATTACCACCGATACCCGACAGGCTGCACATTGCGAAAAGGCGCCAACGCCAGTCTGAAGCAGACAGAAAAGGAAAATCATTCCCCTGCCATTTAAAAAACGTGAAGAGTATTAAGGAAAAACCCGACAGCCGATGACACATTACTCGCAAACGTTTGCCCACACTGCTAGAATTAGCGCGCTCAATTTTTTAACCACAAAATGTAACCTCCGTGGGGACTCCGCAGTGACCGACAAAACCTCTCTCAGCTATAAAGACGCAGGTGTGGATATTGATGCTGGCAACGCATTGGTAGACCGTATCAAAGGTGTAGTGAAACAGACCCGTCGCCCGGAAGTCATGGGTGGTCTGGGTGGTTTCGGCGCCTTGTGCGCCTTACCGCAAAAATACCGTGAACCCATTCTGGTTTCCGGCACTGACGGAGTCGGCACCAAGCTGCGTCTGGCAATGGATCTCAAGCGCCACAATACGATCGGTATCGATTTGGTTGCCATGTGTGTTAACGATTTGGTCGTACAGGGTGCCGAGCCGCTCTTTTTCCTCGACTACTACGCCACTGGCAAACTGGATGTGGATACGGCTGGCAGCGTCATTACCGGTATCGCTGAAGGCTGCAAACAGTCCGGCTGCGCGCTGGTCGGCGGCGAAACGGCCGAAATGCCGGGCATGTACCACGGTGAAGATTATGACGTGGCGGGTTTCTGCGTTGGCGTCGTTGAAAAATCCGAAATCATTGATGGCAGCAAAGTACAATCTGGCGACACGCTGATTGCTCTCGCATCCAGCGGGCCGCATTCGAACGGTTATTCGCTGGTACGTAAAATTCTTGAAGTCAGCCAGACCAATCCAGAGCAGTTTATGCTGGAAGGCAAACCGCTGGCCGACCATCTGCTGGCTCCGACCAGGATTTACGTGAAATCCGTCCTGTCCCTGATTGAAAAAATCGACGTACACGCTATCTCCCACCTGACCGGCGGCGGCTTCTGGGAAAATATCCCACGCGTACTGCCGGAAGGTATGCAGGCAACGATTGATGAATCCAGTTGGAAATGGCCGGCGGTCTTTAACTGGCTGCAACAGGCGGGTAATGTCAGCCGACACGAAATGTATCGTACTTTTAACTGTGGTGTTGGTATGATCATCGTATTGCCAACCGAACAGGCAGACGAGGCCATCGCTTTGTTAAACAGCAGTGGCGAGAACGCATGGAAAATCGGCGTCATTACTCAAACCGATGCCGGAGACTCAGTGGTCATTAACTGATGAAAAACATCGTTGTCTTGATATCAGGTCAGGGAAGCAACTTGCAGGCGTTGATTGACGCCGGCAAGCGCGGACGCATGAAAGGAAAGATAGCTGCGGTATTCAGCAATAACCCCGAAGCCTACGGGCTACAGATTGCACAGGATGCAGACATCCCGACGCATATCATTAGCCCGGAAACCTTTCCCGATCGTGCGGCCTATGATGCGGCCATGGCGCAGGAAATTGAACAGTATGAACCCGCTCTGGTTATTTTGGCGGGTTATATGCGGATTCTGAGCCCCGATTTTGTCGCGCAGTTCGCAGGCAAAATACTCAACGTCCATCCATCGCTGTTGCCGAAATATCCCGGACTGCACACGCACCGCAAGGCGCTGGAAAATGGCGATGCCGTACATGGCACCTCCGTGCATTTCGTAACGGATGATCTGGATGGCGGACCGCTGATTTTGCAGGCAAAAGTACCGGTTTTTAGCGACGATAGCGAAGAAACGTTGACCGCTCGCGTAAAAACGCAGGAACACACAATCTATCCCATGGTCGTGAATTGGTTCCTGAACGGTCGTCTGGTCATGCGTGAAAACGAGGCATGGCTTGATGGCATCCGCATTCCCCCTCAGGGTTATGCAGCGGAATAATGACTCAGAGGCGCATCATACCAATAATATGGATGTGCCTCCCGCTTAAGGTTTTTACCTCACCCAATATTGAATATTCCTATATTAGCGCAATCCGTAACATGACGATGATTCCGGCTTTTTATTGCCGCCTGCCGCTTTAATTATTTACTTAATGAACAGTAACTTTCAGATCTGCAACGATATCTGTCCCCCGCAGTCATTAACCCTACCCGCTGTACGTTGAAAACAGAAATAACAATGATTATCCTTCGCAGCCCGGTTTTTGGCAGAGTTAATCATGCGCATCGTCATACTCTTTTTTCTATCGATCCTTAGCCCGCTATCGCCGGCAAAAACCGTTACCGATATTCTCGGCCGGCAGGTAGAGATCCCCGACAATCCACAACGCATCATCCTCGGCGAAAGCCGCATGCTCTACACGCTGGCGCTGCTGGAATCGGGTAATCCGGCAAAAAAGGTGGTGGGCTGGCCGGGAGATATGCCACGTTACGACGCGCAGAGCTGGCAACGCTATACGGAAAAATTTCCGTCGATCGGCCAGATTCCGCAATTAGGCAACGGCAGTTTGCAGACCATGAATGCAGAAATGCTGCTGCCGTTGAAACCCGATCTGGTTATTTTACCGCGACTGGCAAAAACCCCGGCAAACGAAGACCAGCTGGAACAGACACTGGCGCGCGCAGGCGTGCCGGTGATTTATATCGATTTACGCGTGGATTTGCTTAACAACACGCTGCCAAGTATTCGCCTGCTGGGCGAAGTCCTGAATCAACCACAGCAGGCGGCCGACTTCAGCGCCTTCTATCAGAAACACATGGCGGCGGTCAGGGAACGGATTGCCCAATACCACGGTAGAAAAACCACCGTGATGTTGCACCTGCATCTTGGGCGCCGCGATACCTGTTGCACAACGGCCGTAGGCGGCAATCTCGGCGATTTGCTGACATTCGCCGGTGGTGAAAACATCGCCGCCGGGGCCATTAACAGCGTCTACGGCGAACTCAGCCCGGAACGCGTACTGGCAGCCAAGCCCGATGTCTACATCGCCACCGGCATGGCCGGTCCTGAAGGAAAACGCTTCTCCAGCCTGATGCTGGGACCGATGGTGACCAAACCGCAGGCGCAGACCAGCTTCAACAACCTGATTCGTCAGGAACCGATTCTTTCTCACCTTCAGGCCGTACAGACTGGCCGAGCCTGGAGTATGTGGCACAACTTTTACCTCAGCCCTTATCACGTGGTGATGGTAGAGATGTTCGCCAAAGCGCTGTATCCCGACCTGTTTGCCGACATCGATCCGCAACTCACCCTACAAGAACTTTACCTGCAATTTTTACCCATCGATTTTTCAGGGACTTATTGGAGTCAGATCTCGCATGAATAACAAGACATTGCGTAACGGTTGGCCGTTGCTGGTACTTTTGCCGTTTGGAACGCAGGCGGCCACCGCCGACGCCCAAAACGACACGCTGGAGGTCACCGCAACGACGGTGGAACAGGCGGAAACCGAAACGGGCTATCAGCCGCATAAAACCACCACCGGCACCCGTACCGAAAGCCGGCTGCTGGATGTGCCGCAGGCGGTCAACGTCGTCCCTGCTCAGGTCATTGAGGATCGCGCGGTACGGAACATTGATGAAGCCTTATATAACGTCAGCGGGATTACCCAATCCAATACGCTCGGCGGCACGCAGGATGCGCTCATCAAACGCGGCTTTGGCGACAACCGCGACGGCTCCATCTTTCGTGACGGCGTCCGCTCCATTCAGGCCCGTAATTTCACCCCCACCAGCGATCGTGTGGAGGTGCTGAAAGGCCCGGCCTCTATGCTGTATGGCATGGGTGAACCCGGTGGCGTAATCAATATCGTCAGTAAAAAACCGGAGCTGGAACAGAAGACCCATATTGAAGGCTGGGGCAGCAGCTTTAACGGCGGCGGCGGTCAGTTGGATGTCACCGGGCCGTTGGGGGCTTCCGGGCTGGCTTATCGTATGGTGGTCGATCATGATGAAACCGACTATTGGCGCAATTTTGGCCGCAACCGCCAGACGACCATCGCCCCGTCGCTGATGTGGTACGGTGAAGACACTACCGTGCGGGTGGCATACGAACATATGGAATACCTGACGCCGTTTGACCGCGGCACCGTTCTCGACACCAATACCGGTAAGCCGGTAAATACGCCGCGCAAACGCCGCTTCGACGAGCACTACAACGCTACCCGCGGCGATCAGGACAGCATCACCATGCAGGTGGATCGCAATCTGACCGATCGTTGGAAAAGCAGCCTGATCTATTCTTATAACCGCAACCGGTACAGCGACAATCAGGCGCGGGCAACGGCGTATAATCCCGATACCGGCGTACTGAGGCGTCAGCCAGACGCAACCGCCAATGCCCATGCCCAGACGCAGGTGGTACAGCTTACGTTAAATGGCGACATTGACTGGGGTCGCATCAATCATCAGTTGCTGTTTGGGTTTGATTACGAAGCCGATCGAACCTACCGTGGCGATATGATCCGCGGGACCGCCAGCTCAAACTTCAACGTCTATGACCCGGTCTATGGACAACAACCCGCATCGACCAGCGTCAGCGCCGCCGACAGCGACCAGCGGGAAAATATCGACAGCACCGGCTTCTTTATGCAGGACGTGATCCGCCTGAACGATCGCTGGCAGTTGCTGGGCGGCTTACGCTATGACAGCTTTGACGTTATGGCAGGCAAAGGCCGTCCATTTGTTACCGCGACAGACAGCTCATACCATCGTCTGGTACCGCGGGCCGGGATTATTTACAGCCTGACCGACTACTCTTCACTCTATGCCAGCTACAGCGAATCGTTTAAGCCCAACTCATCTATTGCGACGCAAATTGGGGCGCTACCGCCGGAAATCGGCACAGCTTACGAGATCGGCGCCAAGCTCGATCTGCCCAACCGGATTACGGGGAATCTGGCCTTATTTGACATTGAAAAGCGCAATGTGATGGTCAACGAAACCCTCAACGGAGAAACGGTTACCCGTACCGCGGGTAAAGTCCGTTCACAGGGCGTTGAACTGGATCTGGCCGGGAAGCTGACCGATTCGCTGAGCTTGATCGGTTCCTATGCCTATACCGATGCCCGCGTGACTGCCGATCCAGGCAATAACGGCAACAGAATGCCGAATGCGGCTCGTCATACGGCATCTTTATTCCTGACCCAGGATTTCGGCAATATTGGTCTGGCTGCCGGCGATGACCTGCGTGCCGGCGCGGGCGCGCGTTATGTAAGCCGCCGCGCAGGTGATGCGGCAAACAGTTTCTATCTGGATGATTACACGGTGGCCGATGCGTTTGTGGCCTATAGCCTGCCGCTTAACGGCTATAAGGTGAAATGGCAGATCAACGTGAAAAATCTGTTTGATAAAACCTATTATCCGTCCAGCGGCAATAACCTGCGCATCGCCGTTGGCGAGCCGCGTCAGGTGGTACTGCGCGCCAGCGTCGATTTCTGATGCCCTGCCGTCCTGCATTAAGTACGTGAAGTTTCTGTCACGCAAAAAGCCCGAAGGCTGGCATAAAGCCAGCCTTCGGGTTAAGCGCCTGCGCTGTGTTTTTTATATCACCATGCTGGCGAGAAGAATAAAAATCAGCCCGCAGAGGGATAACAGGGTCGACATCAGCGTCCAGGACAATAGCGTCTCTTTGGTGGTCAGGCCGAAGAAATCCTTAATCATCCAGAAGCTGGCATCGTTGACGTGAGAGCAAATACAGGAACCCGCGCCGGTCGCCAGCGTAATCAACGCCAGGTTGGTATTCGGATGCACGGCCAGCAGCGGGATTACTAACCCGGCGGTTGAAATCGCGGCCACCGTGGCGGACCCCAGACAGATCCTCAGGAAAGCCGCCACGCCCCACGCCATCAGGATCGGGTTGATATCCATCCCCGATACCAGCGTAGAGATATACTGGCCGACGCCGGAATCAATCAACACCTGCTTGAACGCGCCGCCGCCGCCGATAATCAGCAACAGACCGGCGATACCGGCAATCGCCTTGCTACAGGAGTCCATCAGTTCCGCAATGGTTTTCCCTCTGCCCACGCCCATGGTGTAAATGGCGAAGAGCAGCGAAATGAGCATTGCAATGGTGGAGTTGCCCAGAAACAGGAACATGTTGTACAGCGCGCTGGGGTCGCCGGCATCTTTTGGCCGCGCCATCTGCATGATGGTCACCAGCGCCATCAGGATCACCGGCAGCATGGCGGTTAAAAAGCTGATACCAAACCCCGGCATTTCGCTTTCACTAAAGCTTTTGGTAGCGCCAAGCGACGCGATGTTGCCCTCTTTTTTAAACGCCTCCGGGATCAGGCGCTGGCACACTTTATTCAACAGCGGGCCGCACAGAATAAAGGTGGGGATACCGACAATGATACCGTAAATCAGCACCATACCGACATCCGCGCCATATTCCCTGGCGATAACGGTCGGCCCCGGGTGCGGCGGCAGAAAACCGTGCGCCACCAGCAAACCGGATAACATCGGCACACACATATACATCGGCGAAATTTTGGCTTCGCGGGCGATAGCGAACAAAATGGGCACCAGCAGAATCAAACCCACTTCGAAAAATAGCGCAATCCCGACAATAAAGGCGGAACAGACGACCGCCCAGTCCAGTTTTTTGGCGCCGAAATATTTCAGCATCGTCAGCGCAATACGCTGCGCGCCCCCGGCATCGGATAATAAACGGCCGAGCATGACGCCGAAGCCGAATATCAGGCCAATATGTCCCAGCGTGCCGCCAAGGCCGGATTCGACCGAAGCGACAACCTTATTCAGTCCCATTCCACTGGCGATGGCGACACCGATCGAGACAATAATTAATGAAACAAATGTGTTTAGTTTAATTTTTATGGTTAAAAGCAGGAGTACAGCAATACCTGCCACAACAATTAACAGTGGCATAATGTCCTCTCATTATCAGATAGCAATCAGTTATCGTTCAGGCGGGGCGAGCGCGGCGCCTGAATGATTTCGGATAAGGATGTTTTTATTTCTTTCAGTGTTTATTAATATATTCGCTTAGTGCTTCGCTTATTTTATTGACATCATAAATACACCCAGTCCATGTCCCGCCGCTTACCGCCTGGAGCATTGCCCACAACCGGGTATCATCGGGTAAATCAGGGTCAGGAATTAAATCGGGATGACGACTTCTGGCATTTAAAATAGCGGTGGCCTCCTCGCGTGTGGGTAATATTTTATCGCTGCCAGCGCCTAAGAAATTCACTTCGCCTTTAAGCTGTTTGCAGTCGATTTTAATTTCAATAATATCTCCGGTGCGTAATTTACCTATTGCGCCGCCGGCCAGCGCTTCCGGTCCGACGTGGCCGATACAGGCCCCGGTGGATACGCCGGAAAAACGGGCATCGGTAATCAGCGAAACATGTTTACCGTAGGAGAGATGTTTCAGCGCGCTGGTTACCTGATAGGTTTCCTCCATCCCGGTGCCGGATGGGCCGACGCCGATAATCACCAGAATATCGCCGGCTTTGATATTGTCGTGTTTGATATCGTAAATGGCGGTTTTCTCTGACAGATATACCTTCGCCGCACCTTTATGATAATAAACGCCCTCTTCATTAATAACGGAAGCGTCAATGGCGGTGGATTTGATCACCGAGCCTTCCGGCGCAATATTGCCCACCGGGAAGGTGATGGTCGAGGTTAATCCGCGTTTTAACGCCTGTTGCGGCGACATAATGACGTCGTCCGGCTCCACCTGCTCCTGTTTGCGCAGCAGATCTTTAAATGCCTGCCGACGCCCGGCCTGTTCCCACCAGTCGAGATTTTCTTTCAGCGTGTGACCGGTGACGGTCATCACATCTTCATGCAACAGACCCAACTGGCGCAGATGCAGCATCACTTCCGGCACGCCGCCCGCCATAAACGCGTTCACAGTCGGATGATAGACCGGGCCGTTTGGCAGCACGCTCACCAGCCGTGGCACCTGTTTATTAATGCGGATCCAGTCTTCGACGGTGGGAATGCGGCAGCCCGCCTGGTGCGCAATCGCCGGGATATGCAGCAGCAAATTGGTGGACCCGCCAAACGCGGCGTGCACCATCATGGCATTCTCAATGGCTTTATCGGTGAGGATCGCTTTGGTGGTGATGCCTTTTTGCGTCAGACGCAAGGCCGCGCGGGCGGAGGCGCGGGCAATCTCTTCCCACACCGGTTCGCCGGAGGGCGCCAGCGCGGAGTGCGGGATCGCCAGGCCCAGGCCTTCGGCCACGACTTGCGACGTGCCGGCGGTGCCGAGGAACTGACAGCCGCCGCCGGATGAGGCGCACGCCTGGCAACCCGCCCGGCGCGCGTCCTGTAGTGATAACTCACCGTTTGCGAAACGCGCGCCAATGGTCTGTACCTTGCCGTTATCTTCGCCGTGCCGCGCGGGCAGTGTGGCGCCGCCGGGGATCAGCACCGTCGCTTTGTCATGCTGGGACGCCAGCGCCATCATGGTCGCCGGTAGCCCTTTATCGCAGGTCGCCACGCCAATCACCGCTTTCGCATCGGGCAGCGAGCGGATCAGGCGGCGCATCACCATCGATGCGTCATTGCGATAGGGCAGCGAATCAAACATGCCGGTAGTGCCCTGCGTACGCCCGTCGCAAGGGTCGGAGACATACACGGCATAGGGCAGCGCGCGGTGTGTTTTGATCACCTCTGCCGCCGCTTTCATCTGGATATCCAGCTCGTAGTGTCCCTGATGCAGCGCCAGAGCAACAGGCTTGCCGTCGGCGCCGCGCAGGCCGCCAAGCGTACTCAGCAGCAGAATGGCGTCGCGGTCGAGCTCGTCCGGTTCCCAGCCCATCCCGGCATTCATCGTCATACCGAAAATATCGCCGCTGGGACGATTAATTAGCATCTCCGACGTCAGCGGCAGCTCGCCCTGCGGGCCAGCGGCATGGGTTCTGACGCGGTAAATGTCCGGGTTATCGTCATCATAAATATCGCAAACAGACATGGTGTCCCCCTATGATTTTAAAATTTCCTGCGCGACTAATAGCTCACGAACTTTCTCTTTCGCCTCTGCTGAGGCGTCCAGAATTGGCGGCAGGCACCGGGTATTTACCGGCAGCCCCACGCATTGCATGGCATATTTAATCAGCGAGACAAACGGGGTTTCCAACGCATAAATGGACGGTAGTTGCAGGAGTTTCTTATTGAGCGCGGCCGCCGTCGCCAGATCGCCCTCCTGCCAGGTCCGGTAAATCCCAACGGATAAATCCGGAGCAAAGTTGGCGCTGGCGGTAATCGCCCCATCGCCGCCCAGCAGCAGGGTGTTAAGTAAATGATCGTCGAAACCGCAGAACACGGAAAACGTCGGGCGCACGGCTTTGACGGTGTTGATCATGGCGCGCAGATGGCCGACGCTGTCGATGGTGTCTTTAATGCCGACGATGTTTTCGTTTTGCAGCACCAGACGCTTGACGACCTCCGGCGTTAAGTCCTGCCCGGTGAGATCCGGGAAGTTGTAAAGGATCACCGGCAGGCTGACGCTACGGGCGATTTGCTGGTAATAGTCGTCCAGATTGCGCGGCGCCACTTTCCAGTACCAGGGGTTAATGGCGACAATCCCCTCCGCGCCGCAGGATTCGGCGTGACGGGCCAGTTTTACCGCCTCGTCGGTTGACGTGGAGCCCACGCCAATCAACACCGGCACCCGCCCGGCGGCTACCGCAACGGCTTCCTCGGCGAAGGCCATTCTCTGCTGCGCGTTCATCTGGCTAAATTCCCCGCCGGTGCCCAGATAAAAAAGGCCATCGACGCCTTTATTAATCAGAAAATCGGCGACCGCTTTCATGGCGGCTTTATCAATATTGCCATTACTATCAAAGGTGCTGGAGACCGGCGGAATAATGCCGCTAAATTTTTTCATTACATCAGTTTCCTTTTCTTGAATATTCATTTTCATCACGGTATCCCAGCCCATGCGATATTTGCCTGGCGCATTGCCTGAGCAGCTCGAGATAACCATCGACCTTCTTGCCTGAATACACCACCGGATCACCCGACAGTGAGATCGCATAATTAACCCGGTTATACATATCGAAGACCGGCATACTTAAACATACGGCGCCATAGGTTGATTCTTCATTGTCGATCGCCCATCCGCGCAAACGCGTTTTCTGTAACTCTTCGCGAAATAATTTTTTATCGGTAAACGTATTGCGAGTGTGTTTTTTCAGAACTAACGCATCGAGAAAATAATCAATCTCTTCACGGCTCTTCCACGCCAGCAACGCCTTGCCGAGTGCAGTAATATGTAATTCCAGCTTTTTACCAATCCAGCTTTTCCGCGTCGGTACCGAATCCGGGCTTTCGACTTTATCGAGATAAATCGCGGAATAACTTTCCATCGCCCCTAAATGACAAACCAGGCCACTTTTCATCGACAGTTCCTGCATCGGGCGCTTGGTGACTTCAAAGATATTTTTCCGGTGCAGCGCCTGACAGCCAAGCTCATAAGTTTTAATTCCCAGAGAATATTGATTCAGTTCACTCTTAATTAAGAAGCCGCACTCCACCATCACATTTAATAAATTCAGCAGGCTACTTTTCGGATACTGAAATTCTCTTAACAGCTCCATAAAACTCGCCATGCCGACATAGGCGATATGCGTGAGTATTTTTTCCGCTCTAATTAATGAATTACAGCCTTTACCACTCATAACGACTCCCGTCCTCTGTTGAAATAAAGTTTATCCGCCCTGAAAAGCGGAAAATACGCCTGGTTCAACAGGCTGAACCGAGATAGGCGAATGAAACGTGATCCAATACGGGTTTTGGTGAATAAATGACTGAAAGCTGGCTGACATAACCGTTATTTTTCGGCTAAAGACAGCAAAAATATTTGCCGGCCTAATGCACTGCTAACTCGAATGAGTCTATGATTAAGGCAATTTTATTGGCAGAAAAAATTGAAATTTTAAGGATGCACTATGTCCGGTACGAGCAACGCCGTTCGGCTACGACCACTGGAACGGGACGATCTCACGTTTATCCATCAGTTGGATAACAATGCCAGCGTCATGCGTTACTGGTTTGAAGAACCTTATGAGGCTTTTGTTGAACTCAGCGATCTGTATGACAAACATATCCACGATCAGAGCGAGCGGCGTTTTATCATTGAGCACGAACAGACCAAGGTCGGTTTGGTCGAACTGGTAGAAATCAATCACATCCATCGGCGCGCCGAATTCCAAATCATTATCGATCCCGCCTATCAGGGCCGCGGATACGCCAGCGCCGCGGCAAAACTGGCAATGGATTACGGTTTCTCGGTGCTGAACCTGTATAAGCTGTATCTGATTGTAGATAAAGAGAATAAGAGAGCGATTCACATCTATAGCAAGCTGGGGTTTGAAGTGGAAGGCGAACTGATCCACGAGTTCTTCATCAACGGCGAATACCGCAACACCATCCGCATGTGCATTTTCCAGCAGCAATATCTGGCGAAGCACAAAACGGTAACGGGCACCGGCGGCCCCACACCGGGTAGTTCAATCAGCCAATAATCGTAAAACAAGGCCGGTATCACCCGGCCTATGATCTTACCCCGCGAACTGCCGGAACAGCGCCTTGCCGCGCAGCAGGCGAATCCCCAGCCAGCCGCCGCACAGCGACAGCAGGAAAGCGGCGGACAGCGGCAATGTCACCCACATGACGATATTCGGTTCCCACGGGAAGTTGAAGACCTTGCGCTGCAATAACCACAGCGCCGCTTCCGCGCCAATGGCGGCGGCAATACCGGCCGCCAGCCCCAGAACCGCAAACTCGCACCATAGCGTGGTACGCAGAAGACGAAGTCCGGCGCCCAGCGTACGGTATACCATCAGTTCCTGCCGCCGCTGGCGCATGCCAACCTGAATCTGCGCCAGCAGCAACAGCACGCCACAGAACAACACCAGAATGACCATGATTTCCAGCGCCCGGCTCACCTGCTCCAATACCTGTCCAATCTGACGCAGAATGCTGCCAACATCCATGACGCTCAACGTCGGGAACTGACGATTAAGCTGCGTAATCATCTTTTCATCACCGTCGTAGCGGAAACTGGTCAGCCAGGACTGCGGCTGACTATCCAACGCGCCCGCGGGAAAGATAAAGAAAAAGTTCGGGCGCAAACTTTCCCAATCCACCTGCCGGAAGCTGGTTACTCTGGCGCTGAATGGCTGCGTGTCGCCGGTAAAGGTCAGCGTATCCCCGATTTTGATACCCATCTCTTTGGCTTCTTCCGCTTCCATCGAGACTTCGCCCGCTTGCGGCGCTGCCCCCTCAACCAGGACGTTATGTTCAGGAATACCGTTCATCCAGGTCAGGTTCAGCTCACGATTGACCGTATTGCCGCCGGGATCGTCCTCATGAATCACTTCCGTTGCCACCTGCTGATTAATTTCCGTCAGGCGCGCACGCACGATCGGATAAAATTGCCCCGGATCGACCTGATGCTGTTCAAGAAAGGTTTTGACCTGCGGCACCTGTTCTGCGGTCATATTCAGCAGAAAATAGTTCGGGCTGCCCGGCGGCAACTGTTGTTGCCAACGCTCCAGTAAATCTCCCCGCATCACCAACAGCAAAGCCAGCAGCATGAACGACAGTGAAAATGCCGCCAACTGGCTGAGCGTCGACCAGGGTTGGCGCAACAAACGGTTAATCGCCAGCCGCATCGCCAGCCGCTTGACCGTCAGGCGTCGTAACAGCAGCAATCCGCCCCAGCCAATTACGCCCAATAACAACGAGAGTACCGCCATCCCGCCCAGCAATGCCCACAGCAGCGAACCGCCGCCGGACAGAATAGCAAGCAGACCAACCACTATCGCCAACACTATCGGCAGGTAATAACGCAGCGGCCAGACATTCGCCACCACGTCCTGACGCAATACGCGCAGCGGCTGCGTCGCCAGCAGCAGGCGATAAGGCCTCAGCCCGACCAGCAATGAAATCAGCACTAATGAACCCAGCGCCCAGATCCACGGCCATAGTCCCGATGCGGGCAATGCCGCAGGCAATACCGGCGCCAGCATTTTCATCAACAACGCTTCAAACCCGAGCCCGACCAGGCTGCCGCACAGCGCCGCCAGTCCCAGCACCGATAGCCATTGGCCGACAATCAACCGTTGCAGCGCCTTTTTCCCTGCTCCCAGCGTTTTTAGCACCGCCACCAGATCATAACGGCTGCGGCAATAATGCCCCATGGAAACCGCTACCGCCGCAATGGACAGCAACAGCGTCAGCAGAGCCGACAGCAACAGGAATTGCTGAGAACGCTTCAGCGACTGACTCAGCGCGCCTTCGGAATCCTCCATGCCGTACCAGCGCTGATCGGGTTTGAGCTGCGGCTTGACGAAATCACTGAACCTGCTGATTTGCTGCTCATCTCCGGCAAACATATAGCGCCAGGTAATCCGGCCGCCGGGTTGGATGGCCCCGGTTTTTTCCACATCATCCAGGTTCATCAAGACACGCGGCGCGGTATCAAACGGGTTAAACCCGGCGTCCGGCTCCTGAATCAGTTCCCCGGCAATACGCAGGGAGGTATCTCCCACGTCCAGCATGTCGCCGACGTTCAATCCCAGCAATGCCAGCAGTCTTGGCGCCACCAGCACGGTTCCCGCTTCGGCATGCAACCCGGCCGGTCGCGTCTGTAATTGACCGTACAGCGGATAACGCCGATCGGTCGCCTTGATCCTCGCCAGCTGAGGCGTATCGCCCGCAAACGTCATGGTCATAAATGAAATCTGCCGGCTAAGCGTCAACCCTTGCTGTTGCGCCGTCTGAAGCCACGCTTCATCCACCGGACGCGATGCGCGTAACACCCGATCGCCAGCCAGAAAATCCCGGCTCTGCTGGCTCAGCCCTTTTTCCATGCGATCGCTGATATTGCCCAGCGCCAACACGCAAGCCACGGCCAGCGTTAACGCCAGCCAGACAATCAATAAGGAAGGAGAGCGCCATTCGCGCCAGAACCACCGCCAGATCATGCGTCCTCCCTCAGCTTGCCATCTATCAGACGCAGCCGGCGCTCACAGCGAGCCGCAAGCTGTTCATCATGGGTGACCAGAATCAACGTGGTGGCATAATCGCGGTTCAGAGAAAACAGCAGATCGACAATACGCTCGCCAGTTTTGCGATCCAGATTCCCGGTCGGTTCATCGGCAAACAGCACTTTGGGACGACCGCTAAAAGCCCGCGCCAGCGCCACGCGCTGCTGTTCGCCGCCGGAAAGCTGGGCCGGCAGGTGATGTAAGCGTTCACCCAGCCCCAATTGCTGCAACAGTTGCTCTGCCTGACCGCGGCTATGGCTATCACTCTCGCCGCGTAACAGCGCGGGGAGTTGGACGTTTTCCAGCGCATTCAACGTCGGCACCAGCATAAAAGACTGAAAGACAAATCCCACGTCTCTGGCTCGCAGCGCCGCGCGCCCTTCCTCATCCAGTTTGCTTAATGACTCGCCCATCAGGCTGACTTCACCTTCACTGCCATCATCCAGACCGGCGAGAATGCCCAGTAGCGTCGATTTACCCGATCCAGACTCGCCGATCAGCGCAATTGTCTGTGCGGGTTTGACAATGAGCTCAACTCCGGTAAGGATGGAAAGCCGATTCTCTCCTTGACCAACGTGCTTACTAAGATGATGAACTTCAAGAATGTTTTCCGCGGGCCCGGTTTTGGTTGGCATAGCACTCGCTGGACTGGTCTTTGCAAACATGTTTTCGTCCTTTTGCTTCTGGGATTATGCAGTGTACGCGCTTTCGCCGCGGACACTTTATTGATTCTGGGCGATAGCCTCAGCGCGGGCTACCAGATGCCGGCGGCCAACGCCTGGCCAGCCTTGCTGAACAAACAGTGGCAGAGCCGGCAAAAAGGCGCCAACGTGGTTAATGCCAGCATCAGCGGCGATACCGCCGCACAAGGGCTGGCACGTCTTCCGGCATTGCTGGAACAGCATCAGCCGCGCTGGGTTCTGATCGAACTTGGCGGCAATGATGGACTGCGGGGTTTTCCTCCGCAAAATATCGAACAGGACCTGACCAAAATCATCACCTTGGTCAAGCAGGCCAACGCCGAACCCCTGCTCATGCAAATTCGTCTGCCGACCAACTATGGACGCCGCTATACGGAATCGTTCAGCGACGTTTATCCCCGGTTGGCGAAGCAGTTTGCGCTTCCGCTGCTACCCTTTTTTATGGAGCAGGTTTATCAAAAACCCGAGTGGATAATGGAGGATGGCATCCACCCCACCCGTGATGCCCAACCGTTTATCGCTGACTGGATGGCGCAACAGCTGGAACCCTTAGTTAACCATGAGTCTTGATAAATAGGGCTTTTGAATTAGGTAAAGTTATGCAAAAAACGGTTTTCATTACCGGCTGTTCCAGCGGTATTGGTCTGATTGCCGCACAGGCTCTGCAACAGCGCGGCTATCGCGTGCTTGCCGCCTGCCGCCGGGTCGATGACGTCGCACGTATGTCCGCGCTGGGGCTGGAAGGGATTGAACTGGATCTGGATGACGCCGCCAGCGTTGAAAACGCCGCCGCCGACGTCATCAGACTGACCGATAATCGATTGTATGGCTTATTCAATAACGCCGGATACGGATTATACGGGCCGCTGAACAGTATATCGCGCCAACAGCTGGAACATCAGTTCTCCAGCAATCTGTTCGGGACGCATCAGTTGACGCAGCTGTTGCTGCCCGCCATGCTGCCACACGGCGAAGGACGGATTATTCAGACCAGTTCGGTGATGGGACTGGTCGCCACGCCGGGGCGTGGCGCGTATGCCGCCAGCAAATTCGCACTGGAGGCCTGGTCGGATGCCCTGCGGATGGAACTGTATGGCAGCGGTTTGCACGTCAGCCTGATTGAACCCGGACCGCTCAGCACGCGTTTTACCGACAATGTCGATCAGACGCAAACGGACAAACCGGTTACCAATCCCGGCATCGCCCGACGATTCACGCTGCCGCCGGAAGCCGTATTGCCTAAACTGTATCACGCGCTGGAAAGTCCCCGGCCCAGACTGCGCTACCCCGTGACGCTGGTTGCCCACTCGTTATCATGGCTACGCCGCCTGCTGCCGGGACGCTATCTGGACAATGTATTACGAACCCGCTCCTGATATCGCGTTGCAGGAAGGCGGCAAGCAGCTGCCCCAGCGGATCGGGGCCAACGGGTGGGCCGAATCGCTGATCGTAGCCAACACACCGGCAACCTGAAAGATGACGGGGATTGGCTTGAAGTGGCGCATTTCGCCCCCATTAATAGCCAAGACGGACGAGGATAAGAGAGAACGCATAATGCTAGAACAACAAGCCAATATCATTGATGTCAACGAATCCAACCTGCATCAGGTGCTGGAACATTCCACGACATTACCCGTACTGTTTTATTTTTGGTCCGAACGCAGTCAGCACTGTCTGCAACTGGAACCGATACTGAACAAACTGGCGCAGGAATACGCCGGGCAATTTATTCTGGCAAAAGTCGATTGCGATGCGGAACAGCACGTTGCCGCCCAATTTGGTTTGCGCGCCATTCCAACCGTCTATCTGTTTAAAGACGGTCAGCCGCTGGATGGTTTTCAGGGGCCGCAGCCGGAAGAAGCGGTGCGTGAACTGTTAAAACGCGCGCTGCCGAAAGAAGAAGAGCTGAAGGTAGCTGAAGCGCAGCAGTTGATTCAGGAAGGTAAGTTACCAGAGGCCATGCCGCTGCTGAAAGAAGCCTGGCAGTTGAGCCAACAGCGCAGCGATATCGGTCTGATGTTGGCGGAAGTCCAGATTCAGCTTAACCGCAGCGAAGACGCCGAAGCGGTGCTGGCGACGGTTCCATTGCAGGATCAGGATACCCGTTACCATAGTCTGGTGGCGCAGATTGAATTGCTCAAGCAGGCCGCGGATACGCCGGAGATTCAACAGTTACAGCAGCAGTTGGACGCTGACCCGCAAAACGCGGATCTGGCGGTACAACTGGCTTTGCAACTGCATCAGGTTGGACGCAATGAAGAGTCCCTTGAGCTGTTGATGGGTTTTCTGACGAAAGATCTGGGGGCCGCCAACGGTAACGCCCGCAAGACGCTGATGGATATTATGGCCGCGCTGGGTACCGGCGACGCACTGGCCGCCCGCTACCGCCGCCAGCTCTACTCCCTGCTTTACTGATTGCGGCTTTACAGATTTCGGCACGACATCCACCAGAATTCAACAGGGGAATATCGTGCCGTTCTGGTTGTTAGCCGTTTACCGGATAGGGAGACAGCGTAGCAAAATAGCTCACCAGCAGAAGCACCAGCGATGCCAGCCCAATCTCTATCCAAACGTACGTGACCAGCTTACGCAACACCGATTCTCCGTTCTCTCTCCCCAGTTGGGGAACCAGCCAATACCGATTGAACAATGCCAGCGCGATCATCACCAGCACTAACGCCGCCTTGACCAGCAATAACCCACTGTACAGGCTAACCGGCGGAGGCCATCCCAATAGCAGCAGGGCGCTGAACGCACCGGTCACGATATTCAGCATGACCCAAACATGCCCGTAGCGGGAAAAACGCATCATTGTGGCAATGGCATCCTTACGCATTGCCGGATTTCGCCCTTCAGCCATCAGGTACAGCAATGGCGGCAGACCGCCGGCCCATAATGCTGACGAGATCAGATGCAGCACATGGTTAGCCCGCTGCGCCATTCCCAACCCGCCTTCCAGCCCGGCGGCATGTCCGATATACGCCATGCCGCACCACTGCGTTACGCAAACCAGCAAGATAAACCGGTACCGGGAAACATCATGCGCAATCAGCCCCAGACACGCCAATAGCGCCAGCAATATCTGTACGCCCCATGCCTTGCCGACCGTAGTGGTCAGCACCGCCTGCCAGATATCGCTCTCCGTCAGGTTGCGCCAGTCGCCGCTCATGATAACCAGTTGCAGCGACAGGATGACACTCGCGCATCCCAGCGTAACCCACAGGGTACTTCGCAATACCAGATTCAGCCGACCGGCCAGATAGCGCCTGAAATCGCCCTGTGCCAGCCAGACAACATAAAAGGCGCCGCCGGTTGTCAGCATCAGGGCAGAAAAATATCCCCAGCGCAGCGCCACATACAGGCTATCCAACGCCACCGGTTATTTCACCGTAAAACGGTAGCTACCTTTGAGTTTATGGCCGTCAACGGACAAAACGTGCCAGTTGACCTGATAACGCCCGCTTGCCAGCGGTTTCGCCAACGTCACATTCATCTGATTACGCGCTTCAGGCGTAACCGAGGTTTTGCTTATTGACTGCGATTGCCGGGCGTCATCAATGATTTCAACGCCGCTGAACGCGGGTTCAATATTTTCCGTGAAGGTCAGCGTAAGCGCATCGGGCGCCGTTTCAACGGTACTGTCGGCTACCGGGACCTGACTTTTCAAATGAGCATGCGCCCATACCGAGGGAGAAAACACCATCGTCGAGGCGGCCAGCAGAGCGCCGCCCAGCAAGCTCTTCAGCTTCAATGTCATATTCATTCATCCTGTTGCATCAGAAATGGGAAACCAGTAAAAAAATCCACGACAGCCCACAAAGGGAAAATGAGAAAAGTTTTGCACGCTAAAAAGGGTAAAAAATCACGCCGCAGTTATTCGTCCCTGTCGCCGGCAAAAGCCGGCGAGCGGCCATCCGATTAATCAGAGGTCTCTTACGCTAACGTCTCCAGTACATTGATCCATCCGTGACCGCCGTAAACAGACCAGCCATTCAACCAGCGGCGCAACATGTTCATGGCAAACATGGCCACAACGTCCTGATGCGTGTTCAGACTATAGCGCGGAACGTTATACTGTATGGCCTGCGCAAATGTGCCTTGCGGCGTATGCAGGGCAATCACCAGCCGGTCGCCCCGCCGGCCTCCTACTCGCAGCGCCAGCGGCGCTCCATGACGCTCTGCCAGCTGACGCGCGTCATCGGCAAACGGCTGCAAATCCTGCTCAGCGCTATTCACCCGCAGTTCACCCCCCGCTAATGGCACGCTGGCGGACTGTAACTGCCAGTTCAGCAAACCGGCAGTAAAGTCTTCGCCGATCGCCAGCTTAAGATCCCGCTCGCGCAACCGGCGCGCCAGCTGCGCCGGCAGGCCTTCCGTCCCCTCAAAGATGGCGTTTTCACCCGCCACGGTGCGCACCCGTTCCCACAGCCGTTCCATTGCCGGCCGTTGCGCGGCGGGTCCGGTTAGTTTCAGTTCAATAATCGGCATGGAAGAACGATAGCCCAGAACCACCCCCGGCGGGAGTGATTGTCCATCCAGTTGACTGGCCAGATCGCTTTCAGATCGCCCAAACGTGGTGAGCCGCAAACACAGCGGCGGTTCGGAAATGGCAAAACGATCGCGCAGACGTGGCATGATCTGTTGATCCACCATCACCTTGAATTCCGAGGGTACGCCCGGCGTAAAAAACATCAGGCATTTATTGAGCTGCATTGCAAAGCCGCATGCCGTCCCCACGGGATTATCGACCATTTCGGCGCTGGCGGGGATCTGCGCCTGTTTCCGGTTACTGGGCGCCATTACCCGTCCCCGTTCGGTAAAAAATGCCTCCATCCGCGCCAGCCATTCAGCATGTTCAACCAAGCCTTCCCCGGCGGCCGTGGCAGCCGCCAACGCGCTGAGATCGTCACTGGTCGGCCCCAGTCCGCCATTTACAATCAGAACATCCGCAATCTGACTACGTTGTGTAATCGTTGTCACCAAGGCATCGAGGTCATCGCCAACCGTCATACGGCTGGTCATCGGTAATCCCTGTTGAAACAGATAGTCCGCCAGCCAGGCCGCATTGGTATCAATAATCTGACCATGCAGCACTTCATCGCCGGTACATAACATCTCGACCCTAAGCATCTTTTACTCCTCGTGATTACGCTTTACCCACTTTAAAAACTCGGTTGGTGAAACACAACGTTTCTTTCTGGCAATACCTCCGGCGATTTTCCCCGATAGATGAAGCATCATTATGATTCAATGCGCGACGGTAGCCGGCTGGTTGCCCTCCGTCAGCTAGCGGAGGTTGAATGTAAAAGATGTTGAACGTAAAAAGAGCGTGATGATTCACGCTCTTTTTAGTGACCTTGCGTCTTTCAACTGGCCGTCAGAAGTTCAAACCAACCCCGATATAGGCCGTATCAGCCAGTTTGTTATCTGAACGACCGCTTTCGCCCGCCAGGTTGATGTAGCGATAACCCACATCCACGTTTAATGGGCCGAAGACCTGCCAGCGAACGCCCGCTTTGCCTTCAACGTAGTGATCGACGTGGCTGGAAAACGCGTCCGGGGAATAATAACCTTCGCCGTAGATGGAGAAGTAACGGTTAATCGGCCATTGCAGACCACCGCCCAGCGCCAGCGCATGACCGTCAGTGGCGCGATCCTGATTCAGATACAACGCTTTGCCGCCGAGAGTCAGTTTCAACGGGCCGACAGGAATGGTATAGCCTAATCCAAACCCGTAGACATCGTTGTTGTTGTCGCCGTGGGAATAACTCACGCTGCCGGCCAGTCCGGGTACGCCCAAACCAAACCCGACATTGGCGCCGGAATAGTCGCGCCCCGCTTCCCCTGAAAGGCTAATGGCATGTACAGAAGCGCTGGCGAGCAGCAAGCTTCCTGCACAGGCAATTACAAACTTTTTCATTTCAATATCCTTAAAATAGTCATTAAACGCCGTGCAAAACATATCGATATCCTCGGCGATTTTACCGCAAACGTCCCTATGCTCCAGTACAAAATCGGCCTAAAACCCAATTTATTCTTTTAATCATCTGAAAAGTTGTGACAACTGTCGTCTGATAAGCATCATTCCTCTGCTTACCCTTTTTTGCGATCGCTCTCGCGGGCCGTCGCCTGCACCCACGCCTTCACCTGTTGACGGGAGATTTTAATTCCGCCGTTTTTTAATTCCTCAGGCAGTGAATAATAGGCTACCGGACGCTGAAATCCGGCGAGCTGCGGCAGTAGCCAATCGCGAATGGCCGCCAACGTCGTTGTGCCGGTGATTTCCACAACGGCAACGGGACGCTGGCCAAACTCTGCGTCATCAACCGGCACCACACAGGCTTGCTGAATATCGGGGTGCGCCAGCAGCGCCGTTTCGATATTTTCCGGTTGGATGCCTTCCCCACCGCTGAAAAACTGGTTATCCAGACGACCAAGAATGCGCCATTCGCCCTCGTCAAAAACGCCGCGATCCCGGGTGTGGAACCACCCCGCTTCATCCGCCAGCGGGAAAAGCCGGCCATCACGCCAATAGCCGGCAGCCAGTGTGCTACCGCGCAATAACACTTCCTCACCAACCAGACGAATTTCACGTCCGCGCAGCGGTAATCCTACCCCTCCCCGACCATCGGCGCGCTTGGCACACACCGTGGAGGCCAGTTCCGTCAGGCCATAGCCGCACCAACAGCGAACGCCGAGGGATTCGGCCTGCTGCGTAAGCGCCAGCGGGATCATCGCGCCGCCCAGCAACACCGCATTCAGCGTGGGGGGGAGCGTATTTTGCGATAACAGACGCCATAGCTGAGTCGGGACCAGAGAAGCGTGGGTACAATCCCGCAAAGCGGATTCCAGCGGTTGATGCGCCCGTACGACAATCGTCGCCCCGACCGCCAACCAGCGCCACACGATTCCCTGTCCGGAAACATGAAACAGCGGCAGTGACAGCAGCCAGCTATCCTCTGCGGAGAAAGCCATCATTTCCAGCACGCCGTCCGCACTCGCCAGATGGGCAGAAAAGGTATGCACGGCGGCTTTAGGCAATCCACTCGACCCCGAAGTTAGCGTCAGCGTCGCCAGTTGATCGGGTTGCCAGCGCGGTAAAGCGGATTGAGATGCCGAGGGAAACGCATCCGATACACACGACAAAGCGATCAAATCAGGCGGCAACGGTTGCTCATCCAGAAACAGCCCGTATTGCATATTGAGGGAAGGCAGCAAATTTTCGGTTAATGATTCGGGCAACTGAGGATTAAGCGGCAACAAACGCGCGCCGCATTGCAATAGCGCCAGATAGCAGCACAACATCGTCCCGCTGTTTTTACCGCACAACACCACGCCACAACCGGGCATCACTCCCTGCTGTTCGAACCCCGCGGCCAACTGATTCACCCGCTGGGCAAGCTGCCGCCAACGCCAGCGGACCTCTCCATCAATCAACGCGACGGAAGATGGCGTCTGTCCGGCCCAATAATGCCAGGGCCAGTCGGTCAGGCTTGCCATACCCGTTCCAGTTGCCCGGCTGGCAGCAGCGGTAACGGACTTTCCGGCCACGGCCGTATTATCTGCGCCTGCATCAAATCCAGCGTATCCAGCCCGGGAATAGTGTCCGGCGTCAGCCAGTGCGCCAGCCGCGCCAGCTGGGTTAGCCCCAGGCTGGATTCAATGCTGGAACTGATTACCGCCGTTAATCCCGCCTGATGCGCATCCTGTACCAGCTGCTGGCAACGGGCAAGACTGCCCACCAGCGTCGGCTTGATCACAATCGCGCTCACGCCCGGCTCGGCTTCCACTCGAAAATCCGCTTCGCGCACGCTTTCATCCCAGGCGATATGAATGCCGGTTTCCTGTGCAAACTCGCGGGATTCCTGACGGGTCTTGCAAGGCTCTTCCAGAAATGCAATGCGGGAACGCAGGGCGGGCGCGACATAACGGGCAAAGCCATCCGCCTTGGCTCGCGTCCAACTGCGGTTGGCATCCAGACGCAACTTCAGGTCAGGCAACGCTTCCAGCAGCACGTTGACGATCATGCCGTCGCGGACCGCTTCATACAGACCGACTTTGACCTTCGCCACTTTTTCACCGGGCAACGCCTGTAACATGGCGAACAGTTCGTCAGGATCGCCATTACAAAGCGGCGCTTTACGGTAATCCGCCGCTACCGGCAAGCGCTGTTCCAGCTCTGCCGCCGCGCAGCTCAGGCCAAACGCGACGGACGGCGGCAGTGCGTCAGACCATGTATCACCCGCCAGCCAACGCGTGAGTTGTTCAAGCGTGGCGGATTCGGCTTCCGCCAACGTTTCCACACTGAACTCCGGCAGCGGCGCAATTTCCCCCCAGCCTTGCTGCTCACCCTGTTGCAAGCAGACGATCAGCCCGTCGCGGGTTTTCAGGCGCTGATTACGCAGCACCACCCCCGCTTCCATCGGCACACGGTAGCGATAAACCTTAACCTGACGCATTACGGATTCCGTTTGAATTTGCTGAAATCGGGCTGGCGTTTTTCATTAAAGGCATTGCGGCCTTCCTGACCTTCGTCAGTCATATAGAACAGCATGGTGGCGTTGCCCGCCAGTTCCTGCAACCCAGCCTGTCCGTCACAGTCGGCATTCAGCGCCGCTTTCAGGCAGCGCAGCGCCATCGGACTGTTTTGCAGCATTTCACGGCACCAGCGAACGGTTTCTTTTTCCAGGGAGGCCAGCGGAACGACGGTATTGACCAACCCCATATCCAGCGCCTGGGCGGCATCATACTGGCGGCACAGGAACCAGATTTCGCGGGCTTTTTTCTGTCCGACGATACGCGCCATATAGGATGCGCCCCAGCCTCCATCAAAGGACCCCACGCGCGGCCCGGTCTGACCGAAAATGGCATTTTCCGCCGCAATCGTCAGGTCGCACATCATGTGCAGCACGTGGCCGCCGCCGATGGAATAGCCCGCCACCATTGCCACCACCGGTTTCGGACAGGTGCGGATCTGGCGTTGGAAATCCAGCACATTCAGATGATGTACGCCGCTGTCGTCCTGATAGCCGCCATAGTCGCCACGAACTTTCTGATCGCCGCCGGAACAGAATGCCTTGTCACCGGCGCCCGTCAGAATAATCACGCCAATCCCGTCGTCGTAACGCGCGTTTTCCAACGCGTGGATCATCTCTTTTACCGTTTGCGGGCGGAAAGCATTGCGTACCTGCGGACGGTTAATGGTGATTTTGGCAATGCCATCCGTCGATTTATGGAAGAGGATATCGGTGAAATCACCGCTGCAATCGTGCCATTCTACCGGGGCGTAAAGCAGTTCTTCACTGGGATAAAGCATAAGTATTAATCCTTAACGGGATGCGAAATAAAAGAAAATATCCGGGCGGCATACTCCGCCGGATTCGCCTGATGTGCGTTATGGCCGGCCTGCGCCACGCGCATTAAGGGCAGACCATACTGCATTGCCAGCGCCTGAAATTTCATGTCTTTGACGCCGCACAGATAACCAAATGGGATAACCAACTGCCGAAGCTTGTCCACCAGCCAGGGCTGATGCCCTAACGAGGTGGCCTCCAGCATCGCCGCCACCGCCGCGCCATGATTATGGCGACGCCGGGCAATCAGCGCATTCCGCTGTGCGGCATCCAGATCGGCGAACACCTCCTGCTGATACCAATCGTTCAGCACCGTTTCCAGCGCCTCATCGCGAAAGCGCCGCGCCCAGCGGGCATCGTGCAATAAACGCGCCTCGCGCTGGCGAGCATCGTCAAGTCCGGGATTACCGCCTTCCACCAGCAGGCCCTGCATGCCCTGATGCCGGCCAAAGCAAGCGTGATACATGGCAAGCCGTCCGCCCAGCGAATATCCTAGCAGCCAATAGCGCTCAATGCCCTGTTGCGCGATGGTCGATGCCAGTTGCTGGCTGATTTGTGCGAAATCCCCCGCGGCCACGTTGCGCGATGCGCCGTGTCCCGGCAAATCCACCAGCAGCAACGGCCATTCATGACAAAAAGGCATGATGGGCCGCCAGTCTTCACCACTGCCCAGCAGGCCATGTAAGCATATCAGCCACGGCTGCGCGGGCGTCATCGCCGCCGGCGTGAACCTCCGACAGCTTAGCGTCACCACGTTGCCGCCTGTGATACCAGCGCGTTCAGCGTTTCCGCCCCATCTTTCGGCGGCACCATCACTTCCAGCAGCGTGACGCCACCCTGCGCCCAGCTTCTGGCTACGGTATCCGCTATCTGTTCCCAGCGTTCGGCGCGGACATAGTTAAGGCCGAACATGGCAGCCGCGTGACCGAATTCGACGTGTTGCGGCATGCAGTAAAATGCTTCCCGCTGTTCAGCAGGCGTCGGCAGCAGCGAAAAAATCTGTCCGCCATTGTTATTGACGACAATCAGCACCAGCGGCGCGGGCGCCTGACGCAGTAAAGCCAGCGCATTGAGATCGTATAACGCGGAAAGATCGCCCACGATGCCAAGCGTAGCCTTGCCCGTCGCACGCTGAACGCCGGCCAGCGTCGAGATCAACCCATCAATACCGCTGGCGCCACGGTTACCGTATACCGGATAATGTGCCGGCAGTTGCGCCAGCGCATCGATCAAACGCACAACCAGACTGTTACCCACAAACAGTTGACCGTCGCCGGGAAGCAGTTCAGGAAGCCGCTGGGCAAGTTGCGCCTCGCCAAAACGATCGCTCAAATATTCGGTAACCTGCTGTTGGGCATGAAGGGCGATGCCGTTCAATTCGTCCGCCCAGGGGGCTTGTGTAATAGCGGGATGAGCGGCCAGCCAGTCGCTGACGTCGGCAATCAGACGGCGACCACGGTGATGTGCGGGATCAAGACGCCCCGGCAGCTCATCCACCAGCCAAAACGTCTGTGGCTGACATTTTTCCTGCCATTGCAGCAGACGTTTTCCAGTCAGGCTACCGCCGAATTGCACGACAATTTCAGCCTGCCGCAATCGTTCCTGCGCGGCGGCGTTCGCCAGCCAGATATCCGCGCAGGGCAAGGGCTGACCACTTTGTGACTGAACGTCGCCAATCAGCGGCCAGCCTAATTCGCTCGCCCACTGCGCAACCAGCGCCCCCTGCTCCGGGCTGATGCGACCGGCGATCACCACCCCGCGTTTTTGCCGCCATTCATGCCAGTCCGGCTGAACCGTTAGCGTGGTTTGATGCATTTCACGCAGCCAGGGTTCCCCGCTTTGCCACCAGTCACCCAGCGTCAGTGACCAGTCCTGGAAAGCCGCGTCATCATCCGCGCCATATAACGGCTCGGCAAACGGACAATTAATGTGCAACACGCCGTGCGTTAACTGCGCCATGGCGCTATCGAGCGAGGAAACCAGCCAACTGGCAGGAATGTCCGGCGTCGGCCGCGGCAAATTCAGCGCGGCCATTGAATGGGAGGCATACAGCCCATGCTGGCGGATAGCCTGATTGGCTCCGCAATCAATCAGTTCGGGAGGACGATCGGCGGTCAAGACCACCAGCCGCTCCCCCGTCAGACCCGCTTCAATGATCGCCGGATAGAGATTCGCGGCCGCCGTACCTGAGGTCACCACAATAGCCACCGGTTCATGAGCGCCTTTTGCCAGCCCTAAAGCCAAATGCCCCAATCCCCGTTCGTCAAAATGGGTATGGCACGTCAGCGCATCATGATTGGCCGCTGACAGTGTCAGCGGTGTGGAACGGGAACCGGGCGCAATGCAAATGTGGCGGACACCATGACGGGTCAGCGCTTCAAGCAGCAACGCGGCCCAGCGACGATTAAATACACTTGTTGCCATGATTTACTCAACAGCTCAGGTTGCGGATTCCGAAAATAATTATATTTTTTTTTACAGCGCCAACTTTGATATAAACCAGTACCTGATACAACAAAGATAAAACAAAACTATGACATATCGCCGTCTAACAGCGATTTCAGACCCGCAGCTTTGTTTTCCAGTTCCTGCCATTCTTGTTCTGGATCAGATCCGGCGACAATTCCGGCTCCGGCATACAAGGTCAAAATGTTGTTATTGATCTCTGCCGAACGCAGTGCGACGCAAAACTCGGCCTGTCGACGAGACAGGTAACCCGCAGACCCCGCATACCAGCCGCGTTCGAAAGGTTCCTTCTCAGCAATGAAGCGCCGGGCGACCCGTCTTGGCAATCCGGCAACGGCCGCGGTCGGTTGCAAGTTATCAAGACAAACGACATCTGACGGCTGTCTCAGCGTCGCCTGAATCGCGCGGCGCAGATGCTGCACTTTGCGTAGCCGCACCACTTCCGGCGGCATGACATCCAGCGATAGCGCCGACTGTTGCAAACGCTGACAGATATCGTCCACCACCAGCATGTTCTCGCACTGGTTTTTGGTGTCTTTCATCAGCCAATGTGCAAATGCCGCCGCTTTTTCATCATCCTTGTCGCTGGCAACCGTACCCGCCAACGCTTCGGTTTCCAGCCGCGTGTCATCACGGCGATAAAGCCGCTCCGGGCTGGAGCCAAGAAAAGCCTGTCGGGCATTATGCGCCAGCATAAAATGAAAACAATGATGGTTGGCCGCCCGGCTGGCGGCCATAAAGGTTGTTGCTTGCAGCGGCTGTTTCAGGGTCAACGTGGTCTTTCTTGCCAGAACCACTTTTTCCATCTCCCCGGTCGCAATATTGTGCAGCGCCTGTTGCAACAGTTTGATCCAATTCTGCCGATCCGGCCGATGGTCAACCACGTCCACTTCCGCCTGCAAGGGCGGCAGCGGCCGTATCGGCAGCAAGAACTTGATGAATGCAGAGGCTTCATCAGCGTCCTGCTGTAGCGATGCCCCACTGAATAAATTAATTCGCAGGCTCAGCGTATTCCCCTGACGCAACAGCTCCACGCGGGGCAGAAAAAGATAGCTGGGGGAAATTCCAGACCGATACTCACGCGGCGTCTGGTCGAAGGCATTCAATCCCCAGATACGCACATGGCTGTCACAGCCATGCTGCAAAAGGAAATCTTCCGCTTCCTGAGCGTGATGAAAACCACAAACCAGACCACACACGGCGGCTTCCTCATCGTCCTGACGATGTTGCCAGTAAAACTGGGGATACGCAGGCTGAGTTGCCAGCCATGACAGCAACCCGGACGGTTCACGTTCACTGAGGATCAATGAACGTGTTATCTGTCTGAAACCCGCACTCTCAGGCTGTGGTTCGCGTAAATCCTGCTGCATATGCCACAACAGGTCGGAAAGTTGTTTCACCCTAACCCCGGTAACCTAACGTAAAGCACAGGATTATACGGTAAAAAAAGACACTTTGGGTGAGAGGTTATTCAGGATAAAAAATGGTAATACGCGCCATCAGGTTAACCGCTTCACAAGATGAGAAATGAATGAAGCCATGTTAAGCATCTGGCAAAAGGACATCCCCCGTCGCCAGCGTTAGAATCGGATGGCGCTGATTGGGCATCAAAGCATTTCCAGCCGCTGATGCCATTCCCGTCAGATAATAACCGCCGTTGTCGCCACGTAATACGGACAAAACGCCAATCTTTTAATCGTCAGCGCCACATAAGTCATGAAATAATAATAATTTGGAATAACGAATCCAACTATAGATAGAATTTATCATTACTGAATAAGTTTATTTTATCAGAAAAAACGCATTGACAATTTAAATGAAGTCTGCACAAAAAAATAATAACCCGACATACCACCAAAATAACAACACATTGATATAAATAAGAAAGATTAAACATTAACAAGGTGAAAGCATTATTTTATTCAACGCCAATTATAGCTGCCCCCGCTTTTCTCATATCGTTACCAATAGTGACTGTCACATCCCAATTAAACATTCTGACCAGGCGAGGCATTGATCGCATGAAACGACAAAACAATATTACGCATTACCATTAGAATAATCCCTCATCATTATTTCTCTAATTAACCTTATTCCTTTCGCCGGTTTTTTTAACCGGCATTTTTTTATTTTTTGAGGGTTATACGCCTGCTTCTTTTTCTTTCCCTCATCAGAGGTCCTCATACGATATGACATCCATATGGTATTACCGACACAACATCAGGACTATTCACCCTAGGTTGAAGCACAGACGTTATCAACCGCACTGAGCGTGCGGATATCTTGCGTGCAACATACGTTAACTTATCTGATAATACGTCCATAGGACATCGACGGATCATGAATCCTTCGATTCAATAACTTAATTATGGTAGAAAGAATCCCTTATTACGTCTACCCGATAGTGTCGTCAAGGATATGAGCTCAGCGCTGAATTCCGAATCGTTATATACCGAACAGCAACCCGGCCGAAAAGCGCAGGCGGCAACTCGCATCTGTTTTTTTGTCGCAGGCTTCGCTATGGCTTCCTGGGCGCCGCTGGTTCCTTTTGTTAAGCATCGTCTGGACATCAACGACGCGTCTTTGGGCATGCTGCTGCTCTCTCTGGGCATTGGTTCGCTACTGGCAATGCCGTTTGCCGGATTACTCACCGGCAAACTCGGCTGCCGCACCGTCATTCTGATCGCCAGTGCCTTACTGTGTGTGATTCTGCCGATGCTGACGCAGGCAGGTACGATCCCGGTCATGGCCGTGACTCTGCTCTTTTTCGGCGCGGCAATTGGCATGATTGACGTATCAATGAATATTCAGGCCGTTATTGTCGAGCGCGCAAGCGGTCGAGCCATGATGTCCGGTTTCCACGGTTTCTTTAGCGTTGGCGGGATTGCCGGGGCCGGTGGCGTCAGCGCCTTATTGTGGCTTGGCCTGTCACCGCTGATGGCCATTTGGGTCATTGTTGCACTGTTGCTGGTCTTGATGTCGATGGCGCAAACGCATCTGCTGCGTACCACTAATGAGGGCGAGGGCGGTCCGTTCTTTGTGATTCCACGCGGCTGGGTCATGTTTATCGGCCTGCTATGCTTCATCATGTTTCTGGCTGAGGGCGCAATTCTGGACTGGAGCGCGCTGTTTTTAACCGTCGAACGTCACCTGAGCAGCGCGCAAGCGGGTATCGGTTACGCCGCGTTTTCTGTCGCAATGACGCTCGGCAGACTGAACGGCGATCGCGTGGTCAATGCGCTCGGACGCTACGCGATCCTTGCGGGCGGTAGTCTTTGCGCCGCATTGGGTCTGTTGTTGACCATCAGTATCGACAACGCGCTGACGTCGATTCTCGGTTTCGTCATGGTGGGGATCGGCGCATCAAACGTAGTCCCGATTCTGTTCAGCGCGGCAGGCAATCAGAAAATCATGCCGGCAAATCTGGCTATCGCATCCATTACAACTGTAGGTTACGCTGGTATTCTGGCTGGCCCGACGCTATTGGGTTTCATCGCTCAACTCAGCAGCCTGTCACTCGCGTTTGGATGTGTGGCATTGCTGTTACTGATTGTCTGCGCCAGTGCGCGAGCCATTACCCGTAATCAGGAACATTGATCAATGCCAGCCATCATCATGCGTTATTTTGCTCTGCTTACCCTGCTACTGTGCTTCGTAACCGGCGCGCTTGGCTATAACTACTTCAGTAACTGGCTGGCGGAAAAGAAGCTTGCCCTGATCGATCTGACCCAGGGTGTGCAGAAACGTATTGATGCCTACCGCTTTTTCACTTACCAGATTTATGGTGACCTGAATAACGATCCGCTCTCCAGCGAGGAGGGTATCAACGCCATCAACCTGATGCCCAACGTTTTTTACGTAGAAAAGAACGGCCAGAAAACGGATGCCCTGATATTTGGTCAGCATGATGTATCGACGCTCCATTCCGTTCGCCGGATCTCCCGCTCGCTGGATATTCTGTGGGGGGCGGAAACTAACGTGTATTCCATGTATTACCTGAACGGGGTGGATAATAGCCTGACGATGATCTCAACGCAGACGTTGAAGGATATCTCATCCCAATTCCGCGGAAGTTACATTACGGCAATTGCCGAGGCGCGCCGAACGGAAATGCTGCAACAGGCCAACGCACTGGATGAACGTGAAAGTTTCTCTCCGCTGCGCAAGCTGCGCTTTTATGATGATTACTACTTCACATTGCGCACCACGTTTAATCAGCCCGGTCATCTGGCAACCATTATTGCTTTCGATTTACCGATTAACGATTTGATTCCGTCCATCCTGCCGCGCGAAGGCCTCCAACTGAGGCAAGACACGCCTTCGGCCAATAATATTGATACGAACAGCAGCAGCGAAGATATGACGGATATCCAGTTGGGTAGATCGCTGATTGAAATATCGTCGCCGCTGGTGAATGCGCCAGTGAAAATTGTGTTTCAGACCCCGATAAAAGTGTTGCTCATTGACATTCTGCGCAATAATGTCTGGCTGCTATTGCTTAATCTGGCGTTATTGCTATTTTCCATCGCCGGTTTTTATATTTTCCGCCAGAAATACTCCCATCCGGATGAAGATCTTTCCCACAGGCTGAGAAAGCAGCTCAACATTTATCATGAGACTATCGGTCGTATTCCGATGGGCGTGCTGATTTATGATTTTGGCAGTAACAAAGTGATTGTTCAGAATGAACAGGCGGAACATTTACTGCCGCACCTGAGCTTGCAAAAAGTCGCCAATATGGCGGATGAACATCAAGGCGTGATTCAGGTAACGGTGAATAATGAGATGTTTGAAATTCGCCAGTTCCGCAGCCAATACTCCGCCGACTATTGCCTGTTCCTGCTGCGCGAGCAAGACAAAGAGATTCTGGTCAATCGAAAGCTCCAGTTGGCGCAGCGTGAATATGAGAAAAATGTGCAGGCCAGAAAGCGCCTGTTCAGAAACCTGCTGAGCGAATTCAAACAACCCTTGCTGTCGCTGCATAAAAATTTACAAGCGATGCGCCATACCAATGACAAAAGCGAACAGCAGCAGTTAACTGAACAACTTACGGTCGATACCGCCTGTGCTATCGAACTACTGGATAATATTGCCCTACAGGAAAAACTGGAAGTTCAGGAGTGGAAACTGGTTAACGAGAGTTTCTCTCCACTGACCATGATAGACAGTTTATTGCTGGCGTGGCTCCCCCGTATTAATCAGAAAGGGCTTTGCCTGTTCAGTCATTACAAACTGGATATCAATCAAACCTATGTGGGTGATAGTGAACTGCTGAAAAAGACCCTGTCGCTCCTGCTGAATTATTCCATTACCAATACCGAATATGGAAAAATTACCGTTTCGATCGCCAGTGACCAAACCGCGCCGGAAAAACTAATCGTACAAATCAGTGATACCGGAGCAGGCATTTCGGGTACGGAACAGGATAATCTCAATCATCCCTTCCTGAATCCGACCACGGCGGACCGCTTTGGCCAAAACTCGGGATTAACCCTGTTTTTGTGCAATCAGCTGTGCAATAAACTTGGCGGCCAGTTAAATATTCACAGTAAGAAAGGACTCGGCACACACTACATCCTGACGGTAAAAATGACGCCAGATCCCCTTCCGGCCGAGGAAGAAAAGCTGCTGGATGGCATTACCGTATTACTGGATATCACCGCCGATGAGGTGCAACATATTGTCAGCCATCTTATCACTGGCTGGGGAGCCAATTATCTCATCAGTGATGAACGGCAGATTAATCAGGAAGTGGATATCTGCATCACCGACGATCCGGAAAGAACCGCTGATTATTCTATATTACTAAGTGGTGATGACCCGGCCATAATTCCGCTGGGTCCTCATCGATTGAGAGCGAATTATAATATCAGTCAGCTTTTGCTGGGGGCATTGCTTAAGTTGATTGAGCAACAACTGGAAGCGCCAACCGATACGGGGCTAACAGACGATGAGCATGATGACGCGTTCTACGCCGGTCAGCTGGCGTCAAGTGATTATTATTCCCTGTTTATTGAGACAGTACCCGATGATTTAAAGAGGCTGTATACTGAAGCGGAAAATGGCGATTTTATGTCACTTTCACAAACGGCACATCGGCTGAAAGGCGTGTTTGCCATGTTAAACCTGCATCCTGGCAAACAGTTGTGTGAGCGACTTGAACAACATATTACCGCGCACGATGGTGCACAGATCGAAAATGACCTTCATGAAATTGAAAAATTTGTCAGTGCATTACTATCCCCAATAGATTCCGGGAAGCAGGAAGGCGGCGACCGAAAGCGCCCCGATGGGCTTACCTGAGTATGTAATTCGGGTAACAAATTGCCTGGCGCGGATTTGAACGCTGCCGGTAGCCGTGAGGCCCAGAGAGAGCCAAGTGATGAAGCCAGCACACCTGCAACTTGAAAGATGAAGGATATACAGCAAGGTAGCCAACAATATGAGTAACCTAACCGATGAGTAACCTAAACGTAATTATTGCCGACGACCATCCTATTGTCCTTTTTGGCATCAGAAAGTCACTTGAACAAATTGAGTGGGTCAACGTCGTGGGTGAATTCGAAGATTCAACCGCGCTGATCAATAACCTGCCAAAACTGGACGCTAACGTTTTAATTACCGATTTGTCCATGCCGGGTGATAAATATGGCGATGGTATTACCTTAATTAAATACATTAAACGTCATTTTCCCCATCTCTCCATTATCGTTCTGACCATGAACAATAACCCGGCTATTTTAAGTGCGGTTCTGGATCTGGATATTGAAGGGATTGTACTAAAACAAGGTGCGCCAACCGACTTACCCAAGGCATTGGCCGCACTGCAAAAAGGCAAAAAATTCACGCCGGAAAGCGTCACCAGAGTATTGGAAAAAATCAGCTCCAGCGGCTATGGAGACAAACGGTTGTCTCCGAAAGAAAGCGAAGTGCTGCGTCTGTTCGCCGAAGGTTTTCTGGTAACCGAGATTGCCAAAAAACTTAACCGTAGCATCAAAACCATCAGCAGCCAGAAGAAATCAGCGATGACAAAACTCGGCGTCGATAACGATATCGCGCTGCTGAACTACCTTTCTTCTGTGAACATCAACTCCACCTCGACAGAAAAAGAGTAAGTTGAGCCAAAGCGCCATAGCCGGTGCGCACCAGGCAACAGATAACGTTGCCTGGGTTTGATGACCAACCTTCTGGTTTGGTTTATCCCGGGCGCTTCTCTTCACGGGGGAAAGTCCGGGTCATTCAGGTTTCAGTGGCTGCTCTGGATTGACGCACCACATCGCTGTAATAGGACAGCGTTTGTTGCAGGGTATCCAACGTTACAGGTTTGGATAAACAGTTGTCCATTCCCGCCTGTAAACAGCGCTGCCGCTCTTCCGCCAACGCATTCGCCGTCACGCCGATGACCGGGAAATGTCGTCCCTGCTCCCGCAGACATTGCGTCAACCGATAACCATCCATATTCGGCATATTGACGTCCGTCAGCACAATATCGACATCGTTTTTACCCAACACGCTCAGCGCATCAACCCCATCGTTTGCCGTCATGGCCATATAACCCAGTGAGCCAAGCTGATCCGCCAACAACCGTCGGTTAATCGGATGATCGTCAACGACCAGAATCATGACATCGCCGTTCTCGGTCCGGCTATAGTTGGTCAACGGCGTTGAAAGCGCCGCGGACGAACCATCTTCCGTTTGCGGACGATATATTCTTTCCAGCAAATCCGGCAAATACTGCGGCATAGACGTACTGTGCAGCCAGTATCCCGGGCTGATTTCCTGCGCAGACCCCGTATGTGAACCACTGATAACGATCCGTGCACGGGCATCAAGCGATTCAGACACGTCGGAATCGCTGATAATCACATCATCACTACCAATGGTCTGACGCTGGTAACGGCAAGCCCGCAAACCGTGCTCCTGTAAAAAGGCGAGCAGATAAGACTCCAGCCGGATATTGCGCACCATCAGCCAGCACATTTTCCCCTGCAAACCAGCATTGATGGGGACCGGAGCATAATGTGCCTTATAGAGCGGAATTCTGATACCAAACTGGCTGCCCAGTCCAGGTTCCGATTCGATCGAGATATCGCCATCCATCAGATTGACCAGCTTTTCACAGATCGCCAACCCCAGCCCAGTGCCCTGAAAATGGCGCTGCACCCCGCTACCAGCCTGAAAGAAGGGATCAAAAAGCTTCGCTGCTTCACGCGGCAGGATCCCCACGCCAGTATCACGCACCAGAAACTCCAGATAACCATCCCGACATTCCACCTGAAAAATAATGCATCCCGTATCAGTGAACTTGATGGCATTACTCAGCAGGTTGGAAAGTACCTGCTGCAAACGAACGGGATCGCCAGACAAACTGACCGGAACATTGGGATCGATAAAGCAGTACAGCGTAAGGTGTTTCTTCACCACCAGCGGCAAATAGTTGCTGGTGATGTGGCTGATCACTTCGTGTGGAGCGAACTGGCAGGGTTCAATCTTCAGCTGCTCTGACTCGATCTTGGAAAAATCGAGAATGTCGCTGATGATCTTCAACAATAGCGATGAGGAGTTATTCATCGCCGCGACCAAACGACTCACGTCCTTAGGCAACGCTTTCGTCTGTAATAAGTCCAGGTTGCCGATAATGCCATACAGCGGCGTGCGCAATTCATGGCTTACCGTCGCCAGAAACATGGATTTGGACTGGCTGGCCTGCTCGGCGGCATTGGCCATTTCCTGTAGCGACTCTTCCATTTTTACGCGCGCGCTGACGTCAAGCAGTACGCAGATCGCCACATTCTCATTACGATAGCGGGAATGGACGAAGCTGATTTGCAGATGATGATTTCTGCTGGTCAGCACATCGACAAATTTGGATTGCTGCTCGCAAATAATACGGGTAATACGCAGCCGATCTTCATGGGTCAGCAAATTCAGATAATTATGCGCCAGCTCATTACTGAGAATATTGGTGCCATCGTTAATCCGCAGAATACAGATGCCCACCGGCGCAGAGGCCACGATTTTACGGTTGAACTGCTCGTTTTCCTCTAGCTGGAAAGCATTCACTTCCGCGGGCAACAGCATTTTCCGTTCAAAGATCCAGGCCAGCACAAACAGCAATATGGCTGACAGCGTATTGAACAGCGCCATATTAATGATCAGAGTGCTGATATGGGACAGCAATACTCGCAGAGGAAGCGAATAGATAATACTGAACGCCGTGGGAGGCAGGCTCTTTTTCAGGATGATTTCATCATAGCCGTTCACATAGCCGAAATAGTTGTGGTCTATCGGGTTTGTGCTGGCGGAAGGAACGTTGCGGCTTTTGCTTTCGGAAAAATGCAGAATCGGCTGGTTATATTGGTTAATCAATTGCACGCTGATCGGGAATTTCCCGACCGACACGAAATCATCCAGGCGGATTGTCTGTTCAATCCCCATGATAACTTCAAGCTTATTCCCTACATAAATCGGCGTCAGCGCATATAAATAACCGACATCGGGTGCCTGTGCGGGTGTAATCCAGTAGACCGTTTCATCCTGAGATGCCGACCGAATAGCATTCTTCTGTTCCTGAAAACGATTCTGGACATTTTTAAACAGATTATCGCGATCCAGCGACTGGTTGCGGATGCCAAAATCCACCATGCACTGCTGATCGCCCCCGACAAAAAATACCCGATTGAGATCGTATACCGCTGAAAAGTTTTCTCGCCAGCCATCAAAAAAATCACTTAACGACACCAGTGAGTGATTATGATCCCCATCGTAACAATCAGCACCTGGCAAAATCGGATAAATAGATAGACCGGGATCGTTATCTATCGGACTATCCGTTTTTTCTGCCGGACTCGCCAGACGATTGGCAGCCAGATATTTAAGCTCACGAACAATATCAGCCGCGTGGCGAATATATCCCTGCGATTGATCGAAACTCAGGTTATATTCCTGACGTAAATCCGATTCTTTTTCATTCAATACGTTACTGATATAAAACACGGATATCAGCGCGCCGAGCACCCATAGCATAATTGCCAGCACCCGAAATAAATAACGGGAGACTTTTAATGTCGTATGGAACGAGGCGAGATATTTCAAGTGGATACCGTTGAATTGAGAAAAAGATTAACCAGTGTTGCACACCTGCCGATACACTACCGATCCTGCATAAAAAAAGCCAGCGCATCACGCGCTGGCTCAGGTTTATTACCGATATCCCCGCCAAACTCCAGGGTATAACGAAAACTTAATCTTCGTCGTCTTCCGCTACGTCATCATCGGCGTCGATATCGTCGGCGATGTCTTCGTCTTCGGCTATTTCACCTTCAACGTTTACGACGCCATCCAACTCTTCATCCTCGACCGGTTCAGCAACGCGTTGCAGACCGACGACATGTTCATCTTCCGCCGTACGGATCAACGTAACACCCTGGGTGTTACGGCCCACAATACTGACTTCAGACACCCGCGTACGAACCAGCGTTCCCGCATCGGTGATCATCATGATCTGATCGGCAGCGTCAACCTGAACGGCGCCAACCACTTTACCGTTACGTTCGCTCACCTTGATGGAGATAACCCCTTTCGTGGCGCGGGATTTGGTCGGGTACTCGCTGACGGCGGTACGTTTACCAAAACCATTTTGCGTCACGGTCAGAATATCGCCTTCACCGCGAGGAATAATCAACGATACGACGCGATCTTCGCCTTGCAGGTTGATGCCGCGAACCCCGGTAGCCGTCCGGCCCATAGAGCGTACCGCGCCTTCAGAGAAGCGCACCACTTTCCCTTCCGCCGAGAACAGCATCGCCTCGTTTTGACCGTCGGTCAAATCGACGCCAATCAGTTCATCACCGTCATTCAGGTTGACGGCGATAATACCGGCGCTACGCGGACGGCTGAATTCCGTCAGTGCGGTCTTTTTCACCGTACCGCTGGCGGTTGCCATAAACACATGGCGACCTTCTTCATATTCGCGAACCGGCAGAATTGCCGTGATACGTTCATCCGCCTCAAGCGGCAACAGGTTGACGATCGGACGACCGCGAGCACCACGGCTGGCTTCCGGCAGTTGATACACCTTCATCCAGTACAGACGACCACGGCTGGAGAAGCACAGGATCGTGTCATGGGTGTTGGCCACCAGCAGACGATCGATGAAATCTTCTTCTTTAATACGCGCGGCAGACTTACCGCGACCGCCACGACGCTGGGCTTCATAGTCGCTCAGCGGCTGATATTTCACATACCCCTGATGAGACAGGGTCACCACCACATCTTCCTCGTTGATCAAATCTTCGATGTTGATGTCGGCCGTGTTAGCGGTGATCTCAGTACGACGTTCATCGCTGTATTGCGTTTTGATCGCTTCCAGCTCTTCACGAATGACTTCCATCAGGCGGTCCGGGCTGTTCAGGATATAAAGCAACTCGGCGATCTGAGTCAGCAGTTCTTTATACTCATCCAGCAGTTTTTCATGCTCAAGACCGGTCAGTTTCTGCAAACGCAGATCCAGAATCGCCTGAGCCTGCTGCTCGGTCAGATAATAGCGGCCCTCGCGGATACCAAATTCCGGTTCCAGCCATTCAGGACGCGCAGCATCATCACCCGAACGTTCCAGCATGGCCGCCACCGTACCCAGCTCCCACGACTCGGCAATCAGCGAGGCTTTCGCTTCTGCCGGTGACGGCGCGCGACGAATCAGTTCGATAATCGGATCGATATTCGCCAGCGCGATCGCCAGGCCTTCCAAAATATGGGCCCGGTCGCGAGCTTTGCGCAGTTCAAAAATGGTACGGCGCGTCACTACTTCACGGCGGTGGCGCACAAAAGCAGCCAGAATGTCTTTCAGCGCCATGATCTTAGGCTGGCCCTGATGCAGTGCCACCATGTTGATGCCGAAAGACGTTTGCAGTTGCGTCTGAGAGTAAAGGTTATTCAGGACGACTTCGCCCACGGCGTCACGCTTGATCTCAATGACAATGCGCATACCGTCTTTATCAGACTCGTCACGCAGTGCACTGATGCCTTCAACTCGCTTGTCTTTTACCAGTTCGGCAATCTTCTCAATCAGGCGCGCTTTGTTCACCTGATAAGGAATTTCATGCACGATAATGGTTTCGCGTCCGGTTTTGGCGTCGGCTTCTACTTCAGCGCGCGCGCGAATGTAGATCTTGCCGCGCCCGGTGCGGTACGCCTCTTCAATACCTCGTCTGCCGTTGATGATGGCGGCCGTCGGGAAATCGGGCCCTTTAATGTGCTCCATCAGGCCTTCAAGGCTGATATTTTCGTCGTCGATATAGGCCAGACAGCCGTTCACCACTTCCGTCAGGTTATGGGGCGGAATGTTGGTCGCCATCCCAACCGCAATACCGGAAGACCCGTTGACCAACAGGTTGGGGATACGGGTTGGCATAACATCAGGAATCTGCTCCGTGCCGTCATAGTTAGGCACAAAATCAACCGTATCTTTTTCCAGATCGGCCAGCAGTTCATGGGCAATTTTCGCCATACGAACTTCGGTATAACGCATCGCCGCCGCGGAGTCGCCGTCAATGGAGCCGAAGTTACCCTGCCCGTCCACCAGCGTATAACGCAGTGAGAAAGGTTGCGCCATACGCACAATGGTATCGTAGACCGCAGTATCACCATGCGGGTGATATTTACCGATCACGTCCCCGACAACACGGGCCGATTTTTTATAAGGTTTATTCCAGTCGTTCCCCAATACGCTCATCGCGTACAGTACGCGACGGTGTACCGGTTTTAGTCCATCACGAACATCTGGTAACGCACGCCCGACAATAACGGACATGGCATAGTCCAGATACGAGCTTTTCAGCTCTTCTTCAATGTTGACCGGTGTGATTTCTCTGGCAAGGTCGCTCATGGAGCCGCTATCCCTCTATTTATGCATCTACCCGAGTTCAAAAGGTGGAAAATTATATCACAAACCGCCGTTTCGGGGGAAACTCCCCGCAATCAATGACGTGATACTTCGCACCAGCAGAAATAACGGACAGTGGCTAAATCATCCCGGGAGCAAATCGATGAGCGCTACAACATCGTGAACGGTATCGATATACTCGCGTTTAATTGAAGATAACCAAAGGTCGTGATTGTAAATGAACGCTGAACATCAAACCCCAAACGTCGATCATCAGGAAATTGCCAAATTCGAGGCGATCGCTTCCCGCTGGTGGGATCTGGAAGGCGAATTCAAACCGCTACACCGCATCAACCCACTGCGCCTGGGCTATATCGCCCAGCGGGCGGAAGGTTTGTTTGGCAAGAAAATCCTGGATGTCGGCTGCGGCGGCGGCATTCTGGCCGAAAGCATGGCGCGTGAAGGCGCCGAGGTAACCGGTCTGGATATGGGAGCGGAACCCTTACAGGTTGCACGTTTGCACGCGTTGGAAAGCGGCATGGCGGTAAATTATGTGCAGGAAACCGTAGAGTCCCATGCGCAGGCGCACGCCGGCGAATACGACGTCGTCACCTGTATGGAAATGCTGGAGCATGTTCCCGATCCGCAGTCTGTCGTTCAGGCCTGCGCCAGGCTGGTCAAACCGGGCGGCCATGTCTTTTTTTCCACCATCAACCGCAACGCCAAAGCCTGGATGATGGCGGTGATCGGCGCAGAATATGTTCTGAAAATGGTGCCGCGCGGCACGCACGACATAAAAAAATTCATCCGTCCGGCTGAACTCATGGCGTGGATTGATACCACCCCGCTGCGTGAGAAACATATCATCGGACTGCATTACAACCCGCTGATGGACCACTTCAAGCTCGGCCCGAATGTGGATGTGAACTATATGTTGCATACCCGGCACGAAGCATAAATACGTTCTCCCATCCCCCGCGAAGTGAACGACTTTCTGTCTTCGCGGGGATGACGGAACCGGTTCGCAGGCCGGCCAAAACCTCAGCCTTAATCATCAGATAAGTCCGAGTTTATTTTTCCGCTTTACGATTTGATCAATATGATAATTTTCGACACGCACAATAAAACGCCAACCGATCAATTATTTCGTTTTTTCTCCCCACCGGTTGACAATACCGGAGAGCCCGAGCAAACAGGCAGTTAGCGAATCAATAACATTTCCTCCCTAAGTTATCCACAAATTACCGCGGTTTTGTTCACTTGCAATAACACATTTTTCTCATTATCTTGTTGTCAAACCAAACCCAACCCCCTACATATAGTGTTTGCTTCTGGCAGAAAGGCACAAGTGTGCCCGCCGTGCCGTTTTTCGCACGCACGAAGGATGGGGCAGAAAAACCAAAGGTGTTACTTCTCATGAACCAGAGCTTGCTCGTTACCAAACGTGATGGCACAAAAGAAAAAATCAATCTGGATAAGATCCATCGCGTCATTACCTGGGCCGCAGAAGGTTTGCACAATGTTTCCGTTTCTCAGGTGGAACTGCGCTCCCACATTCAGTTTTATGACGGCATCAAAACCTCTGATATCCATGAAACCATCATCAAGGCGGCTGCCGACCTGATTTCCCGTGAAAGCCCGGATTACCAATATCTGGCTGCGCGTCTGGCGATCTTCCATCTGCGCAAAAAAGCCTACGGCCAGTTTGAACCGCCGGCACTGCTGGATCACGTCGCCAAAATGGTCGAGATGGGAAAATACGACAAACACCTGCTGGAAGACTATAGTGCGGAAGAGTTCGCTGAAATGGACGCCTTTATCGATCACTGGCGTGACATGAACTTCTCTTATGCCGCAGTTAAACAGCTGGAAGGGAAATATCTGGCTCAGAACCGCGTAACCGGCGATATCTACGAAAGCGCCCAGTTTCTGTATATTCTGGTCGCCGCCTGTCTGTTCTCCGGCTATCCCAAAGAAACCCGTCTGGGCTATATCAAACGCTTCTACGATGCGATCTCAACGTTCAAGATTTCGCTGCCAACCCCCATCATGGCCGGCGTGCGCACCCCCACTCGTCAGTTCAGCTCTTGCGTACTGATCGAATGTGGCGATAGCCTGGATTCCATCAACGCCACCTCAAGCGCCATCGTGAAATACGTTTCCCAGCGGGCGGGGATTGGTATCAACGCAGGCCGCATTCGTGCGCTCGGCAGCCCGATCCGCGGCGGAGAAGCCTTCCATACCGGCTGTATCCCATTCTACAAACATTTCCAGACCGCGGTGAAGTCCTGTTCTCAGGGCGGCGTGCGCGGCGGCGCCGCTACGCTGTTCTACCCGCTGTGGCATCTGGAAGTGGAAAGCCTGCTGGTACTGAAAAACAACCGCGGCGTTGAAGGCAACCGCGTTCGTCATCTCGACTACGGGGTACAGTTGAACAAGCTGATGTATCAGCGTCTGGTCAAAGGTGAAGACATCACGCTGTTCAGCCCATCTGACGTTCCGGGACTGTATGACGCCTTCTTTGCCGATCAGGATGAATTTGAACGTCTGTATGTGCAATACGAGCAGGATGACAGCATCCGCAAACAGCGGATCAAAGCGGTCGAATTGTTCTCGCTGATGATGCAAGAGCGCGCGTCCACTGGCCGAATCTATATCCAGAACGTGGATCACTGCAATACGCACAGTCCGTTTGACGCACAGGTCGCGCCGGTGCGCCAGTCCAACCTGTGTCTGGAAATTGCGCTGCCAACCAAACCGCTGGATGACGTGAATGACGAAAACGGCGAGATTGCCCTGTGTACGCTGTCCGCGTTCAACCTCGGCGCCATCGACAGTCTGGACGATCTGGAAGAACTGGCAACGCTGGCGGTTCGCGCGCTGGACGCCCTGCTGGATTATCAGGACTACCCGATTCCGGCAGCCCAGCGAGGCGCAATGGGACGTCGTACTCTGGGTATCGGCGTGATTAACTTCGCTTACTATCTGGCGAAAAATGGCGTGCGTTATTCCGATAGCAGCGCCAACAACCTGACTCACAGAACCTTTGAAGCCATTCAATACTACCTGTTGAAAGCCTCTAACGTGCTGGCTCGCGAACAAGGCGCCTGCCCGTGGTTCAATGAAACCACCTACTCTCAGGGCGTGCTGCCGATTGACACTTACAAACGCGATCTTGACGCGATTTGTAGCGAACCGCTGCATTATGACTGGGAAGCGCTGCGTAAAGACATTCAGGAATTCGGCCTGCGCAACTCGACGCTGTCGGCACTGATGCCTTCCGAAACGTCTTCGCAGATCTCCAATGCCACCAACGGCATTGAGCCGCCGCGCGGACACATCAGCGTCAAAGCGTCAAAAGACGGCATCCTGCGTCAGGTTGTGCCGGAATATGAAACGCTGAAAGACGCTTATGAACTGCTGTGGGAAATGCCAAACAACGACGGCTATCTGCAACTGGTTGGCGTGATGCAGAAATTTGTCGATCAGGCAATTTCTTCCAATACCAATTACGATCCGTCACGCTTCCCGTCAGGGAAAGTGCCGATGAAGCAACTGTTGAAAGATTTGCTGACGGCGTACAAGTTCGGCGTAAAAACGCTCTACTACCAGAACACCCGCGACGGCGCGGAAGATGCGCAGGATGACCTGCTGGCAGAACCGCAGGATGATGGCTGCGAAGGCGGCGCGTGTAAGATTTAAGCCAGTATCAAGGGGCTGCACGGCAGCCTTTTATCCTTTATGGCGGGCAATCCCTGCCCGCCCCCCTACGGGCCGCCATAAGCGGCGTTAAAAAATGCTCCAGGCATTTTTTTCGGAGAGACCCATGGCCTATACCACTTTTTCACAGAATAAAAACGACCAGTTACTCGAACCGATGTTCTTCGGTCAGTCGGTTAACGTTGCCCGTTTCGATCAGCAAAAATATGAGATCTTTGAAAAACTGATTGAAAAACAACTTTCCTTCTTCTGGCGCCCGGAAGAAGTTGACGTATCCCGTGACCGTATCGACTATCAGGCGCTGCCTGAGCATGAGAAACACATTTTTATCAGCAACCTGAAATACCAGACTCTGCTGGATTCCATTCAGGGCCGTAGCCCGAACGTAGCGCTGCTGCCGCTGATTTCCATTCCTGAGCTGGAAACCTGGGTAGAAACCTGGGCGTTTTCCGAAACCATTCACTCCCGGTCATATACCCATATTATCCGCAACATCGTTAACGATCCGTCGCTGGTTTTTGACGACATCGTTACCAATGAAGAAATTCTGAAGCGCGCCAAAGATATTTCCGGTTACTACGACTCGCTCATCGAAATGACCAGCTACTACCACCTGCTGGGAGAAGGAACGCATCAGGTCAATGGCGAAACCGTTACCGTTAACCTGTATGAACTGAAGAAAAAACTTTATCTGTGCCTGATGAGCGTCAATGCGCTGGAAGCGATCCGTTTCTACGTCAGCTTCGCCTGTTCATTCGCCTTTGCGGAACGTGAACTGATGGAAGGCAACGCCAAAATCATCAAGCTGATTGCCCGCGATGAAGCGCTGCATCTGACCGGCACCCAGCATATGCTGAACCTGATGCGCTCCGGGAATGATGATCCGGAGATGGCTAAAATTGCCGCAGAGTGCCAGCAGGAATGCTACGACCTGTTCGTGCTCGCCGCACAGCAGGAAAAAGAGTGGGCGGAATATCTGTTCCGCGATGGTTCGATGATTGGCCTGAACAAAGATATTCTGTGCCAGTACGTGGAATATATTACCAACATCCGTATGCAGGCCGTTGGTCTGTCGTTGCCGTTTGAAACGCGCACCAACCCGATTCCGTGGATTAACGCCTGGCTGGTTTCCGATAATGTTCAGGTCGCGCCGCAGGAAGTCGAGGTCAGCTCTTATCTGGTCGGTCAGATTGATTCTGAAATGAATGCTGACGATCTGAGTGATTTCCAGCTTTAACCGCCATGGATAACGCAACCATCACGCTGCGCACGTCAGGTGCGCAGATCGCCTGCACCGACAACGGGCATTCATTGCTGGATGTGCTGGAGTCTCATCAGGTGAGCGTCGAATACCAGTGCCGATCCGGGTACTGCGGCTCTTGTCGCCTGCGTCTGCTCAAAGGCAAAGTCGCTTATCGCCAGACGCCGTTAGCTTGCCTGCAACAGGGGGAAATCCTGCCCTGTTGCTGTATGCCGCTGAACGATATCGAACTGGATATGTGACGCATCGACCGGTTACACCGGTTCCGCCAGAACCGGTTGATCGGCCAGCCAGCCAAATACCTCGTCAATGCCAAGCACATCGGCATAGCGGGCATTAAGATCCAACAGCGTAAAATCCAGTACCGACTGACTTCTGTCGCCGACCAGCTCCCGCGGCACCACCACATGAAACCCCTCCTGAAACGCTTCAATCGCCGTGGCGCGCAAACTGCCGCTGGCGGTTACGCCCCCCAGAATTACCGTATCAACGTCCCGCTGCTTTAACCAGTTAGCCAGATCGTGGCCGTGAAAATCGGAGATATAGCACGTGGACTGCATCCGATCGAACGAGATATCCTCCAGCGCCGCATCGATCCGGTTGAGATAAGCCCCATCGGTCAGGACGGTAATGGAGGAAAACTTTTTCCCCCACATGCGGGAAAAAGGATGATCTTCCTGATAAACCGTGCGGGTAAAAACCGTCGGCAATTGACGTTGTTTCGCCATTTCCAGCAGTTGACGCAGGGCGATTTTATTGAACGACGTGTTGATCGCCAGCGTGGAACCCGAATCCATAAAGGCATAGGTCACGTCCCGTATCAGAATGGCCGCTTTAGAGCCGAAACCAATTTGGCTGGCAAACCCCGTCTGTGAATAAATACGCTGGATTTCATCGGCCAGATAGCGGCGCTGGCCGCCGGGGGTATAAACCACCTTGAGGCCATAGGTTTTCACCTCACCATTTTCCTCCAGACGCCTTAAGGTGCTGGCGGAAATCCCCAACATTTTTGCCGCATCAGACACCGTCAATAATTTATCGTACATAACACGCCATCCTGGTTAACCGGAAAAGACTACCGCGCACAGACCGTGCGCTTAAAAAAACGTCTGGAGCATTTTTTAACGTCGCTTGCGACGGCCCACAGGGGGACGGCAGGGATAGCCCGTCATAAAAAAACGCCGGAAGCGTTTTTCAACGTCACAACGTGACGACCCGTCATCAAAAAAATCATCATGCGTTTGTCTCCCGCCTGCTGGACCAGACTACACCAGCGAGCGGGTTATTTTCAGTGCTGACAGACCGGAGGTAAACAGGCATGCCAGTCGGTCATCTGCTGATAGTATAACCCCAGGTCCACCAGCGCCTGTTCATTACCGTGCCGGGCCACCCACTGCATACCGATGGGCAATCCCGAACGGGAAAAACCGACCGGCAGCGTCAGCGTCGGCACGCCGGCATTGGTGAACGGCATATTAAACGCCGGCGAACCGGTGCGTTCCAGGCTATAAGGCGCCAGCGTCGGCGCAGCCGGCGTCATCAGGAGATCCACTCCGTCAAACAGCGCCGCCAGATCCGCGCGGTAACGGGCACGAGTCTGCTGAGCTTGCAGATACTCATGGGCGGAAATAGCCAGACCTTGTTGCAGAAATTCCTGTAAATAGGCGCCGAACAACGTCGGCGTTTGCAGGAATGTCGTGCGGTGATAGGCCGCACATTCCGCCTGCATCACAATCTGATGGGCCTGACAGGCCGCCTCAAAGCTCTCCGGCAGACCGATGCGCCGCACTCGAACGCCGCGTCCGGCCAGTTCGTCCATCGCCTTCCGGCAGGCAACGCCGATCTCATCATCCACGCAGTCAAACCACGGATGTTCCACGATGCCGACGGTATAATCGTGTTTTTCCCTCAGTTGCAACGGCGTGTAAGGCAGCGTCTGGGTGGTTTCATCCCGCGGGTCCGGCCCTGACAGCGCGTTATACACCAACACCGCATCTTCAACGGTGTGCGTAAAGGCGCCGACATGATCAAGCGACCAACTGGCCGGGATAACCCCGGCTTTGCTGATACGGCCATAGGTTGCCTTGAGCACCGTAACCCCGTTAAACGCCGCCGGACGGGACAGCGATCCGGCCGTCTGCGTACCCAGCGTCATCAGCGCCATGCGCGCGCCAAGCGCCGCCGCGGAACCGCTGCTTGAACCACCGGGCGTATGCTGTGGATTCCAGGCGTTGCCGGTTTCCGGCGGCGTGCCTAAATTGGCGAACTCCGTTGTGGTCAGCTTACCGAGCAACAGCGCCCCCATCTCATCCAGCCGGTCGATAACGCTGGCGTTCTCGGTGGAGATCACCCCCTGACAAACTTTAGAACCGCCCTCGGTGGGCAGCCCGCGGGTGTGGAAGATATCCTTGGCGCCATAGGGAATGCCAAATAGCGCCGGTTTGCAGGCAATCGCCGCCATCTGCCGATCCAGCTCCGCCGCCCGTCGTCTGGCGCCGTCCCGGTCGAGATAACGCCAGGCTTTAATCTGACCATCGCGCTCATCAATACGCGCCAGAAAGTGATTCAGCAACTCGCTTGGCGAGACTTTACCTGCCGCCAACAGCCGCCGGGTGGCGGCAAGCGTGGCAAAAGGAGAATGGTCTAACACATTATTCATAGAACCGATCCTTATCAGGGCTGGCTGGCGAACTGACCGTCAACAATCTGTTCATAAGGCATATCCTGCGTGATATTGCCGACGAATTTTTGAATATCGATCGCGGTGGTGAATGCCAAAGGTGAAATAACCGCGTTCGCGGGATAGACATTACTGTCGATCATGCGCTGCACCGCGGCATCCACCACCTTGCTATCCAGAGAGGCAAACTCCAGACGGGCCACCTTTTTCGCTTCATCCGGATGCTGGTGAATAAAGGCCAGCGATTCATTGATGGATTTGACGAAACGAGCAACCAGCTGCGGATTATCGGCGATGATTTTCTCTGAGGTATTGATGGTGGAGAACGCATACTCTGGGTAATCGCGGGTAAAGTCGTAAATCACTTTCAACCCCTGCCCGATGCCCTGATCCGCCTGAGGCTCATAGACCACCGCCGCGTCCGCTCTGCCGGCCAGCAACGGTCCCAGCTCCGAGCCGTTCTGTACCTCTTCAATCGTGACATCTTGCTTCGCGTTCAGACCCTGTTGCTGTAGCAAACGCAGCAGCAGCGTATTGGACGTGCCGGGCGCCAGCCCCGACACCACTCGTTTACCTTTCAGATCGGCGGGTGAGTTAAAGGTAAAGTCCGGCCTGGCCAGTATCCACACCGGCGCACTATTGGCGACGGCGCTGACGGCTTTGGCTTTGCCGCCTTTCTGCTGAGCGAATCCCACATGCTCAGGCCCGTGAACCGAGAACTGCGCTTCGCCGGACAGCACGGCCGCCAGCGCGGTAGGGCCGGAGCCGGCCGAGCGGATGGTCGTCACATCAATCTGATTCTGAGCAAACATCCCCTGATGTTTCGCCACATAAACCGGCAGATACAACAGCGTGTGAAACGCCTCGGTCACCAGTACGCGATCGGCCTTGCCATCGGCGGCGAAACCGCCGGCAGAGCCCAGGGTAAAGACGGCGGCACACAGCCATGAAACAATTTTATTCATCTGTGAATTCCTTCGATTAATGGGTTAAAGGCATGACTAACGATTACCGGACTGGCGTTCCCAGGGCAGCAGCCAGCGCTGTAGTTGGATAACCAGCAGATAGAGCACAATAGCGACAAACAGCAGGGTAAAGACGCCGACCCACACCACATTGAGGTTGAACAGGTTACCGGCGACGAAAATCATTTTGCCCAGGCCATAATCAGAGGAGATAAATTCCCCACCGATATCGGCAATCAGCGCGAAACCGATGTTCAGGCGGAAGGCTGAGATGATCCACGGCAGCGTGGACGGGATCACCACTTTGCGGAAAATCTGATTCTTATTGGCCCCCAGCGAACGCATCAAATTCACCTGATTGTCATCAATCTGGCGCGTTCCCTGCCACGCCGACAGCAGCGCGACGATATAAGTCGCGATAAACGCCAGCGCGATTTTGGAAAACAGCCCGGAGCCGAACCAGATGATAATGATGGGCGCCAGCGCAATTTTCGGCAGTCCGTTCAGAGCAATAAAAAACGGATCGAGGATGCGCGCCAGCGTAGGTGAATACCACAGCAGCAGCCCGGACAACGACCCCAGCAGACTGCCCAGCACAAAGCCGGTCACCGTGGCGTAAACCGTGACATAGGTATTGGTCAGCAGTTCGCCGTTCGCCAGCAACCGGACAAACTCTTGCCAGATCCCCGCCGGAGAGCCCATCAGAAAGGCATTAACCATGCCGGTGTCTACGCCGTATTGCCACAGCGCCACCAGCGTGATGAGGATCAGCGCCCGCCAGCCATTATCTTTCAGCAGCGACTGAAATTTCTTTTTGCGCCGACGGCTCAGGGCCGACAGACGGGAACGGTTTTTATCCGCAGCGGTAACAGGCGTATTCATGGCCGGCCTCCCAGTTGAATGTCCATATCGGCCCATATCGCGTCGAAAAATTGTTGATAGCGCGGATCTTTACGGGCGCCCATGGCAGAGCCATGTTGCTTGGCCAGACCGACTTCATAGGTTTTTTTATTCCACGTCGGCCGCTGCGACATCACCACGATGCGATCGGACATCGAGATCGCTTCGCCAATGTCATGGGTGATCAGCACCACCGTTTTGCCGTATTCATTAAGAATCGACAGGATCTCTTCTTCCAGCACCAGACGGGTCTGGTAATCCAGTGCGGAGAACGGCTCATCAAGCAGGATGATGTCCGGGTCGATCACCAGCGTACGGATCAGCGCCGCCCTCTGGCGCATCCCCCCGGAAAGCGTGGCGGGATAAGCATGGGCAAAATCGCCCAGACCATATTTCTGTAGGTAGTCCATGGCGCGCTCATGGCGCTCTTTCTTCGGCACTTCACTGATTTCCAGCCCCAGACAGACGTTATCGAGGATGGTGCGCCAGGGAAACAGCAGATCCTTTTGCAGCATGTAACCCACCCGCCCTTTCTTGGGAATGGCGTAGTATTGGTCAAACACCTGAATATCACCGGAAGTGGGCGTCAGCAGTCCGGCAATCATGTTGAACATGGTGGTCTTGCCGCATCCGCTGGGGCCGACAATACTGATAAACTCCCGATGATAGATATCAATTGAGATGTCTTTAATCACATCCACCACGTTTTCATCGTGATCCAGAAACTGCTTTTTCACTCCTTTCATCGAGATGGCTACCGGAGGCGAGGCGGGATCGTTAGGCGGCGCTTTTTTTATTGCAGGTGAAGGGCTCATCACATACTCCTGATTAACAGCATCTCCGGATACCCCTTGCCGCAGCACGGGCGTATCGCCGGATATATAGACCAAGGATTAATGAAGTCGATTCACCGTAGCAAAAACTTTCCAAACTTGTCTAATATGACAAACTTATCAAAGCTGTCATATTTTTCGCTGGTTTTCCCCTGCCCCGGTTTTTCACTAACGGGACAAGAACAGGACAAAGACTGCCGAAAGCGACAAAACGGTGGAAAATAACCACAGCGCAACGGATTCCGGCTACGCTTGGGTTACACTAACATCTGATAAAACAACTGGGAGGTTTTAGATAATGCTTACCGTGATTCCTGTATTGATCTTTGTCGCACTGATCCTCGTCTGGTCAGGCATTAAAATTGTGCCCCAGGGCTACCAATGGACCGTTGAACGCTTTGGCCGCTACACCAAAACGCTGATGCCGGGTCTTAATCTGGTGGTGCCGTTCATGGATCGCATTGGCCGGAAAATCAACATGATGGAACAGGTGCTGGATATCCCGTCTCAGGAAGTCATTTCGCGCGATAACGCCAATGTGGCGATCGATGCGGTCTGCTTTATTCAGGTTATCGATCCCGCGCGCGCGGCCTATGAAGTCAGTAATCTGGAACAGGCCATCGTCAACCTGACCATGACCAACTTCCGTACCGTACTGGGCTCAATGGAACTGGATGAAATGCTTTCTCAGCGTGACAGCATTAACAGCCGCCTGTTGCACATTGTCGATGAGGCAACCAATCCGTGGGGCGTGAAAATTACCCGTATCGAAATCCGCGATGTTCGCCCGCCGGCCGAACTTATTGCGGCAATGAATGCCCAGATGAAAGCCGAACGTAACAAACGTGCTGACATTCTTGAAGCGGAAGGGGTGCGTCAGGCCGCTATTTTGCGCGCTGAAGGCGAAAAACAGTCGCAGATCCTGAAAGCGGAAGGCCAGCGTCAGTCCGCGTTCCTTGAAGCTGAAGCGCGTGAACGTGCGGCAGAAGCGGAAGCGCAGGCAACCAAAATGGTATCAGAGGCGATTGCCGCCGGTAACATTCAGGCAATCAACTACTTTGTCGCCCAGAAATATACCGATGCCCTGCAACAGATTGGTTCATCCAATAACAGCAAGGTCATCATGATGCCGCTGGAAGCCAGTAATCTGATGGGCGCTATCGGCGGTATCACCGAATTGATCAAAGACAGTAAAGATAGCCGAGGCCAATAATGGACATCGAACTGGTGGTGGAAAATGCGCACTGGTTCTGGCTGTCGCTCGGCGGCCTGTTACTGGCGGCCGAAATGCTGGGAGCCAGCGGCTATCTGCTCTGGAGCGGTATCTCTGCGATACTGGTCGGTCTGCTGGTATGGGCCGTACCATTTTCGTGGCCGTGGCAAGGCATCGCCTTTTCCGTGCTGACGATCATCACCGCTCTGCTCTGGTGGTACTGGCTACGCAGGCGAACGCTTGCGCAACCACAGAGTGTGCTGAATCAACGCGGGAAACAGCTGGTTGGTCTGCGCGCGACGCTGAGCGAGCCCGTCGTCAATGGTTTTGGCCGGGCCCGCATCGGCGACAGCACCTGGCGGGTAAAATCAGCACAGGATTTGGCTGCCGGTACGCACATTGAAGTGATTGCCGTTGAAGGCATAACCTTGTACGTGCGCGAAGTGAAGTCTTAATCTCAGTCGTCATTATCGGAAGGATACGTTCCTTCCGTATGGCAACACCCTGCAAGATTGTCGATGATCGGGCAATCCGTGCCGCTGTCGCCCGGACATTGTTCCGCCAAAAGCAGTAAACGCTGGCGCATCGCTTTCAGTTCTTCAATATGCACTTCAATTTCATGTACTTTCTGCATGGTGCGGGCTTTAACGTCTGCGCTGTGTCGCAAAGGATCGTTAAACAGCGCCACCAGCTCCCGGCACTCATCCAGATTAAACCCCACCTGGCGAGCCTGACGCAGCAGAGTAAGTTCTTCGACATGATGAGCATCATAGCTACGATAGCCGTTTTCAGAACGTAGCGGTGCCGTCATCAACGCTTTCTCTTCATAGAAACGAATCGTTTTACTGGTGAGGCCGGTTTTTTTTGCCACATCGCTGATATTCATCATTTCCCCCTTGACCCTCCCCTTGCTGGAAGGTTTAACCTGTTCAACAGTCACAGAAATCAGACAGCCGATCGAGATACATGGTTTTATCTTTTTCCACTGTCTTTTTTCCGCAACCTGAAAGACTACAAGATGAAGTCCACCGTTAACCACGGCTGAACTCACAGGAGAAGAAGATTATGTCACAAACGACCGTCTTGTCATTACAGGGTCTCACCTGTGGACATTGTATACAACGAGTCAAAAAAACGCTGGAAGCGATGCCTGACGTCGAACAGGCCGAGGTCACGCTCAACTACGCCAGAATCACCGGCGATACGGATGTGCAGGCACTGATTCACAGTATCGAGCAGGCGGGCTATGAAGCCAATCGCGCCACCACGCCCGATGTTTCATTACAGCTTTCAGGGTTAAGCTGCAATCACTGCGTGGCTTCCACGCGCAAGGCTCTGGAAGCCGTTCCGGGCGTTATCGCGACTGAAGTGTCAAAAGAACAGGCCCAAATCTATGGCGATGCTGACGCTGTCGCCCTGGTTAATGCCGTCGAACAGGCCGGCTATCAGGCCAGCGTACTGGAAACCGCTCACCCAAAAACTGAGCCGCTGGCACAGGTAGCGATCGCGCCGGAAGCGCTGCCAGCGGCCCAGAACGATCTTCCGGCAACGCTCACCGCGGATAGCGATCATGATGACAGCGTACAGCTTCTGCTTCAGGGCATGAGCTGCGCCAGCTGCGTTAACCGCGTTCAGCATGCTTTGCTGAATGTCGAAGGCGTGACGCAGGCACGCGTCAATCTGGCGGAACGCAGCGCGCTGGTCAGCGGACACGCCACACACCAAGCCTTGATTGCGGCGGTTGAACAGGCAGGCTATGGCGCAGAAATCATTCTGGATGAAGACGAACGCCGGGCACGTCAGCAGGAAACCGCGCAACAAAACATCCGCCGCTTCCAATGGCAGGCCGCATTAGGCCTGCTATTGGGCGTACCGCTGATGATCTGGGGCGTGCTGGGCGGCAGCATGACGCTGACGCCGGAAAGCCGCACGCCGTGGCTGGTGGTCGGTCTGCTGACGCTGGCCGTGATGATTTTCGCCGGAGGACATTTCTATCGCAACGCCTGGCGTAGCCTGAAAAATGGCGGCGCAACGATGGATACGCTGGTCGCACTCGGCACCGGCGCCGCCTGGCTCTATTCCATTACCGTCAACATGTGGCCGGACGTGTTTCCTATGGCGGCGCGCCATCTCTACTATGAAGCCAGCGCCATGATTATCGGTCTGATTAATCTCGGCCATGCTCTGGAACAGCGTGCCCGCCAACGTTCTTCACGCGCGCTGGAAAGGCTGTTGGACCTGACGCCGCCGGGCGCCCGCGTTGTCACGCCGGACGGAGAGAAAACCATCCCGCTGTCCGACGTGCAGGCCGGAATGACGCTGAGACTGACAACGGGCGATCGCATTCCTGTTGACGGCGAAATCCTGCAAGGGGAATTGTGGGTCGATGAAGCCATGTTGACCGGCGAACCCATTCCTCAGCAGAAAGCCCGCGGTGATACGGTGCATGCCGGTACGCTGGTCGCCGATGGCAGCGCATTATTCCGGGCGGATGCCATCGGCAATCAAACCACGCTGTCACGCATCATCCGGTTGGTCAGGCAGGCGCAGAGCAGCAAACCGGCGATCGGCCAACTGGCCGACCGTATTTCTGCGGTGTTTGTGCCCGTCGTGGTCGCGATTGCCATCATCAGCGGTGCAATCTGGTATTTCGTCGGGCCGCCGCCACAAATCGTCTATACGCTGGTCATTGCCACGACGGTTCTGATCATCGCCTGCCCGTGCGCGCTTGGATTGGCAACGCCGATGTCGATCATTTCCGGCGTTGGTCGTGCGGCAGAACTGGGCGTGCTGGTTCGGGATGCCGACGCTCTGCAACAGGCCAGTAAACTGGACGTTCTGGTGTTCGATAAAACCGGCACGCTCACTGAAGGGCAGCCGCGCGTCGTCGATGTGCATACGTTTGGGTCGATAACCGAACAACAGGCGCTGATCTGGGCGGCATCGCTGGAGCAGGGTTCCAGCCACCCGCTGGCTAAAGCGCTGGTCGAACGGGCCGCAGAATCGCCGTTGACAGCGGTTGAACAGTTCCGGACCCTTCGCGGCCTTGGCGTCAGTGGCGACATCGGCGATGACTCGCTGTTACTCGGCAATCCGGCGCTGCTAAAACAGCATCAGATAGATATCGAGGCCGGAGAGAGCTGGATTAATGAGCAGGCGCGGCGTGGTATTACCCCCGTGCTGCTGGCGGCAAACGGTCATATTGCCGCCGTGTTTTCCATTCAGGATCCGCTACGTCAGGACAGCGTTACGGCGCTGCAACGTCTGCATCAGCAAGGTTACCAGTTGGTCATGCTGACGGGTGATAATCCGCTGACGGCGAATGCCATCGCCAAAGACGCCGGAATCGATCGGGTGATTGCCGGCGTTCTGCCGGACGGCAAAGCTGACGCCATCAAAAAGCTGCAAGCACAGGGGAAACGCGTGGCCATGATTGGCGACGGCATTAATGATGCGCCTGCGCTGGCGCAGGCTGACGTAGGGATCGCCATGGGAGGCGGCAGCGATATTGCTATCGAAACCGCGGCCATTACCCTGATGCGCCACAGCCTGCACGGCGTTGCCGACGCGCTGGCCCTTTCCAGAGCCACGCTGAGTAATATGAAACAGAACCTGCTGGGGGCCTTTATCTATAACTCGCTCGGTATTCCCATTGCAGCCGGCGTGCTCTATCCGCTGACGGGTACGCTGTTGAGCCCGGTCGTTGCCGGCGCGGCGATGGCATTGTCATCCATTACCGTCGTCAGTAACGCCAATCGGTTATTGCGCTTCAAACCGAAGTCGTGATCGGCTTTACCGGCATAAAGCCATATGCAACAACATTGTCCCTGCGCACAACGACACTGAACCTGTTTTTGTGCGCAGGCATGACGACCCGAGTACGGCGGACGCAGCCAGACGTAACGGCCCCCTGCCCTGATTTGCCACCCGATTTACCCGCATCTGCATTTTTCATCCGATAACCAGTACAACTTGATTGCATTAGCGTTTAGCATAGGGTTCTTCACGTCCGGAGACAGAATTTATGTGGCAGCAACTGCGCAGGATAGCGACGTTCCTTGGGTTTATTTCGCCGCTGACTTATGCCTATCCCGCGATCGATGTTCAACTTGCGAACGAACGCCAGTTTCACCTGGTTGGCAGTATTCATATGGGCAGTCTGGATATGTCGCCATTACCCGGCGAACTGCTGCAACAGCTACAGCGTGCCACCGCCCTGATTGTCGAAGCAGACATCTCGGATACCGGTTTTCCTTTTGCACCGTCGGAAATCGACGTTCCACTTTCACAGCGGCTGAATCCGGCCGACTATCATCAATTACAGCAAATCTGCGAATCGCTGCCGATCGGTGAAAACACCATCGACCATTTGCCAGCCTGGCAGGCCGCTCTGATGTTACAGGCGCATCAGGCTCAGAGACTGGGGCTCAGACCCGATTACGGCATTGATTATCAACTGATTACGGCGGCAAAATCTCAAGGCTTGCCCATCATCGAGCTTGAGGGACAGGATACCCAGATCGCGCTGTTACAGCAGTTGCCACAGGGCGGACTGCTGTTGCTGGAAGATACGATCAGGCACTGGCACACCAACGCCCGTCTGCTGCAAACGATGATTGGCTGGTGGCTGGAGCGTAAGCCCGGCAAGCTCCCACCGGAGATGCCGGCCACGTTCAGCAATGAAATGACCGATTTGTTGATGAATCAGCGCAACCGTCGCTGGCAGAAACAACTTCAGGCGCTGCCTTCCGGTAACTATGTGGTTGCCGTGGGCGCGCTGCATTTATATGGTGATGACAACCTACCGACCTTGTTACAGGCAAATTGAGCGAAACGTCGCCCGTAAGGATATTTGAATCATGACACCGGCAGTAAAACTCTTAGAGAAAAACAAGATTGCTTTTACGCTGCATAGCTATCACCACGACAGTGAAGAAACGAACTTTGGCGAAGAAGCCGCTCAAAAACTGGGATTAAATAAAGAACAGGTTTATAAAACGCTGCTGGTTTCACTGAATGGCGACGCCAAAAATCTGGCGGTGGCCGTGACGCCGGTTGCCGGAATGCTGGATTTAAAGAAAGTGGCACGTGCCCTCTCGGCGAAAAAAGCCGATATGGCCGATCCGGCCATTGCTCAACGGGTCACCGGTTATCTGGTGGGGGGCATCAGTCCACTGGGACAGAAAAAACTGTTGCCCACCGTGATTGACGAACCGGCTCGCCAGTTCAGTACGATTTTTATTTCGGGTGGCAACGCGGGCTGGATATCGAGCTGGCCGCCGATGATTTGGCGCGTCTGTTACGCGCCACCTTCGCCGATATCGCCAAACACGATTGATCAACCGGGTATGCCGGGCAAGAAGATGTCAAGAGAGAAAGCGCATCGCTGACCTGACAAGGCCAGCGACAAGGAGGATCATTTATGCCGTCAGACGAGCAAATGCGTCGCGAATTTCCTGTTCAGGAAGATCCTGACCAATGAAGACCAGCACGCTTTGCCTTTCCTCGCCGTCCTGCCATTCTCTGTCCCAGTCAGCGCTATACAAACGCTGAACGCCCTGAAACAGCAGGCGGCGGGCATCATCGTTGATAGACAGAATGCCTTTGTAACGCAACAGGTTATCGGAAAACTGCAATAGCAGGTTCTCCATCACATCCGATACGGCTGGCAGTTCAACCGGTTTATCCAGATACACGACTATCGACTGAACATTGTTTTCCGTCGGCGCGATAAAGCGAAACACCGGTGTTTTCACCGCCAGCTTGTCATTAAGGATAAAGCCTTCGATATTGAACAACACGCCCAGATCGATATCGCCATGTATCACCGGATAGATCGGCGCGCGGGCATTGATACGCTGGAGGCGCGCAAGCAAGGTATCATCTTCGCCCGCCACATCGGTTTTCGTCAGCAGAATCCGATCGGCGTAGCCAATCTGCGACTGGGCAATAGTAAATTGATCGAGCTGCTGCTGAGCATGTACCGCATCAACCAGCGTAATAATGCCGTCCAGCACAAAGCGCTCGCAGAGCACCTCATGGGAGAAGAACGTCTGCGCCACCGGACCAGGATCGGCCATGCCGGTACATTCAATGATGACGTGATCGAAATCCAGCTTGCCGCTATCAACGCCATCCAACAGATCAAGCAACGCGTCCGCCAGTTCATTCGCCTGGCTACAGCAGATACAGCCGTTGCTCAGCGTCGTGATTTGGCTTGCCCGCTCGCCAATCAGCGCATTATCAATCGGTACTTCACCAAATTCATTTTCAATTACGGCAATCTTGTAACCATGATCGGCATTCAGAATATGGCGTAACAACGTGGTTTTGCCCGCGCCCAGAAAGCCGGTAAGTATGGTTACATAGAGTGGTTGAGTCATAACTGCTCCCGATTTGCCAACAGCTTATTTTGTTAACCATTTATTTGTTAACAACAACGCATCCCGCCTTTGCCATCTCCGCCATAACGCGCCTGCTGGCGCTCGCGGAAAAATTCTTCGTAAGTCATCATCGGTTTATCAGGGTGGTTAGTCTGCATATGCTGCACATAGGTATCGTAGTCCGGCATACCAACCAGCATACGCGCCGCCTGGCCCAAATACTTTCCTGCTTTTCCCAGATTGCCAAACATTATCACCTCCGGGCCACCGCAAACGACGGTCGCTATATGAAAAATACCCTGTATAACGTTATACATTATACAGGGTAGACATACCCGTCATCTTTTGCGTTCCGACCGTGCTGGCCGTCTCTCAAAATCTGACGGGATAGTGATACTTAGTGACCGGAAGAAACTTTCACGCCACCTTCAGGAACCGGCACATACGGCGTTTCCTGATCCGTACGCCCCGGCGCTTTCCGGGCTTCCAGCGCGGCTTTGATACCGTACGCGATAATGCTGTACACCACGATCAGGAACAGAATGCTCAGACCCGCGTTGGTGTAGTTGTTGGTCACAATATGGTTCATGTTCGCAATCTGCTGCGCGCTCAGATCGGCGCCGCCTTCGGCGATCTTGCCTTTGAACATGTTGGCCATATAGAAGAAGCCTTCCAACTGCGGATTATCACTGAACAGTTTCAGGCCCAGCGCCCAGGTGGTGCAGATCAGCAGCCAGATAGCCGGTACTAACGTCACCCAGATGTACTGCGCACGTTTCATCTTAATCAGGATAACCGTACCCAATACCAGCGCCACAGCCGCCAGCATCTGGTTAGAGATACCGAACAGCGGCCACAGGCTCTTCACGCCGCCCAGCGGATCGACAACGCCCTGATACAGCAGGTAACCCCACAGCCCCACGCAACCAGCCGTACCGATGATACCCGCCACCAGCGAGTCGGTTTTCTTCAGGAATGGAACAAAGTTGCCCAGCAGATCCTGCAACATAAAGCGGCCGGCACGCGTACCCGCATCCAGTGCGGTCAGAATGAACAGCGCCTCAAACAGGATACCGAAGTGATACCAGAAACCCATGTCGGCGCCTGGAATGATCTGATGGAACACGTACGCAATACCCACCGCCAGCGTCGGCGCGCCACCCGCACGGTTCAGAACAGAAGGTTCACCAATGTCTTTCGCCGTTTGCAGGATTTGCTCAGGAGAAATGACAAAGCCCCAGGAACTGACCGTCGCAGCAGCGTGCGCGGAAACATCCTGCAACTGTGACAGGATCATCGGCGCATCGGCCGTACCCAGTCGGTGCAGATCCGGCATGGTGATACCCAACGCCGCAGGCGGGGTGTTCATCGCAAAGTACAGACCCGGTTCGATAATAGAGGCCGCAACCAGCGCCATTACCGCGACGAAGGACTCCATCAACATGGCGCCATAGCCGATGAAACGCGCATCCATTTCGTTAGCCAGCAGTTTCGGCGTCGTACCGGAAGCAATCAGCGCGTGGAAGCCAGAGACCGCGCCACAGGCAATGGTGATAAACAGGAATGGGAACAGCGTGCCTTTCCATACCGGGCCGGTGCCATCCACAAACTGCGTCACCGCAGGCATTTTCAGATCCGGGTTCAGGATCACGATGCCGATAGCCAGACCGACGATAACCCCGATTTTCAGGAAAGTGGCCAGATAGTCACGCGGCGCCAGAATCAGCCATACCGGCAGCAGCGCGGAAACAAAGGCGTAGCCAATCAGCGTATAGGTGATGGTGGTGTCTTTGAAGGTCAACGCCGGACCCCAGTACGGGTCATGCGCGACAACGCCACCAAACCAGATCGCCAGCACCAGCAGCACAATCCCGATAACCGAAACTTCGCCAACGCGGCCCGGACGGATAAAGCGCATGTAAATGCCCATAAACAGCGCGATCGGCACCGTGGAACACACGGTGAACACCCCCCACGGACTTTCTGCCAGCGCTTTAACCACAATCAATGCCAGTACGGCCAGAATGATGATCATGATAAGGAAGCAGCCAAACAGTGCGATCGTGCCTGGAATCGGACCCAGCTCTTTCTTAACGATTTCGCCTAACGACGCGCCGTTACGACGGGTCGAAATGAACAGCACCATGAAGTCCTGAACGGCACCCGCCAGCACCACGCCGCCCAGCAGCCACAGCGTGCCCGGCAGATAACCAACCTGCGCGGCCAGTACCGGCCCAACCAGCGGACCCGCGCCCGCGATAGCGGCAAAGTGGTGCCCAAATAGCACATTGCGGTTGGTCGGAACATAGTTAAGGCCGTCGTTATTGACCACGGCCGGCGTCGCTCTGGTCGGATCCAACTGCATGACTTTTTGCGCGATATACAAGCTGTAGTATCGGTAAGCCACAAGGTAGACGGCGACAGAAGCGACAATAATCCATAACGCACTGACATGCTCGCCGCGGCGCAGTGCGACTACGCCAAGACAGGCAGCCCCTATGACCCCAAGGATCATCCAGGGGATGTGTTTAAGAATAGTACTGCTCTTCATAAGACATCCTTCAATTGAAAATCGTCATTGTTTGATTTAGTTAGCTGTGGAAAGGTAAACCCTGGTAACACCTCATGCGATAACACGGGTTATCGCCTCGTTCGGATACAGAAAATAATGGCGGCACATTACGGCATCGCGTGGGGGGGGACGGTGGGTATTTGAGTAGGAGGCAGAATAGCGAGCTAAGCGGTTAGAATCGCCCGGTGAGCGGTTCGCGGGAAATACCCGCAGGCAAAGCGCCGATAGCGACATCGATATCAGCGTCGTGACACATTCAGTTGCGGCGTCAGGAACACACTGCGGAAATATTCGCGCATAGCCTGCATCGCCGGGGTAAAATCCGCATCACGGCGCCAGGCAAGCCCGACACTCATCGGGTGCACGACATCTTTCAGGGAGCGGGTTTCGATACGCCGCCCTTCCAGCGACCAGGGCCGGTAAACCAGATCCGATAAAATAGCCACGCCCAGCCCATTAGCCACCATGCTGCGCACGGCTTCTACCGAACTGGTCCGCAGCATGGTACGCGGCCGATATCCGCTCAAATCCCAATAGCGCATGGCGCTGTGATCCGCTTCATCGACCGTGAGCATGATGAAAGGCTCTTTCTCGACATCAGCCAGACTCACTTCCGGCTTTTTACACAGCGGATGACGACTGGGTAACCACAAGCGCCGCTCGGAATTAAACAATTTTTCCGAAACAATTTCCGGGTGAGTAAGGTTATCAGTCAATACCAGCGAGATATCAAAGGCACGATTGAGCAGCCCCTGTTCAATATCACTGCGTTCCCGTTCATTCAGATTGATGGTGATATGCGGAAAACCATAGGACAGGCGTTGCAGATGAAACGGCAGAAAATAGCCCATTACCGTATAACTCGCCGCCATATTCAGCGTTCCGTTGATACGGTTATCCGTGAGAGGCATCCTCATCGCATCGTCAACGCTGCGCAAAATGGAATAGGCGTGATTCAGAAAGTAACTGCCATTTTCGGTCAGCGTCATACCGTGAACCGATCGCAGGAACAGCGGTTTTCCCAACATGTGCTCCAGTTCCTGAATCGCCGTGGTGACCGCTGACTGTGAAATATTCAACTGAATAGCCGCCTGAGATATTTGGCCCATTTCGGCAGTGGCCACAAAATATCGAATCTGACGAAATGTGATCATAGCGTTCCCTTATATTTTAAGCGTTCTGTTTTTCAGATACACATTCATCTGAAAATACTTCTTTCCGAATGGAAAAAATTCACTCTATATTATTTTTAAACAAAGCCATTACAAATAAGAAATAATTATGAAATATAAAGTCGATCTAAATTCCGATATGGGGGAGAACTTTGGCCCGTGGACAATTGGCGATAACGTCGATAAAGAAATAATGTCTTATATAAGTTCTGCCAATATTGCCACCGGTTTTCATGCCGGCGATCCGAATACCATGAGCCAAACCATTGCCTTGGCAAAATCTCATGGCGTCGCGATTGGCGCTCACCCAGGGTTCCGTGATTTAGTGGGTTTCGGACGCCGCAATATTAATATTCAACCCCAGGAACTCACCAACGACATTATTTATCAATTAGGCGCATTACGTGAATTTTCCACGCTTCATCAGCTACCGTTGCAACATATAAAGCCGCACGGCGCACTGTATATGCATCTCGCGCGGGATCAGGCCGCCGCGCAATTATTTGTGGAAACGCTGCATACGCTGGCACCCAATTTGCTGCTGTTCTGCCTGCATGGTTCTGCGATATGGCAGGAAGCAAAAAAGATACAACACCCTGTTATCTGTGAATTTTATGGCGACAGAGAATATGACGACAGCGGTTCGATCGTGTTTATCCGCCGCATGGGAGCACTCGATCCTGAACAGGTGGCAAAAAAAGTCCTGCGCGCCTGTCAGGAAGGCAAAGTCCGCACCATTGAAGGCAATGATATTACTGTCGAATTTGATTCAATCTGCATTCACAGCGATACGCCCAGCGCGCTGGCATTAATTAAACGTACGCGGGAGCGACTTAACCAAGCGGATATTCATGTTAAATCCCCAGGTATAGCCATGACTTAATTTAATAAAGATAAGGAGAATTAACGATGAAAGAATATGAGGTGTGTTCGCCTTTGCCCGGTGTTTTTTATCGACAGCCCGCGCCGGATGCCGCCGTTTTTATTGAGGAAAACGAGGCTGTCACTGAAAACACGATAATTGGTTTAATTGAAGTCATGAAACAATTCAGTGAAGTTTATGCTGAACAAGCCGGACAATTAATATCGTTTAACGTCAATAACGGTGAAGCGATCGAACCAGGACAGGTAATAGCCATCATAAAAACGAATACATAACGACAATAGTTACGTTTTTCTGAGGAGATGAAGAAGGTGAAAATACCAATAAAAAAACTACTTATCGCCAATCGCGGTGAAATAGCGCTACGCATCATTCACGCGGCCAAAAGTCTGGGTATTCCGACGGTGGCGGCGTGCAGCGAAGCGGACACGGATTCGCTGCCTGCACGTATTGCCGATGAGGTCTGCATTCTTGGTCCGGCGCGTGCCGACCAAAGTTATCTGAATCAGGAAGCGCTACTCCAGGGAGCCCACCACTGCGGCGCCAACGCCATTCATCCAGGATACGGTTTTCTTTCTGAGAACGCTGACTTTGCCCAGGCGGTTGAACAGGCGGGTCTGCTGTTTATCGGACCGGCACCGCAAACCATCAGGATGATGGGGGATAAGGCCATCGCCAGACTCACCGCACAGACGGCAGGCGTGCCGGTCGTGCCCGGCTCAGAGGCGCTGGCCAATCTCGAACAGGCCCTACGCAGTGCGGAAGAGATTGGCTACCCGCTGCTGATAAAAGCGGCGGCCGGCGGCGGCGGACGCGGCATTCGGGTGGTCGCCGATGAGGCGGAACTGGTGCGTGATTTCCCCCTCGCCCGCCACGAATCAACGGCCGCCTTTGGCTGCGGTGATGTCTATCTGGAACGTTTTATCCAGCATGCACGGCATATTGAAGTACAAATACTCGGCGACGGCGAACGCGTCGTGCATCTGTATGAACGAGAATGCTCGCTGCAACGCCGACGGCAAAAGATCTTTGAGGAAGCGCCCTCGTCAGCACTCTCACCAGAACAGCGCGAAGCCATTTGCCACAGCGCATTGAAACTGGCGCAACAGCTACGCTACCGGGGAGCGGGAACGCTGGAATACCTGTTTGACGAGGATAGCGGAAAGTTCTACTTCATTGAAATGAACACCCGCATTCAGGTAGAGCACCCGGTCACGGAGATGGTCACTGGCGTCGATCTGGTGCAGTGGATGCTTAGAATTGCACAAGGCGAAAAGCTCAGTCTGCGTCAGGAAGCGATCGCACTCAGCGGCAACGCCTGCGAGATGCGCATCAATGCCGAAGATCCGGATCGGAACTTTTTCCCCTGCCCCGGCGTTATCGACAAGCTGGTGTGGCCGCAGGGGGAAGGGATTCGTATTGATAGCCATCTCTTCAGCGGCTATCGCATTCCGCCCTATTACGATTCCCTGCTGGCGAAACTGGTGGTGCACGGACGCGATCGTCAACAGATGCTGGCTCGGGCCGAACAGGCATTACGACAGTTGCGCCTTACCGGCATCCACACTACCCAGTCCCTGCATCAATGGCTGATCGCGGACCCGCGTCTGCGAGCCGGACAGTTTGATACCACCTCTCTGGAAGGCTGGTTACAACAACGGGCATCAACCAAGACGCCGCTTTTCCGGGAGGCCTGATATGGAAAACTCTGCCATTCGTTACAGTTTTGGTGGTGATGAGCATCTTTTTGCTGAAATCGATGAAGCCATGTCGCTATCCGCGTTCTTTCGCGGTCTGGCCATCACCCGCGCGGTTGAACAGTTGGCGATCCCCGGCATTCTGGACATTTGCCTAGCCAACGCGTCGTTTCAGATCCGGTTTAATCCGGATATCGTTTCACCTCAGACGCTGCTGGAAACGGTACAACGGACGGAAAGCCAGGCGCAGAGCGTTAACCGACTTGAGACCCGCATCATTGAAATTCCGGTGTTATACAACGATCCCTGGACCCGGGAGACGCTGATGCGTTTTCGCGATCGCCATCAGGACCCCAGCGCAACCGATCTGGAATACGCCGCCCGCATCAACGGCTATCAGGATATCAACGCATTTATTGATGCCCACAGCGGCACGCCGTGGTTTGTCTCGATGGTAGGATTCGTCGCCGGTTTACCCTTCATGTTTCAGATGGCGGAACAGCAAAAACAGCTTCAGGTCCCTAAATATCTACGGCCCCGCACCGATACGCCTCGTCTGTCGGTGGGACACGGCGGCTGTTTCGGCTGCATTTACTCCGTGCGCGGTGCGGGCGGCTATCAACTGTTTGGGGTGACGCCCGCGCCGATTTACGATCCCGCGCAAACGCTGGACTATTTTCAGGAGTCGCTCGTGTTTTTCCGTACCGGCGATATCGTGCAGTTCAAACCCATTGACCCGCAGCACTATGAGCAGGACGTGCAGGCGGTCGAGCAGGGAACGTTCGCTTTACGTATCCGCCCGGTGACGTTTGAGCTGGATAAGTTTGTCGCCGATCCCACTCGGTATAAACACTATCTTCAGGAGGTGCTATATGCAGATTAATGTCCTAAAACCCGGACTGGCGACCTCCGTGCAGGATACGGGACGGGAAGGCTATTACCATCTCGGCATTCCCCCTTCTGGCGGTCTGGATCAGTATTCCCTGCGCATGGCTAACCTGCTGGTGGGAAACAACGCGTCCGCAGCCGTACTTGAGCTAACGCTACTGGGGCCCGAACTGAAATTTACGGCCGACAGTCTGGTAGCCCTTTGCGGCGCGAACATGAAACCGCGGCTGGATGGCGAAGAGATGCCTATGCATACCGCCTTTAGCGTCAAGGCGGGACAAGTTCTGCGTTTTGGCTACGCCACCGCGGGTTGCCGGAGTTATCTGGCGGTAGCGGGCGGTATCGACGTACCGGAGGTATTGGGAAGCCGTTCAACCTATACGCTGGGGGCGCTGGGTGGATTTCAGGGGCGTCGTCTCGCCGCTAATGACGCGTTGCCCATCGGGATACCCGAAAAACGAGTCGCACCGGGCGCCACCGTACCAGCGGATTATCTGCCGGTATTCAGCAAGGACGTTACGCTGCGCATGGTGCCGGGGTTGTATATCCATCGTCTGCTCCCGCAGGCCGCAGAACAGTTTTTTACCGATAGCTGGTCCGTGGGCACAGAGGCTGACCGTATCGGCTATCGGCTGAAAGGCGGATCGCCGCTGGCCTTCCAGCCCCGAACACCCCCTTTTGGCGCGGGTTCCGATCCCTCCAATATCGTGGATGCCTGCTACCCGATTGGTTCAATCCAGGTTCCAGGAGGACTCGAACCAATTGTCCTGCTGCGTGATGCGGTTTCCGGTGGGGGATATATGACGCTGGGTACGGTGATCAGCGCCGATTTGGATCTTGTCGGGCAGTTGCAGCCCAATTACCGGGCACGTTTTGTCGCCGTATCACTGGAAGACGCGCTGGACGCGCGACAACGCTATCGCCAGCGTCTGGCACAGCTTGAACATCTGTTTGTGAACTGAACCTGCCTTTATACCGGGCGTCTGTCCCGTTTGGCATCGTCCGGACGGTGGATCTGTTCGTCCTTAATTGATGCTCTCAATCGGGCCCTGTCATCCGACAGGTATGCCTGCTTTCCGGAGGTTTACAATGGCTGATCTATCTCAAATTGAAGGTTCGCATGATGCCACATCCGCCGAAACCGTCACCGACGCAGAACGGATGGGAAAACTTTCTTTAACCATGGCCTGGTGGGCCGTGTGCAGCGCCATTTTCTATATCGTGGTCGGGGCTTCTCTGGCGTTAAATTACGGGGCCAGAAACGCCATTATCGGCATGGTGCTCTCCGTCATCAGCTATGGGCTGATTAATGCGGCCATCAGCCGTTTTGCCATTCGCAGCGGTTTATCCGTCGCGCTGTTTTCCAACCTGCTGTTCGGACGGCTTGGTTCGGCGCTGGCGACACTGATTTTCTTCTCGACCGCCATCTATTACGCGGTTTTTGAAGGGTCGGTCATCGCCTTTGCCCTTAACCATCTCTTCCCGCAACTGCCCTACTACTGGGCGGCGCTGATCGTGGTGCTCTACAGCGTGCCGCTGATTTTCGGCAGCGTACAACACTGGCTGGATAAGTTTAACGGCGTTTTGCTGCCATTTTACCTGATCGGTCTGCTGCTCACCGTGCTGGTCGCGATTAACTATTATGGTTATCAGCCGCAATGGCTGGAATTCGGACCGGACTCGCCGCCGGCTTACGGATGGTGGAACTGCTTCACCTACTATATGGGGGTCTGGATCCTGATGATGTATACCTTCGACTATGCACGCTTCGGCAAACAGAAGGACAGCGACTATCATGCGCAGTTTAACTTTGGCATGCCGTTCTACCTGATCACGTTCCTGCTGAACGGCGTGGCGGGTATTTATCTGGTCAGCAGCTTTGAACAACAGGGCGGCGTGAGTGAAATCTCGGTGGTGGTCGCCATCCTGAACTTACTGGGGCTATGGGGATTGCTGTTTGTCTGGGTCAGCCAGACGCGCATCAACACCGCCAATTATTATCTGGCAACGGTGAATATGCAGGTGTTTTTCGATCGCCTGTTCCGCATCCGCTACCAAAAAATCGTGTGGGCATGCATTGTCGGCGCGGTCGTTTATGTGCTGATGCTGGCGAATATTTTCGCCTACATTCTACAGGCATTAGCGTATCAGGGGGTATTTGTGGTGGCCTGGGTCGGCGTGGCGCTGGGGCATATCTTTTTTGTCGGTCGGGCGCCGTCTCAACCGGCTGAACAGACCTTCAGCCTGCGAGGACTTAGCGCCTGGTTTTTAAGCGTCGCCGCAGGCATCGTACTGATGCACGGCAGCGACGTGTGGCAATCGTTTTCCGCGCCGGCGACCTTCGCCATTGCGCTACTGCTGTACAGCTTCTGGCCGCGCCAAAAATCCGCTTAGTCCCGGCCAGCGGCAGAAACGGAAAAAGTTGGTAGAGACAGACTGCGTTTTCAGCAGTCTGTCTCTAACGACGACGATTGACTATTTATAAACAATCTCGCCTCGCGGTTCATACGCCGCGGCATCCAGCGGAGAGTGTTTTTCAATGTACTGTTTCAGGACTTCAGCATCGATAAATCCGGTATTCACGTAGCTGGGTAAACGATCAATACGCGGATACCCATCCCCGCCCAACGCGTTAAAATTCAGCGTAGCCATACGGTAGACGTTATTTGCCTGCAACGGTTCCCCTTTGATTTTAATGTCCTGCACGCCCTCACCGTCGGCAATCAGGCTGACGTTAAGGAACTGAGCATACGCACCGGAATCGACCTTTTTATTGGCGACCACCGCCAGATACTTTTCCACTTCGCTGCCTTTCATATCGACATAAACCAGCGTGTTGGCAAAAGGCTGCACTTTCAGCACACTTTTATACGTGATATCTCCGGATTCAATGGAGTCTCGCACGCCGCCGCCGCTCATGACGGCAAAATCTGCGTTCGCACGCTCAAGCTGGGCGGACAACAGCACCCGGGCCAAATTGGTCTGATGGAAACGAACCTGACTACGATCGCCCTCCAGTTTTCCGTTGACGCTGCCGACTTTCACATCCAGTTGCGCCTGACCTTTTTCCTGGAAGGGCGTCAGCATGTTCAGCACGGAAGGGTCTTGCGCAATTTCCTGCGTGTAGTAAACGCGTTCACTTTTTCCGTCCGCTTGCTCGACTTTTTTCTTCAGGTTGACCGGAATAAGCTGGTAGTGATCCAGTTTCAACTCGCCATTGCGGAAAGTGAAATCTGCACGGCCGACATATTTACCCCATTCATGTGCCTGAACAATCCAGATTCCATTTTGACGATCCGGAGCACAGGGCGTACCAGGCACATAATCCACCTGTTTTTTATTTTCGCTGGCCATACAAAGCGGGTCCTGCGAATGGCCGCCGACAATCATGTCAAGGTAACCAGCAGGCAGGCTACGCGCCATTTCCACATCACCCGGCGCATTAGAGCCATGCTGACCATCGTCATAATGGCCCATATGCGTCGCCGCGATGATGACATCCGGCTTTTCCGTCTGGCGTAATTCATCGACTACCTGTCTGGCCTCGGCCGCGGGCTGACGAAATTCGATATCCGTAAAATACTCAGGATTACCCAGTTTGGCGGTATCGTCGGTTGTCAGGCCGATAACAGCGATTTTTACCCCTTGTTTATCAAACAGGGCATACGGTTTGAACAGACGTTTATTAGTGCTCTTTTGATAAATATTGGCGGAAAGCAGCGGAAAATCGGCCCATTTTTCCTGCTGACGCAGCACCGAAAGCGGGTTGTCAAACTCGTGGTTACCCAGCGCCATCGCATCATAGCCAACCATATTCATGCCGCGAAAGTCCGGCTCGGCATCCTGTAAATCCGATTCGGGCACCCCGGTATTGATATCACCGCCGGACAGCAACAGAACACTCCCTCCCTTGCTGGTGACGTCCTGACGAATTTGATCAACCAGTGTTTTTTGTGCCGCCAACCCATACTCACCATAATCATTTTGCCAGAAGTGGCCGTGATGATCGTTTGTATGCAATATTGTGATGGCATACGTTTTATCTTTTTCCCAGGCCATTGCGCCTGTAGACGTCAGCGCCAGCGATACCGCAACCGCGTAGCCCAGAGTTTTTATTGAAAAACGCATGATAAATCTCCATTTATTTTAAATACCCAGTGACTGTGGATAGAGAAACCCTGCCAATCAGGCTAGCACAGACTGATGAACCCGATCTGACGTTGTCCCTTAAGGAAGCGGCACACATTCTATAATAGATGTGTTTCATCAAGCACACTTATCCATTCTTTCGATAGTCAACTCAGTCGGGCTGTCTTCGTGTTGTCATGAATTCTTCTTAATATGGATAGTTCGTCGGGATAATCCATTTTCACGCTCTTTATTCCTTATTTTCTCTGGTTTTTGACCTGACGATGGCGTTGTTTTACCGGATACGCTGAAAAGTCATGTGGGATACTCACCAAGATAGGCGCTTTATGGTAATAATTACGCATGTTTATCAATGCTTATCGTGAGAAACCGTGTTTAAATCTGTGTTACAATATGAATAGCTTGGTAAACTAACCTTTTTTACAAAAAACCATTTTTTCCCAAGCAAGATTTCTCCATATGCAATAGAATTTGTATATTGCCGACGTTGCTGGCCTTGCCGTCAAGAAAAAACAAACGAATTACACAATCGGGTGATTCCAACGGGTGAGAAGCCATTCACCATGTTCTCATGATGTTTTGGCTGCGACGTCAGATAAGAAGGGTAAGAAGAAGTCCGCTCATTCACGTTTCACCTCATGGCACAAGGAGTCGGGATGCATGCTGCAACACCTCTAATTTCTACTATTTCCGGAGGGCTGGTACTCGCCTTCCTTCTCGGTATTCTGGCGAATCGCCTGCGCATCTCCCCTCTTGTTGGCTATCTCGTTGCCGGTGTACTCGTCGGGCCGTTTACGCCAGGATTTGTTGCTGACACCTCACTGGCGCCGGAATTGGCGGAGTTGGGTGTTATTCTTTTGATGTTTGGCGTCGGTTTGCACTTCTCCCTGAAAGACCTGATGGCGGTAAAATCAATCGCAATTCCCGGAGCCATAGCGCAGATCGCCGTAGCAACATTGCTTGGCATGGCGCTTTCGGCCATGCTGGGCTGGAGTTTGGCAAGCGGTCTGGTGTTCGGCCTCTGCCTTTCCACTGCCAGTACCGTTGTCCTGCTGCGGGCATTGGAAGAGCGACAGCTAATTGACAGCCAACGCGGCCAAATCGCCATCGGTTGGCTGATTGTTGAAGATCTGGCCATGGTGCTAACGCTGGTTCTCCTGCCGGCATTTGGTGACATGATTGGTGCGGAACACGCGAATACCGGCAAACTGCTACGCGATCTGGCCTGGACCATCGGTAAAGTCATTGCCTTTATTACCCTGATGATTGTTGTCGGACGTCGTCTGGTTCCCTGGGTACTGGCGAAAAGCGCCAGTACCGGCTCCCGCGAACTGTTTACGCTGGCAGTGCTTGCCATGGCACTGGGCATCGCCTTCGGCGCGGTTAAACTGTTTGATGTTTCTTTTGCTCTGGGCGCATTCTTCGCTGGCGTGGTGCTGAATGAATCGGAACTCAGTCAGCGGGCGGCACACGATACTTTGCCTCTGCGTGATGCCTTCGCGGTTCTGTTCTTTGTTTCCGTCGGCATGCTGTTCGACCCGATGATCCTCATCAATGACCCGATTGCCGTCTTGATTACGCTGGCGATCATTGTATTCGGCAAGTCGGCCGCCGCATTTATTCTGGTGCGGTTGTTTGGTCACTCCAAGCGCACCGCGTTGACGATTTCTGCCAGCCTGGCGCAAATCGGCGAATTTGCCTTTATCCTTGCCGGTCTCGGCATCGCGCTGGGTCTGCTGTCAGAGGAAGGTCGTAGCCTGGTGCTGGCCGGGGCAATTCTCTCTATCATGATCAACCCATTGATCTTTGCAATGCTTGAACGCTATCTGGCGAAAAACGAAACCATTGAAGAGCAGATCGTGGAAGAAGCGATTGAGGAAGAGAAACAGATCCCCGTCGATTTATGCAACCATGCGCTGCTGGTCGGCTATGGACGCGTAGGCAGCCTGATTGGCGCTAAACTGCATCAGGTCGGCATTCCAGTGGTCGTGGTTGAAAACTCCCGCTCGCGTGTCGATGCCCTGCGTGAGCAAGGCATCAAGGCTGTCCTCGGCAACGCCACCAAACCCGAGATCATGGAAATCGCCCGTCTGGACTGCGCGCGTTGGCTGTTACTCACTATTCCCAACGGTTATGAAGCCGGGGAAATTGTGGCCGCCGCACGGGAAAAGCGCTCCGATCTGGAGATCATTGCCCGCGCGCATTATGACGACGAAGTCAGCTATATCACGGAACATGGCGCCAATGAGGTGGTGATGGGCGAACGTGAAATAGCCAATAGCATGATCACATTGCTGAATCTGGATAAAGAGCCGGCGACTCCGCGGGAATGTCCTATCTGATTTCTGGTAAGGGCGATTGCTCCGACGATCGCCTTCCATAGCAACAAGGCGGGATTATCCCCGCCTTGATTTTCTGCTGTTATCGCACGTTGGCTTAATCTGCTTTTGTGACTAACTGCTCAAGCATATCGATGTGCAACGGATCGTCATTCAGCGCGGGAATGTAATTAAATGCTTCGCCGCCCGCATGCAAAAATATCTCGCGGTTCTGCTCCTGAATCTCTTCCAGCGTTTCCAGACAGTCTGCGGCAAACCCCGGACACATAATCTGAATACGTTTAACGCCCTGCGAAGGCAGCGCCTGCATCGTTGCATCCGTATAAGGCGTCAGCCAGGGCTCGCGTCCGAAACGTGACTGGAAGGTCATCATCACCTTTTCCTGCGGCAATCCCAATGCGGCAATCAATGCCTCAGTGGTTGCATGACAACGCTGTGGATAGTCATCGCCTTCGTTGGCATAACGCTGCGGGATGCCATGAAAAGAGAGCACCAGTCGATCGGGCTCGCCGTGCCCGGCAAAAGCCTGTTCAACCCGATATTTTAATGCGGCAATATAAGCAGGGTGTTCGGCGTAATCGCGAATAAAGCGAATGGCGGGCAATTGCCGATAGCGGCGTAACTGCGTCGCCAGTCCATCCCAGACGGAGGCCGTGGTCGAACAGGAATACTGGGGATACATCGGGATAACCACCAGCTGTGTGACTCCCTGCAATAACAGTTTATCCAGCGCAGAATGCAGGCTGGGAGAACCATAGCTCATCCCCAACTCGACAGGAGTATCAGGCAGACGTGTCGCCAGCGCCTGTTGTTGCCGACGACTAATCACCAGCAGCGGCGAGCCGCCCTCCATCCAGACGGACTGATAGAGTTTTGCCACTCGCGGAGAGCGGAACGGCAGAATGACGCCACGCAGCAGCGGCTGCCATAACAGACGAGACGTATCCACGACACGCCTGTCGCTCAGGAACTCGGCCAGATAGCGTTTCACCGCCTGCGGTGTCGGTGCATCGGGCGTCCCTAAATTCACCATCAAAACGCCGAGTTTCTCTACTCTCATACCTTCCCCTTAAAACAAGCCGCTTATCTATCCAGCCAACCCGCTATGTCTACCTATCAGAATCTTTATTGTAGCGAAAAAACCAAACCAATACGGGTAGATAGCATGGTTAAAACCGATGTCACTAATAGAAGAAAGTAACCGTGATCGCGCCGCCGACATAAAAACGCGCCTGCGTTTTTCAACGTCACGCAGTGACGGCCCGCCATAAAAAATGCCAGACGGTCGTCTGGCATCAGAAGCATTACCCTATGTTCCGGGCGTCGGGGATATCAGCCCAGGATCGTTTCCAGTTCGGCGCGAACTTCTGCGACTTTGCGCGTACCTTCCACTTTGAAATAACGGGTGTTGCCCGCATCAGCTTCTTTCTGGTAGTAAGCCACCAGCGGCGCGGTTTGCTGATGATATTCCACCAGACGTTTACGTACGGTTTCTTCCTGATCGTCTTTACGCGTCGTCAGTTCTTCGCCCGTGACGTCATCCTTGCCTTCAACTTTAGGCGGATTAAATTTCACATGATAAACACGGCCGGACGCGGCATGAACGCGACGTCCCACAATACGATCGACGATCAGTTCATCAGGAACAGCAAATTCAATCACATAGTCCACATTGATGCCCGCTTCTTTCATGGCATCAGCCTGAGGAATAGTCCGCGGGAAACCATCCAGCAGAAAACCGTTATGACAATCATCCTGGGCGATACGTTCTTTAACCAGGGCAATGACCAATTCATCCGTCACCAGCTTACCAGCGTCCATGATTTCTTTAGCCTGCTTACCCAGTTCAGTACCCGCTTTTACCGCGGCACGTAGCATATCACCAGTGGAAATCTGCGGGATCCCGTATTTTTCCATGATGAATTGAGCCTGAGTACCTTTGCCTGCGCCTGGAGCGCCCAGCAGAATAATACGCATTGCGTAAATCCCCTTGCTATGTAGTTTTTATAAAATAAATTTGAAAAACGCTAAACCATACCATTCCAGGCGCTTATCCTCAAGGAACGGGCTCGCTTCAGCATATCATCAGCCGGTGAAAAAGCCGCCAAACCTTATGGTCGGACGGTCATGACTGTGAGTGTAGACGAATAAAAGAATATTCGACGAGGTGGAAACCAGAGAAAATCCGATCGGCCGCTGCCACGCGAATGGGTATGGCGTCATAACCGATAAATAATAAAAAAACGCCGCAAGCGGCGTTTAACGACCCCGGAGAACCGGGGTCTGAGAGATGATGATATCAGGCTGTCAACAACTGGTTCATGCGACGGATAAACTGGTTAGGATCGTCCAGCGTACCGCGCTCTGCCAGTAAAGCCTGATCGAGCAGCAGCTCCACCCATTCGGCGAATCCGGCTTCATCACTGACATCGGCAGCACGCTTAACCAGCGCATGTTCCGGGTTCAGTTCAAAAATATACTTCACTTCCGGCGCCTGTTGTCCGGCAGCGGCAAACAGTTTCGCCATCTGCGTACTCATTTCATTGGCGTCAGTGACCACAATCGCAGGCGTATCCGTCAGACGATGCGTCAAACGAACGTCTTTCACTCGCTCACCCAACAGGGTTTTCACGCGATCGACAAAAGGCTCCAGCGCTTTTTCCGCTTCTTTCTGCGCGTCGTTTTCTTCATCCGCCAGCTTATCCAGCGCTTCATCCGCCTTGCTGACCGACTGGAATGACTTGCCATCGAACTCAGTCAGGTAGCTCATCATCCATTCGTCGATACGATCGGACAACAGCAACACTTCAATGCCTTTCTTGCGGAACAGCTCCAGATGCGGGCTGCTCTTCGCGGCGGCATAGCTGTCAGCCGTGATGTAATAAATTTTATCCTGACCTTCAACCATCCGGCCAACATACTCTTCCAGCGATACGGTCTGTGCCGAGCTGTCGGACTGCGTCGTGGCAAAGCGCAGCAGTTTAGCGATCGCTTCGCGGTTGCCGCTGTCTTCAGCCGGGCCCTCTTTCAGCACCAGACCGAACTGTTGCCAGAAGGTTTGATATTTTTCCGCGTCATCTTTCGCCAGTTTTTCCAGCATCTGCAATACGCGTTTGGTCAGGGCATTACGCAGGTTCTGAGTGACGCGGCTATCCTGCAAAATTTCGCGGGAAACGTTGAGCGGCAGATCATTGGAATCAATCAGGCCGCGAACGAAACGCAGATAGTTCGGCATGAACTGTTCGGCATCGTCCATAATAAATACGCGCTGAACATACAGTTTCAGGCCGTGTTTATGGTCGCGGTTCCACATGTCCCACGGCGCACGGGCAGGGATATACAGCAGGCTGGTGTACTCCTGCTTGCCTTCCACACGGTTGTGGCTCCAGCTCAGCGGGTCGGTAAAATCATGAGCGATGTGCTTGTAGAACTCGTTATATTCTTCATCGCTGATTTCAGATTTGCTGCGCGTCCACAGGGCCTGCGCCTTGTTGATCTTCTCCCAGCTTACGGTTGATTCGCCGCCTTCTTCTTCACTTTCCGTTCGGGATTCAATCTCCACCGGCAGCGCAATGTGATCGGAGTATTTGCTGATGATGGAGCGCACGCGCCAGTCATCCAGAAACTCATCTTCCCCTTCCCGCAGATGCAGCGTAATTTCAGTGCCGCGATCGTCTTTGGTGATATCGGCGATGGTGTAGTCCCCCTCGCCCGCCGATTCCCAGAACACCGCCTGATCGGCAGCCGCGCCAGCCGCACGAGTGCGCACCGTAACCTTATCCGCTACGATAAAGGCCGAATAAAAACCAACGCCAAACTGACCAATCAGTTGGCTGTCTTTAATCTGATCGGACCCCATCGACTCCAAAAACGCTTTTGTACCCGATTTAGCGATCGTTCCCAGATTATCAATCACTTCCTCACGGCTCATACCAATACCGTTATCAGAAATCGTCAGAGTACGTTTTTCTTTATCGGTCGAAACTCGCACGCGCAGGTCGCCGTCGCCGGCATACAGTTCAGGGGCAGACAATGCCCGGAAACGTAATTTATCTGCCGCATCGGAGGCATTGGAGATCAATTCACGCAGGAAGATTTCTTTATTGGAATACAGTGAATGGATCATCAAATGCAGCAGTTGCTTTACTTCGGACTGGAATCCACGGGTTTCTTGGCCTTTCATACTCATTGTTGCTTACCTCAATCCTAATATTATTCAGGCTGATTAAACTGACGATGAGCATGAAGTGGGGATAGGACACGATAATTTCAAGGGCGAGGCCAGGCAAAAAAAGCGGATAAATAAAAGGGTAACCCGGCAGTCAGGCAGCACTCTGACAGCCGGTTGAGATTAAAACTTGAAAGGTTGACGACCGGCAAGCGAGTGGGAAAGCGTGGTGCCATCCACCATTTCCAACTCTCCCCCGACAGGAACGCCATGGGCAATCCGGCTGGCCATCACGCCATACTGCGCACACAGTTCGGCAATGTAGTTAGCCGTCGCGTCACCTTCCACCGTCGGGTTGGTGGCCAGAATGACTTCGCCGATCGATTCGCTTTGCAGACGCTCTTCCAGACGCCCCAGACCAATATCATCCGGGCCGATCCCATCGAGCGGCGATAAATGCCCCATCAGCACAAAGTAACGTCCGGCAAACTGCCCGGTCTGTTCGATGGCATGAATATCCGCCGGGCTTTCCACCACGCAGATCTGACCATTTTGCTGACGGCGCGGGTTGGAACAGATGGTGCACACATCCTGTTCGGTGAAGGTGCGGCAGTCGGCACAGTGACCGACTTCAGACATGGCGCGAGTCAGCGCCTGCGCCAGACGCATCCCTCCGCTGCGGTTACGCTGCAGCAGATGAAAAGCCATGCGCTGCGCCGATTTCGGCCCGACCCCCGGCAAACAGCGCAACGCCTCCATCAGTGCTTCAAGAAGCGGACTGGTTTGCATCAGAACGGCATCTTAAAGCCTGGCGGCAACTGCATGCCGCTGGAAACAGAAGCCATTTTCTCTTTCTGCGTTTCGTCAATACGACGCGCGGCATCGTTGAACGCCGCCGCGATCAGATCTTCCAGCATTTCTTTATCGTCTTCCATCAGGCTGGGATCGATCTCAACACGGCGGCAATTGTGCGCCCCATTGATCGTAATCTTCACCAGACCGGCGCCCGATTCACCCGTGACTTCCAGATTTGCAATCTCTTCCTGCATCTGCTGCATTTTTTCCTGCATCTGCTGGGCTTGCTTCATCAGATTGCCAATTCCACCTTTACCAAACATAGTTTTCTCTCTATCACTTCGGGCTGCAAACTCGCAGCGGTTAAACAGGGCGGATACTCTCTTCGTCCAGTTCCGCATCAAAGAAACGCCGCAGCGTTTGAATCGTATTATCAGCCAGAATCGACTGGCGTGCCTGCGCCAGCTTTTCTTCATAAATCGCCTGACGCCATTCCAGCGGCGTCAGCACCGCGGGATTATCATCTTCGGTCACCGACAGCGTTATCGGATGACCGTAGTGCGCCGTCAGCGCTTCCGTCAGCGTTTCCTGCGCCGCGGGTGAATTCAGGTGACGCTGGGAAGAACGCAGATGCAGATGTATTTTACCTGCCTCGGGGATCTCCCTGAAGGCATTTAACGCCAGCTGTTGTACCAGTTTTGGTAACGACAGGCGATTAATTTCCGCCGCCCATTCATCACGCTCCAGTGACTCCTCCGCCAACCGTGCCGCCAGTTCAGGCGTTTTTTCATGCTCCAACGCAGAACGCAACGCTTTCGGCGTGGTGACATCCGCTTTTATCTCCTCAGCCTTGTTCTGCGCACGCCAGCGATAAGCTTCCGGTTTTTTGGCGGAAACGGAAGCCGTATCCTTTTCATTTTTCCGCTGCATGCTGCGCTCGGTCACCGAGGCTAAACGCTCAAGCGCCGAGGTTGCCGGCCGCGTTTTATCAGACGCTGCCGGTTCAGCCTTTTTTGGCGGAGTTGTCCCCTGCTTGCGCAATAGCCGGCTACGCGCCTGTAGCAGTTGCGATGTGGTATCAGAAAGGCCGCTATCAACCGTATCCGGGGGAGGCGCAGATGCCGCATACTCGGCGTCTGCGGCGCCGGAAGCATAGTCGGCAGGCGGCACGGGCATGTCCGTCGGATAAGATGGCGCGAACGCATTATCCTGCGGCGCATTGCCTTGCGGCGTAGCGGTATTGGCGATTGCCGCCGCCGGCGTTGAGGGAGACGGTCTTGTACTCACCGGCGGCGCCGACGCAGGCGCTTCAATTATCTGTTGCGGGTGAAATGCCAACGCCCGCAGCAACGTCATTTCCACGCCCATGCGGCGATCCGGCGCATAGGGCAATTCTTTGCGTCCTATCAGCAGTATCTGGTAGTAAAGCTGCACATCCGCAGGCGGTAGCGCCCGGGCCAAATCCCGCAGGCGGGCTTCAACCGACGCATAATCGTGACTCAATGCCGTCGGCAACAATTGAACCATGGCGATACGATGCAGTAACGTCAGGGTTTCCACCAGCAGCGCCTCCCAGTCGACGCCTCGCGCTGCCGCCTGATCGAGCAGGGACATCACGTGCTCGCTATCGGCTTTCACCAGCGCTTCGATAATCGCCAGCGGCTGCTCATCATCCAGCGTTCCCAGCATCCGACTAACGGATTCGGTCGTCACCTGACCTTGTCCCATGGCGATCGCCTGATCGGTCAGGCTCAGCGCATCGCGCAGGCTGCCATCGGCGGCACGCGCCAGCAACTGTAACGCCCGGGGTTCGCTGACCAGTTGTTCAGCCTGCAACACCTGCTCCAGATGCGCCCGAATCTGTTCAACATCCAGCGCTTTCAGATGGAATTGCAGGCAGCGTGACAAAATTGTCACCGGCAGCTTTTGCGGATCGGTGGTCGCCAGCAGGAATTTGACGTGCGGCGGCGGCTCTTCCAGCGTTTTCAGCAACGCATTGAAACTGTGCCGCGATAGCATATGAACTTCATCGATCAGGTAGACCTTGAAGCGACCGCGCGCCGGCGCATACTGCACGTTATCCAGTAGTTCGCGGGTGTCTTCGACCTTGGTGCGGGAAGCCGCATCGATCTCGATTAAATCGACAAAACGACCTTGCTCGATCTCACGGCAGTTCTCACATTGTCCACAAGGGGTCGCTGTTACGCCCTGCTCGCAATTCAGCCCTTTTGCCAGCAAACGCGCGATGGTGGTCTTCCCTACGCCGCGCGTACCGGAAAACAGATAGGCATGATGGATTCTGCCTAAAGAAAGGCCATTGGCCAATGCGGTCAGTACATGCTCTTGACCAACGACATTGGCAAAGGTTTGGGGACGCCACTTACGGGCAAGAACCTGATAGCTCATCAATACCGCAACAGTTGAGTTATTGAGGAGGTCATGCTAACACAGCCTCGCCGTTATCGGCGAGGCTGTTATGATTAATGTCCGGGGAAGTCAACCAGGCTATAGCAGTGCACGCCCATCGCTTCCAGACGTTGTGTTCCACCCAAATCGAACAGGTTGATGACAAAAGCGGCGTCGGTGACGTGACCACCCAAACGGCGAATCAGTTTTACCGTCGCTTCAATCGTCCCGCCGGTTGCCAGCAGATCGTCGATAACCAGTACGTTATCCGCGGCATTGATTGCATCTGAGTGGATTTCCAGACTGTCGGAACCATATTCCAGTTCGTAGCTCTCGCTGATGGTGGGACGCGGCAGTTTGCCTGGCTTGCGAACAGGAACGAAACCAACGCCCAGCGCCAGAGCAACTGGCGCGCCGAACAGGAAACCACGCGCTTCCGTTCCCACGACTTTGGTAATACCGGCATCGCGGTAACGATCGGTCAACATCTCGATGCTGGCAGCATAAGCGGCAGGATCTTCCAGCAGACTCGTTACATCGCGAAACAGAATCCCCGGTTTTGGGTAGTCGGGAATGCTTTTAATACTGTTTTTAATCAATTCTGGCTGCTGCGCTGTCATCATATCTGTGCCTGATAAAACGTTCTAACATACTAATGCTGACCCCCACACCACTTCCAGCACTTCATCTGCCAGTGAATTGACACACTTGCGAAAGAAAGGAAATGGCGGCCGGCGCACGAAAACGGTCAAATCTAGTCAAACTGGCAGATAAAAGCAACCATCTGCACGGCGTCAGCGCGCTTTTTGTAACGGCTGTCGAGCCTCGTCGCCCAACGGCTAACGCCATGCGTTATTAAAAATTTCTTCCGGAAATTTTTTGTTGTTCCGGATCAATAACCGGTAAACGAAGCATAAAGGTCAATAAAATTGCCAGAATCACCAGTAGCAAGACTCTTACCCAGATCATTTTAACCAGCCAAAGCGAGAGCGCAAACGTTAACAAAATAACGGCAACCGCCTTCCACTTTGCTCCCGGCGGTAACGCCCGGTATTGCTGCCAATGACGTAAATAACCGCCGAACCATGAACGGTAAAGCAGCCAATAATGAAAACGCGGAGACGAACGGGCAAAACACCACGCCGCCAATAATAGAAACGGCGTAGTCGGCAGCAGGGGCAACACCACGCCAAGCGTTGCCAGCACCACAGCGATCCACCCTAATATTATCAGCGCCACACGATACATATTCACCCTTGCGATCTAAAAACATCGGCTATGACAATGACACTTTATCACCAACTTTTTCGACTGGTTAGTTAAGATATTCTCATTCCGGATAACGACAATAACTTGTACCGACCTATCATTACAGGCAAGCTGGGCTATCCGCTTGGCGTAGGGGAATAATGTGAACACTCACAAACTGCTGCTGGTTCTTGAACAGCAGATTGCAACGCTGGCAAAAGAAATTGAGCCGATCGCGGATAAATCCATTTCACAGTCGCGTTTTGATCGTCAATTATTTAGCAGCTATGGTACACGCCTGAAAGATTACTTCGCGGAAGTCAGCCAGAACTTACATTTGATCCGGCAACTGGTAGCGGAACAACGCACGGAACAGGTCGCCTTCATGGCAGAAAAACTGGTCAGTCAAATTACGGCACTACAACGCGAGTCAGCCACACAATCTTTACGGCGCCAGGAACAACCCACCATCCCCTCAGCAGACGATCTCTACCATAAATTAGCGGAACATCAAGGTTACGAACGCCGCCTGCTCTCCATGATTCAGGACAGGGAAAGCCTGCTCAGTACACAAACATTATTCAGTGAACAACAGCGGCTGCAAAAAGAGCTGGCCGCGCTGGAAGGCCGACTATCGCGCTGTCGGCAGGCACTCTCCCGACTGGAACGCTTAATCGAACGCAACGAGCAGGGCCTGTAAATTGTGTGGTCTTTCTGCTATATCTGAAAGACCCATGCAGAATACGATGGAGGGGAATCCGTTATGTCGCTGGAAAATGCGCCCCCGGAGATCAAACTGGCAGTCGATCTGATCATGTTATTGGAAGATAACCAAATTGAACCGCAGCTTGCCCTGGCTGCCCTGGAAATCGTACGCGAAGACTTTCAGAAGAAGGCGCAGCGGGAGAAAAAACCTACTGAAGCGTAGCCCTCAAAGCACCGACAGGGACAAGCGCCCGTCGCCCATATCAACGACACAGCCAGATCGAGCGATATTCAATGAGCCGCTCAAACCGCAGTATGACGAATGGCAGTGCTGAAGCGAAGCATATCAATAAAAGCATCTGTCAATGTGGGCGCGTCCTGTTCAAGGTTGAAACTCTCGGGCATGAACAACCAGTTTTCCATAATGCCCGAAAAATAGGCGCGTAATGCGATAGCGGCGCGACGGGGATGAATATCCGCCGGCAGCATCCCCAAACGGATACATCGTATCAAGTTATCTTCAATATCGGTGTAGCAGGAAAGATAAAGCGCTTTGCGGGCGTTATAAGATTGTAGCATTTCACCTACAAACTCACATTTATGAAAAATGATTTCCATCATGGAGCGCCACTGAGGGTCACTGACGGTTAAACGGAGCATATAAATCAATAATTCACGCATCACAAGGAGTGGATTATCAGGGAATTTTGTCTGATACTCTATTTCAAAATCACTGATTTTTGCTTCTGCTAATGCCCATATTTCATCAAATAATTCAGCTTTGTTTTTGAAATGCCAGTAAATAGCGCCACGGGTAACTCCTGCGGCAGCGGCAATATCAGCCAGTGACGTAGCAGATACACCATGCTCTGAGAATACTCTCAACGCTGCATCAATTATTTGTCGTCGGGTTTCTTGAGCCTGTAGTTTGGTTTTTCGTGCCATATCGCTGTATTTGAAGGAAAGTGTGATTTACATACATTCGAGTATGTATGTAACATAGCATGAAGATAAGACTATCGCAGCAATGGGTTTTAAGCACGTGATCCATTGGTCAATTTCAAATCGGACACTTGAGGTTTATCTATGAACAAAAACAGAGGGCTAACGCCTCTGGCGGCAGTTCTGATGCTTTCTGGCGGCTTAATTCTCGCAGGGTGCGACAGTAGTGAAAATCAGCAGGCTGACGCGCAACAACAGGCTCCTGAAGTGGGTATTGTGACATTGAAAACGCAGTCATTGAATGTCACGACCGACTTGCCTGGCCGTACCAACGCCTATCGCATTGCAGAAGTCCGCCCTCAGGTCGGTGGCATTATCCTGAAACGCAACTTTGTTGAAGGAAGTGATATTCAGGCGGGCGCATCACTGTATCAGATCGATCCTGCGACGTATGAGGCCAATTATAATAGTGCCAGAGGCTCATTAGCACAGGCACAGGCCAGCGCTGAAATCGCTCGTTTAACCGTTAATCGTTACAAACCTCTGCTGGGAACCAATTACATCAGCAAACAGGATTACGATCAGGCTGTTGCAACGTCCCGTCAGGCTGATGCCGCTGTTCAGGCCGCGCAAGCCGCGGTAGATACCGCTCAGATCAACCTCGCTTATACCAAAGTAAGTTCGCCAATCTCCGGTCGGATTGGTAAATCCACGGTAACAGAAGGCGCGCTGGTTTCTACCGGTCAAACCACCGCATTAACCACCGTACAGCAGTTGGATCCGATGTATGTCGATGTCACGCAATCCAGTAATGATTTCCTGCAACTGAAGAAAGAACTGGAAAACGGCACGCTGAAACAGAACGAAGGTAAAGCGACCGTTCGTCTGCTGCTGGAGGATGGTTCAGAATACGGCCATCCGGGTACGCTGGAGTTTTCGGACGTGACCGTTGATGAAACCACAGGTTCAATCACCTTACGGGCCATTTTCCCTAACCCGCAACACGACCTTCTGCCCGGCATGTTTGTACGTGCGCGTCTCGAGTCCGGTATAAACAATAATGCGTTACTGGTTCCACAGCAGGGAATCACCCGCGATCCACGCGGTGAAGCAACGGCGATGCTGGTCGGAGAAGGCGATAAAGTCGAACCGCGGTCGCTTAAAACCAGTAAAGCAATTGGTGACAAATGGTTGGTTACGGAAGGCTTGAAAGAAGGCGATCGCGTTATTCTCACCGGCCTGCAAAAAATCAGACCCGGTGTACAAGTGAAGGCCCAAGAAGTCGCTCAAGATAATGAGCAGCCGCAGCAAGCGTCGGCTGAACCCGCGAAGTCTTAACAGGAGCCGGTAATTCATGGCTAAGTTTTTTATAGATCGCCCCATTTTTGCATGGGTACTCGCCATTATAGTGATGCTGGCGGGGTTGCTGGCAATTGTAAAATTGCCCATTGCCCAATATCCGACGATCGCGCCACCCGCAATTGAAGTGACAGCAAATTATCCGGGGGCCGATGCGTCAACGCTGCAAGACTCTGTTACGCAGGTTATCGAACAGAATATGAACGGTATCGATAATCTGATGTACATGGCATCAAGCAGTGACTCATCTGGTACCGTGCAGATTACCTTGACCTTTGATGCCGGCACCAACGCCGACATTGCTCAGGTTCAGGTACAAAACAAGCTGCAATTGGCAATGCCTTTACTGCCTCAGGAAGTTCAGCAACAAGGGGTGAACGTCCAGAAATCCAGCAGCAGCTTCTTGATGGTCGCAGCCTTCATCAGTGAAGACGGCAAATTATCGCAGGAAGATATTGCGGACTATGTGGCGGCCAACGTCAAAGATCCGATCAGCCGGACTTCCGGCGTGGGTGATGCACAGCTGTTTGGCGCACAGTACGCAATGCGTATCTGGCTGGACCCGAACAAGCTGAATAACTATCAGTTGACGACCAGTGACGTAACCTCAGCTATCACGGTGCAGAACAACCAGATTGCGGCCGGCCAATTGGGCGGTTCGCCGCCGGTTCCCGGCCAGCAGTTGAACTCGTCAATCATTGCGCAAACCCGTCTGAACTCGCCGGAGCAATTCTCGCAGATTCTGCTGAAGGTGAACACGGATGGCTCACAGGTTCGTTTAAAGGACGTAGCGCGTGTCGAACTCGGTGCCGAAAGCTATGACATTATCGCCCGCTTCAACGGTCAACCCGCTGCGGGTATCGGTATCAAACTGGCAACCGGTGCGAATGCGCTGGATACGGCAACCGCAGTAAAAAATGAACTGTCCAACCTGGAAGAATTCTTTCCTTCCGGGCTGAAAGTCGTTTATCCCTATGACACAACCCCTTTCGTTAAAATCTCAATTAACGAAGTGGTAAAAACACTGGCAGAAGCTATCGTACTGGTTTTTCTGGTGATGTATCTGTTCTTGCAGAACTTCCGCGCCACGCTGATCCCTACGATTGCGGTACCGGTTGTTCTGCTGGGTACGTTCGCCATCCTCTCGGCCTTTGGTTACTCCATTAATACCTTGACCATGTTTGCGATGGTTCTGGCAATCGGGCTTCTGGTGGATGATGCCATCGTCGTGGTCGAAAACGTGGAACGCGTCATGGCGGAGGAAGGATTGCCGCCGAAAGAAGCGACAAAACGCTCCATGGAACAGATCCAGGGCGCGCTGGTTGGTATTGCCCTGGTTCTGTCAGCAGTATTCGTCCCCATGGCGTTCACTGGCGGATCCACAGGGGCCATTTACCGTCAGTTCTCCATCACGATTGTTTCCGCAATGGTGCTGTCTGTGCTGGTGGCATTGATTCTGACCCCTGCCCTCTGCGCCACGCTGTTGAAACCTATTGCCAAAGGCGATCATGGCGAGAAAACGGGATTTTTCGGCTGGTTCAACAGACTGTTTGAAAAAAGCTCTCACCATTACACCGACAGCGTAGCAAATATCCTGCGCAGCACGGGTCGTTATCTGGTCATCTATCTGCTAATTGTTGTGGGTCTGGCGCTCCTGTTCCTGCGTTTGCCAAGTTCTTTCTTGCCGGACGAAGATCAGGGGGTTCTGCTGAATATTGTGCAGCTACCCGCAGGTGCAACGCAGGAAAATACCCAGAAAATCATGGACAGCGTATCCAAGTACTACATGGAGAATGAAAAGGACAACGTTCAATCAGTCTTTACGGTTACTGGTTTCGGTTTTTCTGGCCGCGGCCAGAATGCGGGATTGGCGTTCGCCAGTCTCAAAGACTGGAACGAGCGTCGTGGCGATGAGAATAAAGTTACCGCTATCGCCGGCAGAGCAAACGCCGTATTCAGCCAAATTAAAGAGGCTATCGTTATTGCAGCCAACATCCCTGCGATTGTCGAACTGGGTACTGCTACCGGTTTCGACTTCCAGTTGATCGATCAGGCTAACCTCGGTCACGAAAAACTGACGGAGGCCCGTAACCAACTCTTGGGTATGGCCGCTCAGCGCCCTGACACGCTGGTGAAAGTTCGACCTAACGGCATGGAAGATACACCGCAGTTCCGACTTGATATTGACCATGAAAAAGCTCAGGCGCTGGGTGTTTCCTTGTCGGATATCAACGCGACACTGGCGACGGCCCTGGGCGGAAGCTACGTGAATGACTTTATCGACCGCGGCCGCGTGAAAAAAGTGTACGTTCAGGCGGATGCGCCTTTCCGTATGCTCCCGGATGATATCAAGGCCTGGTATATCCGCGGCAGTAACGGACAGATGGTGCCATTCTCGGCGTTCACCCAAAGTCATTGGGAATATGGTTCACCACGTCTGGAACGTTACAACGGCCAGCCTTCTATGCAAATCCAGGGGGAAGCCGTTCCAGGCAAGAGTACGGGTGAAGCCATGGCATTGATGGAAGAGTTTGTGACCAAATTGCCACAGGGCATCGGTTACGAATGGACGGGTATGTCTTACCAGGAACGTTTGTCAGGTAATCAGGCTCCTGCAATCTATGCTATTTCATTGATTGTGGTCTTCCTGTGTCTGGCGGCGCTTTATGAAAGCTGGTCCATCCCATTCTCCGTCATGCTGGTTGTACCACTGGGTATTATTGGCGCGTTGATCGCCGCCAATATGCGTGGTCTTGAAAACGACGTTTACTTCAAGGTAGGCCTGCTGACAACCATAGGGTTATCCGCGAAAAACGCCATATTGATCGTCGAGTTTGCCAAAGACCTGATGGAGAAAGAAGGCAAGGGTCTGATTGAAGCAACGTTGGACGCCGTCCGTATGCGTTTGCGCCCAATACTGATGACATCACTTGCCTTCATTCTTGGTGTACTGCCGCTGGTCATCAGCTCAGGTGCCGGCTCCGGTGCACAGAACGCCGTGGGTACAGGCGTGATGGGTGGGATGATCACCGCTACCGTTCTGGCGATATTCTTCGTTCCAGTGTTCTTTGTGGTGGTACGCCGCCGCTTCGGAAAGAAGATTGACGAGTCAGAACAGCATCACAAGGTAGAGCCTCACTAAGGCTTAATCCACTTCTCTCCAAGGCCGCGAATGCGGCCTTTTTACTGCCCGCCTTCCTCAGCCGCAAAGCAAAGTAACCACTCAAATATCAGGGTTGATTCATGTAGCAAAAAAGCGCAATATATGGATATGTTATAACATAACATTTAAGGCGACTATGAAAGCAAATATTCATCCTGATTATCGGACGGTGGTATTCCATGATACCAGTGCCGGCGTGTACTACCATATTGGCTCAACCATCAGAACGGATCGCACCATCGAGCTGGAAGGCGTCAGCTATCCCTATGTCACTATTGATGTTTCTTCGGCATCTCACCCTTACTATACCGGGAAACAGAAAGAATATGCGAAAGAAGGCAGCACAGCTCGCTTCCAGCAGCGTTTTGGACACTTCTTTAAGTAAAGAGAGGAATTATTCATATGCAGGTACTTAGCTCGCTGCGATCGGCAAAAAACCGTCATAAAGACTGTGTCGTGGTACGTCGCCGTGGACGTGTCTATGTTATATGTAAAAGCAATCCACGCTTTAAGGCCGTACAAGGCAGGAAAAAGAAAAAAGGTTAACGATTTTCTTATAAAATTACTCCAGCTCTGTTATGCATGTAATGGAGCTTTTTTTATAAACCATTAAATAAAAACAGATAAAACAATAAGATAATATCACCGCCACCCTCTTGTGAGATCACCTCGCCATCTCGATTTTATAACAGAATTAATTTGGTTATCTAATATCAAGATTATTCTCTGACTATTCACATCATCAAAATGACGGTCATTTAATCCTGAAAAATAGCCTCGAAAAGCTTATCTATTACCCGCGAATCTTGCTGACGATTTTGCTATAGTCATAGGGGAATGACGTAATTTGTATCAGCATGGTATAGTTTAGACGCCATGTGTTAGTATTAAAGTAGAAAGTGAGCTTGTTGATATCAGGAAGTACAGTGGTCGTTGTTGCCTAATTTATGACTGTCAGAATCATAGAGATAACGATTTTGATCGTGGCGTCATGAATACAGAAACAGGGCTAAAATCTTCTATGAGTTTCGTCAGTCTACCTGTTTACCAGGTGTTAACCGAAGTAACACTGAATAACGGCTTAACGGAGGGATTGATATGGATGAGTACACACCGAAACATTATGATATTGCCCAACTCAGATTCTTATGTGAGAATCTGTGCGACGAAAGCATTGCAACGTTAGGCGATAGCAGTCACGGCTGGGTCAATGACCCTACATCTGCGATCAATCTCCAATTAAATGAACTTATTGAGCATATCGCTACATTTATTCTCACATTTAAAATAAAATACCCTGACGAAAACAAGCTTTCCCAGCAGGTTGAAAAGTATTTAGATGATACCTACGTTTTGTTTAGCAACTACGGCATCAATGACGCCGAGCTACGCCGTTGGCAGAAATCTAAAGACAAATTATTCGGAATGTTCTCAGAAGCGAACATCTGTACGCCTGCTAAAACTTAAGCAATAATTTATCTTATATTTATTAACCACCAGGTACTGTTTGCACAAAGGCCATTATGAAAAAAATCGATTATTTGATGCGTTTACGTAAATGCACAACCATTGACACGCTTGAACGCGTTATTGAGAAAAACAAGTATGAACTCTCTAATGATGAGCTGGAGATGTTCTATTCCGCAGCGGATCACCGTCTGGCAGAACTGACGATGAACAAGCTTTATGACAAAGTCCCCACCGCGGTATGGAAATACGTTCGTTAATTCTCAGACGCAAAGTATACAAACGTTGATATAAAATACATTGTGCCGATAACCCTTTATCGGCCATTACTCTTGTTTTGTTTATTAATGTATTAACAAAGCAAAACTTGTAACAAAGTGTATTCGCAATGAAAGCAATAATTAGTATAGTATTTTTTTATAAACATTATTAAATTCCAGCCTCTCCTCATTTTTACCAGCCTCATTGATAGCCCAATCAATAACCAAAGCTATTCTTTATATATCCCCCCGATAGATTTCGAGATACTGGCAGGCAAACGCGCAATCGGGTTCGTTCTTATACGAGTCAGTGGCTTGAGCGATATCCAGGATGATAGATAAATACGCGATAAGCAGGCAATAACGAAATAGACAAAAGCCCCACTCACGGCACAACGTGTCTGATTCTTCTTAAACAGGGGAAACACCAGCACGCGGTAAGCAAACGCTTTTCTGGATACCAAAGAAAATTAATACGGGAGATAAAATTGGTGGAGGCCCTGCCAGCTACATCCCGGCACACACGTCTCCTGCTGCGGCTGCTTCCTTCCGGACCTGACCGAGTCCACAGGTTAATGTTGCGGGAGAACCGACAGAGCCTCCATTGACGACTCAATGACAAGATATTTTGCTATCTTGCTAAAGAGCGGAGGGCATTATCGGTGATGGGATGGCCAATTGCAAGCTAACACATTCCAACCGTTGTTTTCTTACCCATACTGCTATGTCACTATACACTTTTCTTCACTGTGCCAAACTCAAAAAGACAGGAACGCGTTGATGACAGGAGAAAATGACAATTTTCGCCAGCGTATTTTCCAAATTGTAGCGGCCATCCCTTACGGCAAAGTAACAACCTATGGTGAAGTGGCGATGTTGGCTGGATCTCCACGCGCCTCCAGACAAGTTGGCGGCGTGTTAAAGCGCCTACCCAATGACAGCAAACTTCCGTGGCACCGGGTGATTAACCGCAAAGGTGAAATATCGCTCATTGGTGCAGACTATCAGCGCCAAAAATCCGCCTTGTTGTCAGAAGGGATTGTCTTTGACCGCTACGGCAAGATCGATCTGCGACGCTTCAAGTGGCAGTACGCACCCTAGCTCTGTGCGTACTGTCTACCGATTACCAGCCCGACTGTACAGGCTGTGGAGATATTATTGGCGATGTCGTGGTGGATGGCTGTAGCGTCCCTGAACTTTGAGCCTGCCCAACCGGAGATAATACCGAGTCTGAATGACTGGTAGGTAACGGAACCGAAGCGACCGGAACCAGGACCAGATCGGCGTTATTCACCCCATTGGAGATAACCGGTAAAACATTCTCCGTCACCATGACGATTCTGTTATCTATCGCAATCGCCGCACTCAACAGAATACGCGCATTAGGCTGGATATCAGCCGGGTTATACGGTAAAGCAAACGGGAAAGGCGCCTGTTTGCCATCGGTACGCATTACGCGCTGGGTAATGACTTTTGAAGGTGCGTCGGAGAGTGATGCATCAGATACCGTCACCGTTAAAACCGCATTGGCCGGCAAAGCGATACGTTGGCGAATATTCACTGTACCGCTGACAGCAGGCATTGAAACGACTGGATTTTGAGACGATGCACCGGTGATTGGCGCTCCGGTTTGAGGAGAAGCGCCATAGTCCCCTCTATCGGCACACGCTGACAGCGCCATTGATAACGTGATACCTAAGATATGCCATAATTTCATTCGGACAGTCTCCTTTTATTTATTCCTGTCAGACTGCCGGTATCAGAAAAACCGGCGTTCCTTAAGCAGTATGGTTCACTTAACACAATAATGATGTGTGCAAAATTCTGATATTTTCATGCGAGATGATTTAAATTACTAAACCAAACCCGTAAATCACTTAATTCCACAATAGGCTGCCTGACAGCATCATGGCTTTAAAACAATGACTATTTCAATTAGTTGAAATACATTAGCCGTTCGGTTTCCTGACATTCAGGCAGGACCATCGGTTAGATAGAGAAGGATGCGAACGCTCCTCAATTTGAAGATAAAGAGTACAAACCATTATCAACCAACGAGGCCGACACCATGAGCCAGGCACTACAAAACCTTCTCGACATCCTGAATCTGGAAAAAATTGAGGAAGGACTATTCCGGGGACAAAGTGATGATTTGGGGCTGCGTCAGGTTTTTGGCGGGCAAGTCGTTGGTCAGGCACTGTCCGCGGCTAAACAAACCGTCCCGACCGAACGACGCATTCACTCATTCCATAGCTATTTTCTGCTACCGGGCGATAGCCAGAAACCCATCATCTACGATGTAGAGAACTTGCGTGACGGCAACAGTTTTAGCGCCCGCCGGGTGAGTGCGATTCAGAATGGCAAACCGATTTTCTACATGACAGCGTCATTTCAGAGTCATGAAGTGGGTTTTGAGCACCAAAACGTGATGCCCGACGTCGCACCACCAGAAGAACTCAAGTCGGAACAAGAGATTGCACAAAGCATGGCGCATTTATTACCCCCTCAGTTTCGGGATAAATTCACCCGACCACGGCCAATCGAGATGCGCCCCGTGAAGTTTCATAACCCGCTAAAAGGGAAAGTCGAAGAACCAGTACGACATGTCTGGTGCAGAGCCAACGGCCCGTTACCGGATGATGAACGCACTCATCAGTATCTGCTTGGCTATACGTCTGATTGCAATTTTCTGTTAACGGCTCTGCAACCTCATGGCGTCGGGTTCCTCGAACCTGGAATGCAGGTCGCGACCATTGACCATTCCATGTGGTTCCATCGCTCTTTCCGTCTGGATGACTGGTTGCTGTATACCGTAGAAAGTACATCCGCATCGGGAGCCAGAGGTTTTGTTCGCGGACAGTTTTATACCCGCGAAGGCGTTTTGATCGCCTCCAGCATTCAGGAAGGCGTAATGCGCCGCCACGCACATTAAAAAACCCATGCTGCCTTAGATACCTGCCCGCCACAAGAAAACAGGGCGCGAGATAATTCTCGCGCCCTGTTTCAATTTATATCAGTAGGACTTGATAAACCTAACGTCGTGACTTACTGGTTGTAAGCATTTTCGCCATGGCTGTTGACGTCCAGACCTTCGCGCTCTTGTTCTTCAGGAACACGCAGACCAACAATCATATCCGCAACCTTGAACGCGATGAACGCTGCGACGCCAGACCACACGAAGCAGACGATAACGCTGAACAACTGTACCCAAACCTGATGAACCATGGTGACGCCTTCCTCGTACCCAGTGCCGCCCAGAGAAGCGGAGGTAAAGACACCCGTCAGGATGCAACCTACGATACCGCATACGCCGTGAACACCGAACACATCACATGGGTCATCAACACGCAGCCATCTTTTCAGTACGGTAACGCCCCACAGACCAGCAAAACCACCCGCCAGACCGATGATCAACGCGCCACCGACGCCGACAGTACCCGCAGCCGGCGTAATGGCAACCAGACCCGCGATACAACCAGAACAGGCGCCCAACAGAGAAGGTTTGCCACGAGCCATCCACTCACCGGCAACCCATGCCAGAATCGCAGCGGCGGTAGCAACAACCGTATTCAGGAAGGCAAGGCCGGCAATTTCATCTGCCGCACCGGCAGAACCGGCGTTAAAGCCGAACCAACCGATGTACAGAATTGCCGTACCAATAAATACCATCGGCAGATTGTGCGGTTTCAACGCTTCTTTACCGAAACCGGCACGTTTGCCCAACAGATAGGCACCGACCAGACCGGCAACAGCGGCGTTAATATGCACCACGGTACCACCGGCAAAGTCCAGAGCGCCATCAGCAGCCAGATAGCCACCGCCCCACACCATGTGCGTCATCGGCAGGTAAGAGAACGTCAGCCACAGCGCAACGAAAATCAGCACCGCAGAGAAACGAATACGTTCAGCAATAGCCCCCACAATCAGCGCGACGGTGATACAGGCGAAAGAAGCCTGATAAGCAACATGAACGTACTGATAAAATGTACCGGTGATCGAATCAATGGCGATGCCTTTCAACATAAAGTTGGCAAAACCGCCAAAGAAAGCGTTACCTTCGCTAAACGCCAGACTATAGCCGTAAACGACCCATAAAATACAAACCAGCGCAAAAGAAATTATCACCTGTGACAACATGGAAAGCACGTTTTTTGAACGGATCAAACCGCCGTAAAACAGTGCGATACCAGGTATAGTCATAAAGAGTACCAGAGCGGTACAAATCATAATAAAAGCGTTATCCGCTTTATCGATCGTTGGAGCTGCAGCCATCGCCCAGGACGGGAGCAAAGCAGCTACACCCAGACCTAATGAGGAGACAAGTTTTTTCATTTTCATCCATCCCTATTTACGAATCTAAGTCAGGTGTTTGTTAAAGTGCGGCTTCGTCAGTTTCACCGGTACGAATACGAATCACCCTTTGCAGTTCAGCGACAAAAATCTTACCGTCGCCAATTTTACCGGTATAGGCAGCTTTGCTGATCACATCGATAACTTCGTCCAGTTGATCATCGGCAATAGCGATATCGATTTTTACTTTCGGCAGAAAGTTAACGCTGTACTCTGCGCCACGATACAGCTCAGCATGCCCTTTCTGGCGTCCAAATCCCTTCACCTCAGTGACGGTGAGCCCCTGGATGCCGACAGAAGATAATGCTTCACGCACATCTTCCAGCTTGAATGGTTTTATCACCACAGTAACCAGTTTCATTCATCTTCCCCCTAACCATTAAGTTCAGACTTACGCCCGCCACTATTAGAATTACATTTTTCGGATTACGATCATCTCGAATTACCTTGCACGTGATTATTAAAGCAAAGGGTGTGCCATAAATGATTTCTCTGGCTCAGATCAATGAGGGAACGCGGTTAAGGTCTGCTATAAGCTGGAAAAAACGCTATCAGGAGAAGAAAATCAAAAAATTTCCGGGAGAAATCTTTGATGTCGCTCCAGCGACGGCCCGTAAGGGTGGCCGCCAGGGATGATAGGCCACAAAAAAGCGGGGCACAACACGCACCAAATTAGTGCATTGCGCCAAGTTTCAGTGCATATGGGCTAAAAACAGAATAGATATGCCTAGTGATGGTGCGAAGTCGTGAAGAGGCTGTGGCTCAGCCTCACATGTTCAGGTGCATTGATGGTTTATAAAATTGATGTTTATAAAACAGGGAGCGTCTGCTCGCTGACTTCCGCGGCCGCCAGCTCTTCTCCAGCTAATTGCAGTTGATACATTTGATAATACCGCCCTTGCCGACGCAGCAGCTGTTCATGCGTCCCTTGCTCGACAGTCTGTCCATGGTGGAGCACCATGATGGTATCCGCCTCGACGATCGTTGAGAGCCGGTGAGCAATCACGATCAACGTCGTTTGTTCACGAATGACGTTAAGCGCTTTCTGAACCGCCTGCTCCGTACCCGAGTCAATATTCGCGGTCGCTTCATCAAGGATCAAAATTTTGGGGGTTTGCACCAGCACACGGGCTATTGCCAGCAGTTGCTTCTGTCCGGTAGACAGGTTATTGCCCTGTTCACCGACGCGCGTATGCAATCCTTCCGGAAACGACCGCACCAATTCAGACAGTTGGACGATATTCAATACCCTCCAGACTTCGTCCTCATTGATATCACGTCCCAGCGTCACATTCGTATACATTGATTCCGCCAGAACAACCGGATCCTGCTGCACCATGGCCACATTTTGCCGCAGTACCTGATGTGATAGCGTTTGCAATGGACGTCCATCCAGACGAATTTCCCCTTCATTCGGCGAATAATACCCCATCAGCAAATTTGCCAGCGTACTTTTACCACTGCCGGTATGCCCCACCAGCGCAACAAATCCCCGCGTTGGGATCGTCAGCGAAATATGCTGCAACACGCTCTTCTGATCCGCGCCGTAAGAGAAAGAAACGTTATCGATCTCAACACTACCGCTGACCAGCGCACGCTCATCATCACCGTAACGTTGCTTCAAGCCGTCCATCAGCTCAAATATACGCTCACCTGCGACAACAGCTTGTTGCAGCATAGACTGCTGTGTCGTCAGCTCAATTAATGGCTCGTTCAGGCGGCCGAGATAGTTAATAAATGCATACAGGACACCGACGCCCACAGAACCCACTGAACTGAAACCGAATTGCAGCAGCAGGCCGCACAAGACCATGGCAGAAAACAGACTGAGCAACGGACGTAAAAGAAACCCATCCAGACGCAGTGTCTGCATACGCGCCAGATAATGTTCACGGCTGGCAACCCCCAGCTTTTCACCAAAGCGGGCCTGCTGACGAAACTGCTGTATCACGCCCATACCGTTGATAATTTCGTTAAAACCATCATTGATATCCGCCAGATAGCTCCGCACCCGGCGCACAATCGGCGTACTGTATCGCTGGTAAATCACCATGACGGCGATCACCGCGGGAAAAATAGTCAAGGCAACCAGAGCCATGCGCCAATCCAGACTGAACATCGCCACCAGCATGGCACCGATAAGCGCGGCACTGCGTAATACCGTCGAGACAACCATGACGTACAGATCTTTCACAACCTCGGTGTCGTTCGTTACACGCGATATCAGTTGGCCCACCGGCTGAGTGTCAAACGTGCTGAGCGGCTGACGCAAAGCGGCATCCATCACATCGGTTCGCAACTGCTGTACTACGCCTACGGCGACCCGGTTGAACAATAGCGCCTGGAAATAGTGCAGCGCGGCAGCCAGAATCTGCAACATGATGTACACCATGGCCAAACCGGCGGCTATCGCTAACGGAAATTCGCCTTTTGCCACCAGATGGTCAATGAAGTAACTCACCAATACCGGGCCGGAAACCTCCGCCGCAGCGGCGATCCAAAGCATCACCACGCCGAATGTCAGCGGCTTACGCCACGGTGATCCATAAGCCAGCAGCCGCTTCAACGTCGGCCAAAGCTGTTTAGGGCTATTCATCCTCCGCTCCTTCCGCCTGCGGCGCGTCATCCAGGGCGGCCTCCAGCTGTTGGTAGCGATACATATCGCGATACCAGCCGGGTTGCGCCAACAGCTCACGATGATGACCGCGCTGGGCCACATGCCCCTGTTGCAGAACCAGAGTCTCATTGGCTTCAGTCAAAGCCGACAGGCGATGAGCGCTGATAATCAATGTACGCTGCTCACCCCATTGCTTCAGGTTTTGCAGAATCTGGTACTCTGTACGTCCGTCGACCGCCGATAGCGCATCATCCAGCACCAGAATCTCTGCCTCCAGCAGTAAGGCCCGGGCGATGGCGATCCGCTGTTTCTGACCGCCGGACAGCATCACACCGCGCTCCCCCACTTCGGTTTTATACCCCTGGGGAAGACGCAGAATATCCTCATGTACGCAGGCAAGCCGTGCGGCCTGCTCAATCTGTTGCTGGGTGGCATCAGGCCGCCCTAACGCAATATTGTTTGTCACGCTATCAGAAAACAGGAAAGGCGTTTGCCCGACGACGGCAAAACGATGACGCAATTCGTCCAACCGGATATCAGACAGCGGCAGGTTGTGATACTGGATATCGCCCGATTTAATATCAAAATGTCGCAGAATCAATGCCAGTAACGTGCTTTTCCCCGAACCGGTCGGACCACAGAGCCCAAGCATTCTGCCCGGCTCCAGCGTAAAGCGGACATTATTCAAAACATGGCGTGGACTTTCAGGATAGTGAAACTCATCGATATTGACGCTTAACGTTCCCCGCCCGGCAGGCAGGGAGGCAGAACCTTCCGCCACCACCTGTTCCTCCGACAGAAGTTGTCGAATACGACTGTAAGCGGCGCTTCCCCGTTCAACGATATTGAACATCCATGCCAACGCCAGCATCGGCCAAATCATCAGCCCAAGATACATCACGAAGCTGGTCAGCAGTCCCAACGTCAACGAACCATTGATAACCATCCAACTGCCGCCGCCGATAGCCAACAGGTGAGACAGCCCTACCGCGATATAAATGGTGGGGTCAAAGCGTGCATCAACCCGTGCGACATGCATATTTTTGGCCCCGGCATCCGCCGCAACCTGCGCAAAACGACGGGACTGATAATCTTCCAGCCCAAATGATTTAATCATGCGAATACTGGTCAGGCTTTCCTGTGCCTGATCGTTGAGAGATGAAAATGCAGCCTGAGCCACTTTGAAACGCTGATGCAACTGGGAGCCATAGTGTTTGATCACCAGCGCCATCACTGGCATGGGCAATAGCGCCAGCAGTGTCAGCTGCCAGCTGATTTGGGTGCTCATAACAATCAGAACCGCGCATCCCATCACCATGGAGTCCACCAGCGTGAGAACCCCTTCTCCCGCAGCAAAAACCACACGGTCAACATCATTTGTGGCTAGCGCCATCAAGTCACCAGTACGATGACGAAGATAAAAGGCGGGATGCTGGCGACTCAATTGCCGATAAAAGTCTTCACGTAGTTCAACTGCCAACTTATAGGATGCGCCAAACAACAACACACGCCAGACATAGCGCAACAGGTAGACCATGGTGGCCGTCAACAGCATCACGCCGATCCATTGCATAACCTCAGCCGTGGATATGTTATGCCGGGTGACACCATCAACAATAACCCCAACCAGTTTTGGGGGTAACAGTTGCAGGATGGCAATGACAATCAGTAGCGCCACCGCCCCGACATAACGTCGCCATTCGCGACGAAAATACCAACCTAGTAGAGCAAACAGTCTCACGCAGTTTTAATTCCAATATCCAGAAGAGTCATTATGAACTCAGAAAAATGATTATACAGAAAGCTTATGAATGATAATCAATCATAGTGATAAAGGTAGTGCGGTAGTGTGCTTAATACGTTCCATGGCAAAACTGGATGTGACATCAACCAAACCGGGAATACCGTTCACCAGGCGTTTATAAAAATCATCATAACTTTTCATATCAGCGACCTGTACCTGCATCAGGTAATCATACTCTCCCGCCATCCGATAGAAAGACAAGACTTCGGGCATTTCCGATACGACGCTGGTAAACGTCTGATACCAGACACTATTATGCTGCTGCGTCTTCAACAGGACGAATGCGGTGAGCCCCAGCCCCAGCCGTTCGTTATCCAGCAAGGCGACGCGCGCCCGGATGTATCCCTCTTCCTCCAGACGCTTCAACCGTTTCCAGCATGGGGTTGACGTCAGATTTACCGATTCCGCCAGCGACTGAAGCGACAGCGTACAGTCCTGTTGCAACAAACTCAGCAAAGTGCGATCTATTTTATCTAGCATGACGTCATTCCGTAGAAAAATTTTCTCTAATTTCACGCATTAGAAGATAAAAAGACAACCTTTTTTTCCGAGAAACTCGCTAAGCTAATCCTATCACTGCGCAAATGGGTCAACATCATGAACAACACCTGGGTAAAACAGGCTATCAGCGCAATAGACGCTGACTTCCAACGCTCCGCTGATACGCACCTCATCCGTCTGACATTGCCGGACTATCCCGGTATCTATTTCTATTTAAAAGACGAAAGTACGCACCCAAGTGGCAGCCTGAAACACCGTCTGGCCCGTTCTCTCTTTCTTTATGGACTGTGCAATGGCTGGATAAAAGAAGGTTCGCCGATTATTGAAGCGTCATCCGGCAGTACCGCCGTCTCCGAAGCTTATTTTGCACGTCTGCTGGGGTTACCCTTTATCGCCGTTATGCCCGCCCACACCGCCAAACGAAAAATAGAACAAATTACCTTTTATGGTGGTCGCTGCCACTTTGTCGAACAAGCCGGACAGATCTACGCCGCTTCAGAGCAATTGGCCAAAGAACTGAATGGTCATTATATGGATCAGTTTACCTACGCGGAGCGAGCCACCGACTGGCGCGGCAACAATAACATCGCCGACAGCATCTATCGACAGATGTCCCGTGAACCCAATCCAGTACCAGATTATATCGTTATGAGCGCGGGAACCGGTGGCACATCGGCAACGCTGGGGCGTTATATCCGCTATCAGGGCTTGAATACACAACTGGTGGTGGTGGACCCAGAAAACTCGGTGTTCTACGACTGCTATCAACAACGCGATCGTTCGATTACCGGCGAATGCGGCAGCCGAATTGAAGGAATCGGCCGCCCAAGAGCCGAACCGTCGTTTATTCCTGACGTCATCGACAGCATGATCAAAGTACCCGATGCGGCCAGCATTGCCACGCTCTACTGGCTGGAAGGTATTCTGGGCCGTAAGGTCGGCGCATCTACCGGCACCAATGTCTGGGGAATGCTGCAATTGGCAAAACAGATGGTTGCGCAAGGTAAACAAGGTGCGATTGTTACCCTGTTATGCGATAGCGGCGAACGCTATCTGGACACCTACTACAATAGCGCCTGGGTCGAAAAAAATATCGGCGACCTCACTCCCTATCTCAATAGGCTGAGTGCCAAAACAACATGCAACGTTGCGGCAGCGCTGAATATGGCCTGACCCGGGTTCACCCAGAAGATGCCGACATCGCTGAACGGTGACGGTTTTTCAGGTAACATATCCGCTTTACACCTCAAGGTCTCGCGTATACGTTGAGGTTCACACTGCGTCAAGGTGAATGAAGAATGAAGCGCGCTGTTGTCGTTTTTAGCGGTGGACAAGACTCCACAACCTGCCTGATTCAGGCTCTGCAACAATATGATGAAGTCCACTGCATTACTTTCGATTACGGACAACGTCATCGGGCAGAAATTGATATCGCCAAAGAGCTTGCGCTGACTTTAGGTGTCGCCGCACATAAAGTTCTTGATGTGGGTTTACTGAATGAATTAGCCGCCAGCAGCCTGACCCGGGAAAATATTCCTGTCCCTGACTATGACGCCAATGTGCAGGGCGTGCCCAGCACCTTTGTTCCCGGAAGAAACATCCTTTTCCTGACGCTGGCCTCCATTTATGCTTACCAGGTTGGCGCGGAGGCCGTCATTACCGGCGTGTGTGAAACAGACTTCTCCGGCTATCCCGACTGCCGGGATGAATTCGTCAAAGCCCTGAATCAAGCCATCGTACTTGGGATCGCGCGTGATATCCGCTTTGAAACACCGCTGATGTGGCTCAACAAAGCAGAAACCTGGGCACTGGCGGATTATTATCAGCAGTTGGATACCATCCGCCATCATACCCTGACGTGCTACAACGGTATTAAAGGCGATGGTTGTGGTCATTGCGCAGCCTGCCATTTACGCGCTAACGGTCTGGAGCAATATCAGAGCGATCCGGCCAATATTATGTCGGCCCTGAAGAATAAGACCGGTTTAAGATAATCAAACAGAGCCAGGTTCAGGCAAAGCGTATCCCCAATGACCGCCTTGCCTGAATAGCCTGAGTTTCCCTGATGCTAACGATATACAGCGGGAGACATCTGATTTATTCCCCTGCGCTATCCCTCATGGCGGATATCATTCAAATGTTCCAGTAGTTCACCCTCAAGCGGTAACGCCTTCTGCGTTAACAAATCAATGCAGACGAACGTCAGCAAAGCATCAGCAATATTTTCGTCATCGGACTGACGAGTTATTTTCTGACTGATCACACCGCTTTTAGTATTCAATTGTAAAAACTCACTATCGATACGCAATTTATCCCCTAACACTGCGGGCTTACGATAGTTGATGTTGATATTTACGACGATAAAGGCAATGTTGTTTCGATTCATCCAGTCAAAGGTTGGCAGCGTTTCCAGCCATTGCCAGCGAGCATCCTCTAAAAACTCCAGATATCGTGCGTTGTTGACATGCTGATAAACATCAATGTGATACCCACGAACGGTGATAAAACTCTGCATCAAGCCAATACTCCCATAGCAACAAGACTCACAAGACTGGTATGACCTGATATTTAGCCTAGCAGAAGCTCGCAACCGAGTAGCATTTCACCACTCGGTTGCGAACAACATCACAATTTTAATCGGGAGAGATTACGTTCTACCAGCGCGGCGCCAATCCCTGGAACTTCTTGTAATTGCTCAATCTGCGTGAAAGGGCCATTTTGTTCACGATAATTGACGATGGCCTCGGCTTTCTTAAGGCCAACGCCGTTCATCACTTCAGCTAGTTCTGCTGCGGTTCCCATGTTAATACTTACCTCATCCTCATCAGCGTTCGGCAAGTTTACTTTTTCCGCCTTTTGCTCGGATGAAACAGATTTTGCCGCCGTCGCCGTATTATCAGCCTTCAGGGTTGCCTGAACGATTAACGGTAACCCTGACAAACTCATCCCAATTACCAGACAAAGCGCTTTTATTCCTGATCTTTTCATGCTGTTTCCTCCTTGTGTTTGACAGCAGGGCTACCTTGCCGCAGGTCTGAGTTCGCCGCAAACGGAGGAATTTAAATGTGGAAAAGGCCGCGAAAGCGGCCTTTTGTTATTGCAACGGTTTGCAAATTTATGCGGAGCTTATTGCTGCTCCTGAGCGGCGTTACCCATTTTGATTTTGGCTTCGCTACGTAAGCTGGTCAGCAGCGCATCAAACAGAGAACCCAGTGAGCTTTGCTGTATCTGGCTGGCAAATTGCTCTTTTTGTTGATCGTTTAGCGGATGCGGCGTCACGTTATCCAATGCGACAAGGACCACATTGCCCGCCTGATCCTGAGAAATCCCGTAAGACGGTTTATCGTTGGCCGGATATGGCAGAGCGAAAATAGATTCCGTCATTACGTCGCCTTGAGAAATTGATGACAGCGTTCTCGCCTCGCCAAAGCTCAGACCGGCCGCTTTCAACGTATCGTCCTTACCTTGTTTCAGATCGGCCAGGATTTTTTCGGCATCAACGCGAGCCTGTTGCTCTGCCTTCTGACGTTTAACCATCTGCGTTACCTGATCGCGAACCTGATCCAACGGACGCGTGGTTTCCGCTTTATGGTCAGTGATACGAATAACGAAAGCACGATCGCCATCCACATTGATGACATCGGAGTTATTGCCGGGCGCGCCGTTATCACCCAGCAATGCGCCATCAAAGAGCACCTGAGTAACTGGCTGAAAATTCAGTGCGGCAGGGACCTGTTCACGAGTAAACCAATCCGTTTGCGTGGCTTTGACGCCGGCGGCCTCTTCAGCGGAAGCCAGAGACTCGTTGTCATTGCTTGCCGCTTCGCTGACTTTTTGTTGCAGCGCGTAATATTCGTCCAGCGCTTTTTCTTGCTTAACTTTGGCGGCGATGTCAGCACGAACCTCACTCAGCGGTTTAACCTGCTGCGGCTGAATATCATCCAGACGAACAATCAAATATCCCACAGAGGATTTTATTGCTGAGGACACCTGCCCTTTTTCGGTCAGCGCAGCCTGCCTGAGCTCATCAACGGTGGAACCTTCGTCCATCCAGCCCAAATCACCACCGTTGCGGCTTGAAATCACATCGGTCGATTTTTCTTTCGCCAACGCAGCAAAATCGGCGCCCTGCTTCAGTTCATCCAAAACAGTCTGTGCATCAGCTTCGGTTTTTACCTGAATAACGCTGAATTTCTTACGCTCTGGCTGAGAATAGTCATTTTTATTTTTTTCATAAAAATCGGCGACATCATCGTCATTGACCGTGATTTTATCCATGATCCCCGCCGCATCCAGCGTGATATAGCTCACTTTGAACGCTTCAGGTGCGATAAAGCTGTTCTTGTTCTGATCGTAATAACTCTGGATTTCTTCATCAGAAACACTCAGCGCGTTGGCCCTGGCTTCAACATCTATCGTCGCCAGTCGAACCACGCGATCCTGAGCCGCCTGTTTTACCAGATTGTCGATTTCCTGGGGAAGCAGGAACGAGGTATTGCCGAAACCACGAATCAGCTGCTGTGACGTTAATTGTTTACGCAACAGTTGGGCATAGACATCCGGCGTCAGTCCAAGACGGCGAACCTGATTCAGATATTTTTCGTTATCGAAACGGTTGTTGGTTTGAAACTCAGGAACAGAGAAAATCGCCTGCTTAATCTGTTCATCACTGATACTCAGTCCAAGTTTATTGGCATATTGATCCAGCAACGCTTCATCAATCAGTTGAGCAAGAGCCTGCCGACGCAGATTCTGCATATAACCGTCATTGCTCGCAAGAATGGAGAAATTCTCGCCCAGTGCTTCCTGCTGACGATTGCGTTCGTTTTGTACCGCTTGTTCCAACTGGGCACGGGTAATTTCCTGACCATTTACCTTTGCCGCATAGTCTCCGGAACCACCAATAAGATAATCACCAACGCCGGTTAAAACGAATGATGCAATGATCAAAGCAAGAATAATTTTGAGCACGACGTTATTAGCGGCCGCGCGTAAATTGTCCATCATAATGTGACAACACTCCGCTGTAGAATGGATAATACTCCCCGCGCCGGCCGAAGCCATACATCCTTGCCATTGCTGTAGCCCGCAAACAAAGCCAGGGCGCATTTAAGCTTTTGTCCGACAATCGTAACCTGAATTGCCGGTAAAAAAACATCAGGAATGTTTTTCAACGTTGCTCCGCAACGACCCGCAGGGTATCGGGCAGGGTATTAGCCCGTCATAAAAAATCGCCGGAAGCGATTTTCAACGTCGCTTGCGACGGCCCAAAGGATGACGGGCAGGATAGCCCGTCATAGTAAAAGGCACATCATAAAATGATGCGCCTCGTATCTTACCTTACCAATATCTCTGCGTCAGGTAATGTTTGGCAACACAGCGTGTTACACCCCAAACCTGTGACGTAATAATCAGTTAACGGCGTCTTTCAGCGATTTACCAGCACGGAAGCCCGGTACTTTCGCTGCAGGAATACTGATTTCCTTACCAGTCTGGGGGTTACGGCCGGTACGAGCAGCGCGTTCACGCACTGAGAAAGTACCGAAACCAACCAAAGCGACATCATCCCCTTCTTTCAGAGACTCGGTAACGGAACCAATAATTGCATCTAACACACGCCCTGCCGCCGCTTTAGAAATATCAGCATCTGCGGCAATTTTGTCGATCAATTGTGACTTGTTCACTCTCTCATCCCCTCTGAAATTCTATTATCGCGCTAGTTTCCCAAAACACGACACGTAGCTTTATATCAATCCTGCCAGACCTTAGCAAGTTACAGCTAAAGCCAACAGTGCTCTAACTTAGCGGTACAAAAAAAAGCTGGCAAGCACGATTTAACTCACCAGCCCTGCTTTTATCAATGGTTTTTGCTATAGGTCACTATTTTGCCTTGGCCGTTTTCGCCTCAGGCGTCGTTGTGTTCACTACCTGCATACCATATGGCGCATTCTGTAACGCTAACGCCAACACTTCCTCGATACGCTTCACTGGATGAATATCCAGATCGGCAATCACGTTTTGCGGAATATCTTCAAGATCACGCTTGTTATCATCCGGGATCAATACCGTTTTGATACCGCCACGATGCGCGGCCAGCAGTTTCTCTTTCAGACCACCGATAGGCAGCACTAAACCACGTAAGGTGATTTCGCCTGTCATCGCCACGTCAGCCCGTACCGGGTTACCGGTCAAACAGGACACCAGCGCGGTACACATTGCAATACCCGCGCTTGGCCCATCTTTCGGTGTCGCCCCTTCAGGAACGTGAACGTGAATATCGCGTTTCTCATAGAAATCCGCGTTGATACCCAATTTCTCCGCTCTGGCACGAACCACGGTGAGCGCGGCCTGGATAGACTCCTGCATCACTTCACCTAACGAACCGGTATAGGTCAACTTGCCTTTACCTGGAACACAGGCGGTCTCAATCGTCAGTAAGTCGCCGCCTACTTCCGTCCAGGCCAACCCGGTTACCTGACCAACACGGTTTTCATCATCCGCCCGGCCATAGTCAAAGCGCTGTACGCCGAGGAAATCTTTAAGATTATCGCCCGTTATCTGGATATGTTTAACAGATTTATCCATCAACAGCGTTTTGACGGCCTTACGACACAGTTTGGAAATTTCACGTTCCAGACTTCGCACGCCCGCTTCACGGGTGTAGTAGCGGATAATCCCGACAATCGCGCTGTCGTCCACCGACAACTCGCCTTTTTTCAGCGCGTTGCGCTCAATCTGTTTTGGCAGCAGATGCTGTTTGGCGATGTTCAGTTTTTCATCTTCGGTATAGCCGGAAAGACGAATCACCTCCATACGATCGAGCAACGGCGCCGGAATGTTCATTGAGTTGGATGTCGCAACAAACATCACGTCGGAGAGATCGTAATCGACCTCCAGATAGTGATCGTTAAAAGCAACATTCTGCTCAGGATCAAGCACTTCCAGCAAAGCAGACGCCGGATCGCCGCGCATGTCGGATGACATCTTGTCAATCTCATCCAGCAGGAACAGCGGATTCTTCACCCCGACTTTGGCCATTTTCTGAATCAGCTTGCCCGGCATGGAACCGATATAAGTACGGCGGTGACCACGAATCTCGGCCTCATCGCGTACCCCACCCAGCGCCATACGAACATACTGACGACCCGTCGCTTTAGCGATGGACTGCCCCAGCGAGGTTTTACCCACTCCCGGCGGCCCCACCAGACACAGGATAGGTCCCTTGATTTTGCTGACGCGGCTTTGTACTGCAAGATATTCCAGAATGCGTTCTTTCACACGCTCAAGACCGTAATGGTCGGTATCCAGCATTTCCTGCGCTTTCAGCAAATCTTTCTTCACTTTGCTACGCGCATTCCAGGGAACCTGAACCATCCAGTCAATGTAACTACGGACAACCGTCGCTTCAGCCGACATCGGCGACATCATTTTCAGCTTCTGCAGTTCCGCTTCGGTTTTTTCACGCGCTTCTTTCGGCATTTTTGCCGCTTCAATCTTGCGCTTTAACGCTTCGTGTTCATCTGGCGCGTCGTCCATCTCGCCGAGTTCCTTCTGAATGGCCTTCATTTGCTCATTCAGATAGTACTCACGCTGACTTTTCTCCATCTGCTTCTTAACGCGGCTACGGATACGTTTTTCGACCTGCAACAGATCGATTTCAGATTCCATCATCGCCATCAGATACTCGAGACGTTCCGTAATATCGAACATTTCAAGTACCGACTGCTTATCCGCCAATTTCAGAGGCATATGTGCAGCGATGGTATCAGCCAGACGCGCCGCATCATCAATGCTGTTCAGCGACGTCAGAACTTCCGGCGGGATCTTTTTATTCAGCTTGATATATCCCTCAAACTGATTGATTGCCGTGCGCATCAGAACTTCCTGCTCACGCTCATCAATCGCCGGGGAGTCCAGATATTCCGCCTGTGCAGCAAAATGCTCGCCGCTGTCGGACAAGGTCGTAATACGCGCACGCTGCAAACCTTCGACCAGCACTTTAACCGTGCCGTCCGGCAGTTTCAGCATTTGAAGAATTGAGGCTACCGTCCCTACCGAGAAAAGATCGTTAATACTTGGCTCATCCGTTGAGGCTTCTTTCTGTGCCACCAGCATGATCTTTTTATCATGATCCATTGCGGCTTCAAGGCACCGAATCGACTTCTCCCGACCAACAAACAACGGAATCACCATGTGCGGATAAACCACCACATCGCGCAACGGCAATACGGGGATTTCTATGCGTTCGGAACGCTCAGGGTTCATAGAGCTCTCTCTTAGTTTCGTTTCCGCCAGGTTAAGGGAATCTCGTGAAACACGATCTTCACGGGTTTCACCAAATAGGTATTCGAGTATATGGGGATAAATATCTTACATTCAACGACCAGAACGCGTGTAAAAGCGAATGGGGGATAAAATCCCCCATTTTTATCTTTCAGGACTGTTTTTTTGGCTAATTATTCGCCGGACGCTTGTTGAGCCTCGGGCTTGCCGTAGATCAGCAGAGGTTCAGATTGGCCGGCAATCACTGATTCATCAATGACAACCTTATCTACGCTCTCCAATGATGGCAGATCGTACATGGTATCCAGCAATGCCGCTTCGACAATGGAACGCAGACCACGGGCGCCGGTTTTACGTACCATGGCTTTCTTCGCAATTGCCGTCAGGGCCTCATCACGAAATTCCAGCTCGACGCCTTCCAGATTAAATAGCGCCTGATACTGTTTGGTCAGTGCATTTTTCGGCTCACGCAGAATTTGAATCAGCGCGTCTTCACTCAGTTCCCTGAGCGTTGCCACTACAGGTAAACGGCCAATAAACTCGGGAATCAAACCGAATTTGATCAAATCGCCCGGTTCAACCTGGCCCAACAGTTCACCCTCGGTCGCTTTTTCAGCGGAACCTTTCACCGTTGCACCAAAGCCGATACCACGTCCGGTATCGGTACGCTGCTCAATAACCTTATCCAGACCGGCAAACGCCCCGCCACAAATAAAGAGGATCTTGGAAGTATCAACCTGCAAGAACTCCTGCTGAGGATGTTTACGCCCGCCCTGCGGCGGAACCGCAGCGATAGTGCCTTCAATCAGTTTCAACAATGCCTGCTGAACGCCTTCACCCGACACGTCGCGAGTGATAGACGGATTGTCTGATTTACGTGAAATCTTGTCGATTTCATCGATATAGACAATGCCACGCTGCGCTTTTTGCACATCGTAGTCGCATTTCTGCAGCAGTTTCTGGATGATATTTTCAACGTCTTCACCCACATAACCGGCTTCAGTCAGCGTTGTTGCATCGGCCATGGTAAATGGCACATCGAGGAAACGAGCCAGTGTTTCAGCCAGCAGGGTTTTACCGCTACCCGTTGGGCCAATCAGCAGAATATTACTTTTACCCAGTTCGATACCATTGCTGCTGTCACCGTTACGTAACCGCTTGTAGTGGTTGTATACCGCGACGGACAGGACCTTTTTGGCCTGTTCCTGACCGATAACGTAATCATCAAGGTGTCGGCGGATTTCGTGCGGCGTCGGCAATGCGCTGCGTTCACGATGCGGCGCCACTTCTTTAATTTCTTCGCGAATAATGTCGTTACACAAGTCCACACATTCATCGCAGATATACACTGACGGCCCGGCAATCAGCTTTCGGACTTCATGCTGGCTTTTGCCGCAGAAAGAGCAGTACAGCAACTTTCCTGAACCGTCTTTGCGCTTATCTGTCATGAGTCAAACCTCTTCTTAGTCTTTTGCCCGCAGGCCAACCACAGCGATATCGCTACAGCGAACGCCGACATTTATAGCCAATACACGCAAAAAACATCGCATTACAGACTATCGGTCGTACACTGATTTTTAGCCACTATAGACTGTTAACATAGCAGAATATTATTCACGGTGCGTGAATACAGAGTCTACCAAACCATAGTCTACTGCCTCATTGGCAGAGAGGAAACGGTCTCGTTCTGTGTCTCTCTCTATAACATCAATAGGCTGCCCAGTATGTTTTGCCAGTAATTCATTCATTCTGGCTTTCACTTTCAGTATTTCTTTGGCGTGGATTTCAATATCCGTTGCCTGTCCCTGGAACCCGCCCAGCGGCTGGTGAATCATCACCCGTGAATTCGGCAGGCAGATACGTTTGCCTTTTGCTCCTGCGGCCAGCAGGAACGACCCCATGGAACACGCCTGTCCCATACAGATCGTACTCACATCAGGTTTAATGAACTGCATCGTGTCGTAAATGGACATACCCGCGGTAATGACGCCACCTGGAGAATTAATGTACAGGAAAATGTCTTTTTCCGGATTTTCGGCTTCAAGGAACAGCATCTGCGCCACAATCAGGTTTGCCATATAATCTTCAACCTGACCGGTCAGGAAGATTATCCGTTCTTTTAGCAGACGGGAATAAATATCGTAAGAACGCTCCCCACGAGAGGTTTGTTCAACCACCATCGGCACTAAAGCCATATGAGGTGCCTGTCTTTCTTGTTCGCCACTGTATGACATTCACGTCTCCTAGATAAAATGCGTCGGCGTCATTCTGGTTCGATTCTACTTGAGATAAAGAGTGATGACCATGCTCACGCACCGGCGTCACTCAATCAACCTGGTTATACCGAAGCCTCTTCATGCGCCCGCCGTTATTCCAATTATTTGGGGCTCACGCCTCGCTTTTCAAGCTTACACTATCAATTGTTTTATATTAAAGAGTTATCAGCAATAACGCCCAGCCTCTAAACGCATCCGTTCTTTATTGTTAATGATAGTGCAAGTCAGGTCATCCTGTTCAAGACAAATCGGTTATCAGCGATGGCTGCAAACAGAAAAAAGCCCGCGCCATCAGGCCACGGGCTTTGTTGTCAGGGAATATATTCCCTGATACAGCGGCAGAATGATACTTATGCGCTGGCAGTCTGGTTCATCAGTTCGTTGAAGCTGACTGACTTCTCAACCACTTTCGCGTTGGAAAGCACGGTTTCCACCGCTTGCTCTTCCAAAGCAACATTGCGCATGTTGTTCATCAGCTCTTTATTTTTACTGTAGAACTCGATCACTTCCCGCGGATCTTCGTAAGCAGAAGCCATCTCTTCGATCAGGGTGTTGACGCGCGCGTCATCCGCTTTCAGCTCATTGGTGCTGATGACTTCACCCAACAGCAGGCCAACAACGACGCGGCGCTTTGCCTGCTCTTCGAACAGTTCGCGAGGCAGTTCCAGCGCTTGTTTTTCGTTACCGCCAAAGCGCTGTGCAGCCTGCCGACGCAGAACATCAATTTCGCCGTCGATCAGTGCGGCCGGAACATCAATTTCATTCGCTTTAACCAGACCGTCCAGAACCTGAGTCTTAATACGGTTGCGAACGGCGCCTTTCAGTTCGCGTTCCATGTTTTTGCGAACTTCGGCACGCAGGCCTTCCTGGGAACCATCATCCACGCCGAAACGCTTGATGAACTCTTCAGTCAGTTCCGGCAGTTCACGCTCTTCCACTTTCTTCAGAACGATAGCGAACTGAGCCGCCTTACCTTTCAGGTTTTCAGCGTGGTAATCGTCAGGGAAGTTCACGTCAATGGTGAATTCTTCGCCAGCCTTGTGACCAACAACGCCGTCTTCAAAGCCCGGGATCATGCGGCTCTGGCCCATTGCCAGGACGAAATCAGAAGCCTTGCCACCTTCAAATTCTTCACCGTCGATAGTACCGGTAAAGTCGATGGTAACACGGTCTTCAGCAGCGGCGGCGCGATCGGTTTCTTTCCAGGTAGCCTGTTGCTTACGCAGCGTTTCCAGCATGGTGTCAACATCAGCTTCTGTCACTTCAACAACCGGTTTTTCAACTTCGATTGCGTCCAGACCTTTCAATTCCACTTCCGGGTACACTTCAAACTCGACAGAGTAAGTGAAGTCGCCACCCACGGTGTATTCGCCCGGAACATAGTTCGGCGCGCCAACCGGGTTAATTTTTTCTTTGATGATGGCATCGACAAAATTGCGCTGCATCAGATCGCCCAGCACATCCTGACGCACAGAGGCACCATAACGCTGAGCAACAACATTCATCGGCACTTTGCCTTTACGAAAGCCGTCAATACGTACTTTTTTGGCCACGTTGACCAATTCGCTCTTAACCGCACTCTCAATGCTGTCAGCAGCAACGGTAATCGTTACACGGCGCCCAAGGCCTTGAGTGGTTTCCACAGAAACTTGCATCTTGTTACCTCAAAAAATCACAGTGCTCGGTCAACCCCAAAACTATTCTCACAACAGCAAAGCCTGCCCAAACATGGTCGACATGTATTGAAAAAAGCCTCACAGAACCGGACGATGGCGTATTTACCCGCCCTTGTTCCCTGTAGTCAGAAGCGTCCCGAATACATTCCGGAAAAATAGACGCGGCATTATAGCGATATAGACAGGTTGAGTCGAGGACGGCAGAAAGACTATTGCAGCAAGAGATTCACACTTTTATGAATAACCCGTACCGAAAAGGTTCGAAACGGGTTATATCCCAGACTTACGACAGGATACCCGCCCCACCACAAGGCGGCGATGAAGGCACGGCATTCTGCAAACTGCTCCACTCCGTTACCGTATAGGTATGCAACGCCAACGCATGTACCGTACTCGCCAGTTCGGCGGCAAGCACCGCATAGATGGCACGATGGCGGCCTAAAACCCGCTCCCCCACAAAACGATCGCTGACCATAACCACCTTAAAATGGCTTTCCGCCCCCGCTGGCACGTTGTGACGATAGCTTTCATCAATCACTTCCAGGTGGATGGGTTCAAATTCCACACGCAGTTTTTCTTCTATCGTTTCACACATCATACGGCCACCCTTTCGGCTTTGGAAAAGTCTGATACCAGCTAAACTTGCCTGTCACTTACAGATCCCCGAATCACTTTAATCTTAGCTGTTTTTCAAGCCGTTATGGTCAAATAACACAACTGCTAACAGATAATACATCGCAACCTGATGACATATCTTCAGTGGCAATGATGTGATAAAAACGATTTTTGCCAGGGCAAAGAAGAGGAAAAGATGCATTTCAGGATAAATTACTTGCACTCCGCTCTTTCCCCCGTCAGCGGCAATGATATGATACCAAGAATTTTTATCAGCTAACCACCCTAATCATTACTGAGAAAATACGAATGTTAAAAAAATTATTTTTCCCACTTCTGGCCGTGATCCTGCTTGCCGGATGCGCCACCAAAAGCAATACGCTGAACATTACGCCGAACATTAGCCTGCCGTCGCAAGATCCGACGCTGATGGGCGTCACTATCAGCATTAACGGCGCCGATCAGCGTGCCGATCAGGCACTGGCTAAAGTGAACCGCGATGGGCAATTGATTACGCTGACCCCTTCGCGCGATCTGCGTTTCCTGTTGCAAGAAGCGCTGGAAAAACAAATGACAGCCCGTGGCTACATGATTGGTACTGGCGGCCCGGTGGCGTTACAGATCGTCGTTAATAATCTGTATGCCGATGTTTCTGAAGGAAACCTGCGTTACAACATCACCACCAAAGCCGATATCTCTATCCTGTCTCAAGCGGCAAACGGCAACAAGCAGGTGAAAAACTACCGTGCGACCTATAGCGTCCAGGGCGCCTTTACCGCAAACAATCAGAACATTACCAATGCCGTTAATACTGTGTTAAGCGATGTCATTAACGACATGGCTCAGGACACCAGCGTCAGCGCCTTCATTAAAGAAAACGCGCGTTAATCTTTTCATCCGCTTCCGTTGCGCACGGATTTTCCTCGCAGCGCAACGGAAAAGGGTCTTTCATGTTTAGTCGTATCATCAATCTGTTCAGCCAACGCAATTCACGTTTTCTGTTATTGCTTGGCTTCGCGTCAGGATTGCCGCTGGCGCTCACCTCTGGCACGTTACAAGCCTGGATGACCGTTGAAAATGTTGATTTGAAAACCATTGGTTTTTTCTCTCTGGTTGGTCAGGCCTACGTATTCAAATTCCTCTGGTCTCCCCTGATGGACCGTTATACCCCGCCTTTTCTGGGGCGCAGACGCGGATGGCTGCTGGTAAGCCAGCTATTGCTGATTGTCGCCATTGTCTGCATGGGGTTTATGAATCCAGCCCGCGATCTCTGGTGGCTCGCCGCGCTAGCCGTACTCGTCGCTTTTTTCTCGGCGTCGCAAGATATTGTTTTTGACGCTTATAAAACAGATTTGCTGGCGCCTGAAGAACGCGGCACCGGCGCCGCCACGTCGGTACTGGGCTATCGTCTGGCGATGTTGGTTTCAGGCGGTCTGGCATTGTGGATTGCGGACCGGCTGTTAGGCTGGCAGGCAACATACTGGCTCATGGCCGGATTAATGCTGATTGGCGTGGTTTCCACGCTGCTGGCACCGGAACCGAATAACACTCAGCCGGCGCCACGCTCTATGGAACAGGCGATCGTCGCCCCGTTGCGCGACTTTTTCGCACGTAACAATGCGTGGCTCATCCTGCTGCTTATCGTGTTGTATAAATTGGGCGATGCCTTCGCCGCCAGCCTGACGACTACCTTTCTGATCCGCGGCGTCGGTTTTAACGCAGGCGATGTCGGTCTGGTCAATAAAACGCTGGGGCTGTTTGCCACCATTGCCGGCGCCATTTATGGCGGCTTGCTGATGCAGCGCCTGACGCTGTTCCGCGCGTTAATGCTCTTCGGTATTCTTCAGGCCGTGTCCAACGCCGGATACTGGCTGCTGGCCATTACCGATAAAAATATGTTTACCATGGCCAGCGCCGTGTTTCTGGAAAATCTGTGCGGCGGGATGGGAACCGCGGCGTTTGTGGCGCTATTGATGACGCTGTGCAACAAATCGTTTTCCGCCACCCAATTCGCCTTGCTCTCCGCCCTTTCTGCGGTAGGCCGGGTGTACGTTGGTCCAATTGCGGGCTGGTTTGTCGAAATCTACGGATGGACGTGGTTCTATCTCTTCTCGATTGTTGCCGCGTTGCCCGGCCTGTTCCTGTTGCTGATATGCCGCAATACGCTGGAATATACACAGAAAACCGATAGTTTCCAGTTACGGAATAGCTTTCCTTATTACTATAGAACGGCTTTGCGTATGCTCGCTATCGGGTCAAGCCTGCTGGGATTGTGGTTGATGCTGTTGATCACCAATGCGTTGGGATGGACGGCCCAGGCGCTGACGGCGGAGTATTTGTTAATCGCGGGTTGCGGGCTGGCTCTTTTGGGTATTCTGTTAGGGAGTCTGCTGGACTACCTTTCACTGAAATCTCCCCTGTCTGGCTCCCGGTAAGCCGGGTTTTTGGGGATAAAGACGCCTTACCCGCGTCTTTATCCACTTATAAAATTATTTTTCTCTTTAATAATTGAGTAAGAAAAAGATTTATTTCACCACGATGAATATTTTTCCGAGCTAATTCTGTTTTATGGTGAATCACTGGTTGATGCAGAAAATACTACCGTTCTGGAAATAAAACTCGTACATGGTTGTAATTTTTTATTATCCATCCATACTTTTATCGGCACGACACTTTAATTCACTGTTTTATATCATCATTTTTTATTTTTATGTTGCCTTTGTGACAATCAAGGCAAAAAACAGCAACAACAGGCTGACATACTCTTAATCATGTTTACAGTACAGTAACCTTCCCGTAAAATGCCCGCTCGCGTGAAATGACAATAGAGCCCTTGTTATTGAGGTCGCTAGATGAGACTCAGGAAATACAATAAAATTTTTGGGATGTTGTCTTTATTTGCAGCCACTGCACTACTCAGCGGTTGCGATATGGCATTGATGAATCCCAAAGGACAGGTCGGGTTAGAGCAACGATCGTTAATACTGACTGCCATTGGGCTGATGTTGATCGTCGTCATACCCGTCATCATAATGACGATTGCCTTTGCCTGGAAGTTCCGTGCTTCCAACGAAAAGGCGAAATACACTCCGAACTGGTCACATTCCAACAAGATTGAAGCCGTTGTCTGGACCGTGCCAATTATCATTATCATCATTCTCGCCACCATTACCTGGAAAACGAGCCACTCGCTTGACCCGTACAAGCCTTTGGAATCAGACATCAAGCCGATTAATGTTGAAGTGGTTTCGCTTGACTGGAAATGGCTGTTTGTTTACCCGGATCTGGGGATCGCCAGCGTCAATGAACTCGCCTTCCCTGCGAACACGCCCGTTACGTTCAGAATCACCTCCGACTCGGTAATGAACTCATTCTTCATTCCTCGTCTTGGCGGACAGATTTATGCAATGGCTGGTATGCAAACCAAGCTGCATCTGATTGCCAATGAGCCTGGCAAATATGACGGTATTTCCGGTGGTTACAGCGGAAAAGGCTTCTCTGGCATGAAGTTTACCGCCATCGCCACGCCGACCCAGCAGGAGTTCGACCAGTGGGTTGCGAACGTCCGTGCGTCTTCCAAGACACTCAACAGCATGGATGAATTCAACCAACTGGCTCAGCCAAGTGAATATCATCCCGTAGAATACTTCTCCAGTGTTCAACCGGATTTGTTCAACAATATTATTCGCAAATTCACAGGCGACGACATGAACATGCAACATCATGGTGAAGGCATGCAGCACGGTGAAAACATGCAGCACGATGAGAGTATGAACATGGGCGAGCATGGCTCGCACCAAGGAGCCGAGGGATAATACGATGTTCGGAAAACTTACACTTGAAGCGGTTCCGTATCATGAACCCATTATCATGGTCACCGTCGCGGCGATCATTGTCGGCGGCCTGGCGCTGCTGGCGGCGCTAACCTACTTTGGCAAGTGGAAATGGCTGTGGGCCGAATGGTTCACCTCCGTAGATCATAAGAAAATCGGTATCATGTATATCATCGTCGCGCTGGTGATGATGCTGCGTGGTTTTGCCGATGCCATCATGATGCGCGGCCAGCAGGTTCTCGCCTCTGCCGGGCAAGAAGGCTTCCTTAACGCCCACCATTACGATCAAATCTTCACCGCCCACGGCGTTATCATGATTTTCTTCGTGGCGACACCGTTCGTGGTCGGTTTGATGAACCTCGCCGTTCCGCTGCAAATCGGCGCCCGCGACGTTGCCTTCCCGTTCCTGAACTCCCTGAGCTTCTGGCTGTTCGTGGTCGGCGTCATTTTGATCAACCTCTCTCTGGGCGTGGGTGAGTTCGCGCAAACCGGTTGGGTCGCTTATCCGCCGCTTTCCGGTAAGGAGTACAGTCCCGGAGTCGGGGTCGATTACTGGATATGGAGTTTGCAGATATCCGGTCTGGGCACCACGCTGACCGGCGTAAACTTCTTTGCCACCATTATGAAGATGCGCGCGCCCGGCATGACCCTGATGAAAATGCCGGTATTTACCTGGACGGCGCTGTGCACCAACGTTCTGATTATTGCCGCATTCCCGATTCTGACGGTTACGATCGCGCTGTTGACGCTTGACCGTTATCTCGGCACCCATTTCTTTACCAACGATATGGGTGGCAACATGATGATGTACATCAACCTGATTTGGGCCTGGGGTCATCCTGAGGTTTACATTCTGGTGTTGCCGGTGTTCGGTATTTATTCAGAAGTGGTGGCCACATTCTGTAAAAAACGTCTGTTTGGCTATACCTCGCTGGTATGGGCAACCATCGCCATTACCGTGCTGTCATTTATCGTTTGGCTGCACCACTTCTTCACCATGGGGTCTGGCGCGAACGTGAATGCCTTCTTTGGTATCGCCACCATGATTATTTCAATTCCGACCGGGGTTAAAATCTTCAACTGGCTGTTTACCATGTATCAGGGCCGTATTCAGTCGCATTCCGCCATGCTGTGGACCACTGGCTTTATCATCACCTTCTCCATCGGTGGGATGACCGGGGTACTGCTGGCCGTGCCTGGCGCCAACTTCGTTTTACACAACAGCCTGTTCCTGATTGCGCACTTCCACAACGTGATCATCGGTGGTGTGGTGTTTGGGTGCTTTGCCGGTATCACTTACTGGTTCCCGAAAGCGTTTGGTTTCACCCTTAACGAAACCTGGGGTAAGCGCGCATTCTGGTTCTGGATCATCGGCTTCTTTGTCGCCTTTATGCCGCTGTACGCGCTGGGCTTTATGGGCATGACCCGTCGTCTGAGCCAGCAAATCAACCCGGAATTCCACCCGTTACTGGTTGTCGCGTCTATGGGCGCCGTGCTGATCGGTATTGGTGTGCTGTGTCAGGTGGTACAGTTCTACATCAGTATCCGTGACCGCGATCAGAACCGCGACCTGACGGGCGACCCATGGGATGCGCGTACGCTGGAATGGTCCACCTCCTCTCCGGCGCCGTTCTATAACTTTGCTACCGTACCGCACGTTCACGATCGTGACGCATTCTGGGATGCCAAAGAGAAAGGCGAAGCCTACAAAAAACCGGCTGGTTATGAAGAGATCCATATGCCGAAGAATACCGGCGCAGGTGTGATTATCTCTGCATTCAGCCTGGTGTTCGGTTTTGCCATGATCTGGCACATCTGGTGGATGGCAATCATCGGTTTTGCCGGCATGATTGTGACCTGGATTGTGCATAGCTTTAATCAGGATGTGGATTACTACGTCCCGGTTAAGGAAATTGAACAAATTGAGAATCAGAATTTTGATCAACTCAGCAAAGCAGGTCTGAAAAATGTCAACTGAAACTCTGACTAACCATAATGCCGCCCATGCCGAGCATGGGCACCATGATGCCGGAGCCACCAAAGTATTCGGCTTCTGGATCTACCTGATGAGCGACTGCATTTTGTTTGCGTCTTTGTTCGCAACCTATGCAGTACTGGTTAATGGTACCGCTGGCGGTCCGACAGGGAAGGACATTTTCGAGCTGCCTTTCGTTCTGGTGGAAACTTTCGCCCTGCTGTTCAGTAGTATTACCTACGGCATGGCGATGATAGCGATGAACAAAGGCAACCAGTCTCAGGTCAACGCCTGGTTGGGTCTGACCTTCCTGTTCGGTCTGATGTTCATCGCGATGGAAATCTATGAATTCCATCACCTGATCGCCGAAGGTTACGGTCCGGATCGCAGCGCGTTCCTGTCAGCCTTCTTCGCGCTGGTCGGCACGCACGGCATCCACGTTACCGCCGGCCTTATCTGGATTACCATCATGATGATTCAGGTTTCCAAACGCGGCCTGACGTCAACAAACAAAACCCGCCTGATGTGCCTGAGCCTGTTCTGGCACTTCCTTGACGTGGTGTGGATTTGTGTATTCACCGTTGTTTACCTGCTGGGGGCGATGCAATGAGTCATTCAACAACCGATCATGCTGGCGCCAGCCACGGTAGCGTTAAATCCTATCTGATTGGATTTGTTCTGTCCGTTATTCTGACAGTCATTCCTTTCGGCATAGTAATGGCCGGTTCAGCCTCACATAACGTGATTCTTCTGACCGTTCTGGGATGTGCGGTTATCCAGATTCTGGTGCACCTGGTGTACTTCCTGCATCTGAATACGTCGTCTGAAGAACGGTGGAATGTGGTGGCCCTGGTGTTTACCGTCCTGATTATCGCGATTGTCGTCGTGGGTTCCATCTGGATTATGATGAGCGCACACCACAACATGATGATCCAGTAACAGAGCCGTCAAAGATGATTAAGCAATACCTGCAAGTCACTAAACCAGGAATTATTTTCGGTAATCTAATTTCTGTGATTGGCGGATTTCTTCTTGCTGCCCAGGGCAGCATTGATTATCCCCTGTTTCTTTCCACCCTGTTCGGCGTATCGCTGGTCGTTGCGTCTGGTTGCGTGTTTAACAACGTTATTGACCGCGATATCGACAAAAAAATGGAGAGAACCAGAAATCGCGTCCTGGTAAAAGGACTGATTTCACTGAAGGTAACGCTGGTTTACGCTTCATTGTTGGGTATTGCAGGCTTCGCACTACTGTATATCGCAGCCAATCCGCTGGCCATGTGGCTGGCGGTGATGGGATTTGTGGTTTATGTCGGTGTTTATAGTCTGTATATGAAGCGTCATTCTGTTTACGGTACGCTGATTGGCAGTTTGTCAGGCGCCGCGCCGCCGGTTATCGGCTATTGTGCCGTCAGTAACCAGTTCGATGCGGGCGCCCTGATTCTGCTGCTGATTTTCAGTCTGTGGCAGATGCCCCACTCCTACGCGATTGCCATTTTCCGGCTCAAAGATTATCAGGCCGCCAATATCCCGGTTTTACCGGTGGTTAAGGGGATTTCCGTCGCAAAGCATCATATTACGCTCTATATCCTCGCGTTTATGATTGCCACGCTGATGCTGTCTCTGGGCGGCTACGCCGGTTACAAATATCTGGTTGTCGCCGCAGCGGTCAGCGTGTGGTGGTTGGGAATGGCGCTATCGGGCTATAAAAATGCCAATGACGACCGGGTATGGGCAAGAAAACTGTTTGTGTTTTCCATTGTCGCCATCACTTCGCTGAGCGTCATGATGTCCGTTGACTCAATGGCTCCGGCACATGAGGTCTTGCTGACCTACTTACGTTAACGTCGTGGTTCAATACCAGAGATAAGCAGTATCAAATCATGTAAAACAGGCGGCTCCTCCGCCTGTTTTTCTTTTTTCCTCTCTCAACTCTTTCGCTAAATAACGTAACAAAGCTCCCGTTTACTGCCGGGCGGGTAACGAACTAGAATAGCGCCGACTGTTTTTCAGAGGTATCAATGAACGATAACAAGATGACGCCTGGTGAGTTGCGCGCCACATGGGGACTGGGAACAGTATTTTCGCTACGCATGCTCGGCATGTTTATGGTGTTGCCTGTTCTGACCACCTACGGTATGGCCTTGCAAGGCGCCAGCGAAACCCTTATCGGTATTGCGATCGGCATCTATGGTCTGATGCAGGCTATTTTTCAGATCCCATTTGGGCTGCTGTCGGATCGTGTCGGCAGAAAACCGTTAATCGTTGGCGGATTACTGATTTTTGCATTGGGAAGCATCATTGCCGCTCTCAGCGATTCAATCTGGGGGATTATTCTTGGCCGGGCCTTACAGGGTTCGGGGGCAATATCCGCCGCCGTCATGGCTCTGCTTTCCGATCTGACGCGCGAACAGAATCGCACCAAAGCCATGGCGTTTATTGGCGTCAGCTTCGGCGTTACCTTTGCTATTGCCATGGTTGTCGGTCCGATCGTCACGCATGCGTTTGGATTGCAGGCGCTCTTCTGGGGCATTACGGCGCTGTCTCTGGTGGGAATTTTCATCACGCTCACGATGATTCCCGCTGCGCCAGCGCACATTCTCAATCGGGAATCGGCCATCGTAAGCGGCAGTTTTCATAAAGTCCTGGCGAATAGCCGACTGCTGAAGCTGAATTTCGGCATTATGTGTCTGCATATCCTGCTGATGTCCAGCTTTGTTGCCCTGCCAAGGGTACTTGAAAAAGCGGGCTTACCGCCGCAGGACCACTGGAAAGTCTATTTGGTCACCATGCTGATTTCCTTCGCCGGCGTTGTGCCCTTTATTATTTATGCCGAATTGAAACGCCGGATGAAACAGGTGTTTGTCGGTTGTATCACCGTACTCATCGCGGCGGAACTGGTGCTGTGGCAGGCGGAAAACCATCTCTGGCAGATTATTTTCGGTATTCAGTTATTTTTTCTGGCATTCAACGTGATGGAAGCGCTATTGCCTTCACTTATCAGCAAAGAATCACCCGCTGGCTATAAAGGTACGGCGATGGGCGTCTATTCAACCACCCAGTTTCTTGGCGTGGCGATCGGCGGCAGCCTCGGCGGGGGGCTTTTCGAACTGTACGGGGCGTCATTTGTCTTTATTGCGGGAACCGTCATTGCCGCCATCTGGTTACTGGTCGGATTGACCATGCAGGAGCCGCCATATTTGAGCAGCCTGAGAATTACGCTTTCCGATTTGGCATTAAGTGACAACGAACTCGAGCATAAAATGCGCACGCAGCCAGGGGTGGCAGAAGTGATCATCGTACCCGATGAATACAGCGCCTACGTCAAAATCGACAATAAAAAAACCAGCAGAAAACAGTTGGAAGAATTGGTCAGCCCGTCATAAAAAACGGGAGCGTGCCTGCCCGCTATCACACAAACAGGCCAGCGAACGCTGGCCTGTAAATACTTTAATCGCGGAAATTGGTGAACTGAAATGGCTGCCCCAAATCGGCACCGCGCACCAGCGCCATCGCACCTTGCAAATCGTCACGGGATTTCCCCGTCACGCGAATCTGTTCACCCTGGATTTGCGCCTGTACTTTCAGCTTGCTGTCTTTAATCAGCTTCACAATCTTTTTTGCCAGCGTGCTTTCAATACCCTGCTTCAGTTTAGCCTCAACGCTGTAGGTTTTACCGCTATGCTCCATCTCTTCAGGGATTTCCAGCGAACCGCCTTCAATGCCGCGTTTCATCAGTTTCTCACGCAAGATATCGATCAATTGCTGAACCTGAAAATCTGACTCACTGGCCGCCTTGATACTCTGTGACTTTTCATTCAGTTCAAAGCTGGCCGGAACATTGCGGAAATCCCAACGGGTGCTCAACTCTCGCGTCGCGTTTTCCACCGCATTGCGAACTTCCTGCATATCAATTTCCGAAACAATATCGAAAGATGGCATAATTTGTTCTCCTGACAAGTTTGACCTGGCGAGCATAATAACCGCTCCTCTGTCATAAACAAAATACGAGTCGCTATCAGGTTTATTACGCTCAGCTTTTACCCTGTTGTCATCGCTGATTAGCCTGATAGACCCAGACAGAGCATCTGATACTGGGACAAGATTCTTAACTCGGTTGCGAGTTGAAAGATAACGGGTATATACCCTAAATAATTCGAGTTGCAGGAAGGCGGCAAGGGAAGGACAAATTCGTCGGGAACGAATTTGAACAGCCAACGGCTGGCCTTCGGTGAGAGACAGGATGTCTCTCATTAATCCCGATGAGCTTACTCAGGTAAGTGAGTCGGGTGACTGAGCGCAGCCAACGCACATGCAGCTTGAAGTATGACGGGTATAAATGGATATTGATGCGAATGATGGTCTGTGAATGGCCGATACAAGAACGACAGTTCCCGTATCAATAACAAAGGGAGAGTCAAATGAAAATAACCGTTCTTGGTTGCGGCGCCATCGGCCAGCTGTGGCTTGCCGCTTTACATCAGCAGGGACATGATGTTCAGGGGTGGCTGCGTATCCCGCAACCATTTTGTTCCGTCAATGTGATCATGTTGAATGGACAACACTGCAATCTTAACCTGACGGCGAACGATCCCGATCATCTGGCGCAAAGCGAGCTATTGCTCGTGACATTGAAAGCCTGGCAGGTTTCCGATGCCGTCGCCGGCTTACTACCGCAGCTCAACCCTCACTGCACCATTTTGCTTTTGCATAACGGAATGGGCACGCGCGAAGAACTGCCTGCGCACAGGCAACCTTTGATTATCGGCATTACCACCCACGCCGCGCGCCGTGATGCGACCACGGTGGTTCATGTGGCCCCAGGAACCACGCATATCGGATCGATTAATGATGGCGACCAGCAAAGCCATTTTGCCGAAATTTTGCATCAGGCATTACCTGATGTAGCCTGGCACAATAACATTACTGCGACCTGCTGGCTTAAGCTGGCGGCCAACTGCGTCATCAATCCGTTGACCGCGATCTATCAGTGTACGAATGGCGGATTGCGGGCTTATCCGGAACAGATTAAATCGCTTTGTCAGGAAGTGGCCGATGTGATGGATCGTGAAGGGTTTCATACGTCACGTGACAGTTTGCAGCTCTATATTGAACAAATCATTCAGAATACCGCGGCCAATACGTCATCGATGCTGCAAGACATCATGGCGCAGCGTCATACCGAGATTGACTATATTACCGGCTATCTGCTGCGCCGGGCTCGTATCCACGGCCTGACGCTACCCGAAAATAGCCGCCTTTTCGAACAAATCAAGCGTAAGGAAAATGAATATGAGCGCGTCGGTACTGGTGTGTCTGGCTCCTGGTAGCGAAGAAACCGAAGCGGTCACGACCATCGACCTGTTGGTCAGGGCTGGAATTCAGGTGACTCTCGCCAGCGTCGCCAGTGACGGTAACCTCGAAATCACCTGTTCCCGGGGTGTCCGGCTACTGGCTGACGCCCCGTTGGTGGAAGTTGCGGACCGTCATTTTGATGCGCTGGTGTTACCCGGCGGGTTGAAAGGCGCCGAATGTTTCCGGGACAGCCCCCTATTGGTGGAATGTATCCGTCAGGCCAATCAGGATGGAAAGATTGTGGCTGCAATGTGCGCTACGCCGGCGCTGGTGCTTGAACACCACCAGCTTTTCCCCGTCGGCAATATGACCGGATACCCGGATTTAAAAGAGAAGATCTCACCTGAAAAGTGGATGGAAAAACGCGTGGTTTACGATCCGCGCGTCAATCTATTAACCACGCAGGGACCGGGAACCAGTATGGATTTTGCTCTGAAGTTGATCGACCTGCTACTGGGCAAGGCAAAAGCGGCGGAGATAGCCGCTCAGCTCATATTGCCGCCCGGTATTTACAACTACCGGGATTGACTACCTCTTTTCAGGGCAAACAGAATAAACCCGAACGGGTTTCTCCCTTAGCAAACCGCCGAGGGATTCGCCGCTTTCAACAGGTTATAGAGCGCCTGCGGATCAATCGCCTTACAAATCCCCTGTGGTTTTTGCATGGCGCTGTCTTCTGCCGCCAACATGGCATTAATAACCGCTTCATGCGTACTCTCCACCGCCGCCAGATAAATCTCGTCGAAACACTCGTCGTTTAAATAGCGAAAGGACTGATGAGCTTCTGAAATCTGCGGTAGCGGAGCGGCGTTCGCGGTACTAAAAGCCAGAAAGATATCCCCGGAATTATTCCCGCCGGGGCTCCCTGACTGAGAGATGCCTAACCCCGCCCGTCTGGCCAGACGCTGTAACTGATGCGGCATAATCGGCGCATCGGTAGCCAGTATCACGATAATTGAGCCACGTTCTCGCGTCAGCGCCTCCGGCAGTTCGGCATCCATTATTTTACCTACCGGCACGCCAAAAAGGTTAAACCACGATCGCTGTCCGTAATTCGCCTGCACTAATGCGCCTAAGGTGTATTTTTCACCATCAATGCAAAAACAGCGTGATGATGTTCCGGTTCCGCCTTTAAATCCGTAACAAATCATCCCATTCCCGCCCCCAACGTTTCCTTCGGCCAGAGGTCCGGCATGCGCGGCATTCAGCGCCGCCAGCGCATCAGCAACGGTCACATGCAACCCATTGATATCATTAATCACACCATCATAGGTTTCGCCAACGACCGGCATCGCCCAGAGATGATGCCGGTCCCAGGTTTCATGGTATTGTTCAATCATCCAGCGAACGGCGGCCTGATGTACGGTGCCGGTAGAATGCGTATTGGTCAGGCAGACCGGGCCGACAAAATAACCGCCATCTTTTATCCAGTGGGTGCCGGTCATTTCGCCATTGCCATTGAGCGAATGATAGCCCGCCCAGACTGGCTCCGGTTCAGTTTGATACCCGCGCGGTAAAATCGCGGTAACCCCGGTTTTAATTTGTTTTTTGGTATGGCTCATACCATTTATTGTCTGATAGCCAACCAGAACCCCCGGCACATCGGTGATGGCATTATGGATGCCCGTCTGACCGGCGAATCGTAATCCCAACTGACGAGCCCTTGGTTTTGACATAATATTTCCTTTAATCATGTACACGCCGACTTCTGATATAAAGCCCGACAGCAGCGATCAATAAAGAACTAAGAATTAATAACGTCGCAATCACATTGATTTCCGGTTTAATTCCCCGCCTTATCATGCCGTATATCTGTACCGGCAATGTCGTTGCATCAACACCAGAAATAAAATAGGTAATGACCAGATCGTCCAATGAAATAATAAAGGCCAGTAATGCGCCGCCGATAACGCCGGGCAGAATCATCGGCAGCGTAATTCGTCTGAATGTTATCCATGAATTGGCGCCCAAATCTGCCGACGCCTCCTCCAACCGGGCGTCCATCCCCGCCAGTCGTGCGCTGACAATAAGAAAGACGTAGCTGCACAAGAAAGTACAGTGGCCGATAATAATAGATATTTTCCCCAGAGGAATGCCGACATTGACAAAAAATATCAATAGCGCAATACCCAGAACGATATCCGGCATCATCATGGGAACATATAACAGCAGCCGATAAAAACTTTGCAATCTAAAGCGATACCGCGCCAGGACTAATGCGGTTATCGTACCGATTATTGTTGATATTATCGTGGTACTCAGTGAGACAATCAGGCTATTTTTCAGCGCCTGCAATAATTGACTGGTTGAATCGATATATAAGGCACTATCGTTCAGCTTATTGTCAAAACCAAACAATGACAGATACCAGTCAAAACTGAACCCCTGCCAGATCATCATATTAATAGGATTAGCGTTAAACGAATAAATCACAATCAATAAAATAGGGCAATAAAGAAAAATAAAAAAGGCAAGACCATAAAGATCCAGCGACCACTTAATCAAGCGAGAAAAAAAGTGCTTTTTCATACGTTACCCTATTTAATCTGACTGACTGAATCAGTACCCGTGCGATGATGGGTGAGGTAAAAATTAAGTATCAATACGCATAGCACCATTAACATTAACAGCATTGAAATCGCAGAACCAAAAGGCCAGTTGCGGGCAGACAAAAATTGTTGTTCGATCAAACTTCCCACCATAATGACTCTGGCGCCGCCAAGCAATGAGGGAACAATAAAATTGCCTAATACCGGAATAAAAACCATAACCGAACCGGCAATAATACCGGGCAGCGTTAGCGGGAAGATAATACGCCAGAATGTTTTCCAGTGATTAGCACCTAAGTCATAAGAGGCATAAATCAAACTGCGATCAATTTTTTCCACACTGGCATAAACCGGCAAGAACATGAAAGGAATATAGACGTAAACCATGCCAATTAACACCGCCATTTCCGTATAGATAAGATTAAGGGGTTGATCAATCACCCCTGCACGTTGCAAAATATTATTAAGAAATCCGGTTGGCCGCAGAATAAGCACCCACGCATAAAGGCGCACCACCAGACTGGCAAAAAAAGGGAGTGTGATAATAAACAATAAAAAATTACGTACTTTTATCGACTTTGTACTTACCCAGAAGGCAATAGGGTAGCAGATAAGCGATGAAATAATGACGCTGGTTAACGCAATACGGATTGAGGTAACAATGATCTCCAGATACAGAATCTCAAACTCTTCAAATTGTCCATCAGCCCAGCCTAATATACGGCCATAATTATCCGGATAGAAATGCCACTCCACACCACCATACAACCCCGGCGTTAGAAGGCTGAAAATAATCATAATGGCAAGCGGTATCAAGAAGAATACGCCTAATAACACAGTGATCGGTGATAATAACCCGATCAGCTTCAATTTCTGTGTGACCGCCAATTTAGACATGCGCTTCCTCCTGATAAGGCAGCAAGTGGCAGGAAGCGATGTCATACCAGAGCGTAATAGGATCGCCTGATTTGAATAACGGCGGCGTCGTCAATGAACGGTTGCCAATCAATACTTTAAGAGATTCGTTTTTTTCCGAATGAAAAATAATCTCAATATCCTTACCCATGAATATGACTTGCTGCACAACACCGTCAATTCTGGCGTATTGCGCGCTGTCATCTCCGGGCTTTTGCAAAAGAAAGTGCTGTGGGCGCAATAATAACTGCCAGCGTTGTCCCTGCTGATGCGTTACGCCGGCTTTCATCGTGGCGGTAAACACATCACCGGCGGAACTGGTTAATATCAGATGATGCGGTGCGATATTCGTAATACAAACATCGATCAGATTACTTTCCCCAATAAAACCCGCCACGAAACGGTTAGCGGGCTGATCATAAACCGCGGTCGGATCGCCATTTTGCTGTATTTTCCCACCATTGAGCACAATGATGCGATCTGACATGGTCAGGGCTTCTTCCTGATCGTGGGTGACAAAAATAAAAGAAATTTTCAGTTCTGTTTGCAGCCGTTTAAGCTCAAGCTGCATACTTTGCCGCAAATTACGATCTAAAGCAGAGAGCGGTTCGTCCAACAATAACAAGGTAGGCCGATTGACGATCGCTCTGGCCAGCGCCACTCGCTGCTGCTGACCACCCGAAAGCTGCGAGGGTTTGCGTTTTTCCATCCCCTGCATCCCCACCATCTCAAGCGTTTCAGCCACCCGGCGATTGCGCTCGGTGCGCAGCACACCCTGTACATCCAATCCGTAGCCCACGTTATCGGCAATATTCAGATGCGGAAATAATGCATAACTCTGAAATACGGTATTTACCGGTCGATGATGGGCTGGAATATCATTGGCTTTCTTTCCCAGAACCTGTAATTCGCCACTGTCCAGAGACTCAAAGCCGCTGATAATTCGGAGCAACGTGGTCTTCCCACAGCCGGAAGGCCCTAGCAAAGTGACAAACTCATTATCCTCCACCTGCAAATTAATGCCATCCAGGGCTTTTACACTCCCCCCTTCCGGGGTCCGATAGTATTTAACCGCATTATTCAGAGTAACGACCGAACGGAAGTTATGACTATCATTCATAATAACTCCGGCAAGGGTAAGTTAAAAAATCCATGAATATAAATAATCATTAATTCGCGCTGCGGAATCGGGTCCAGACACGATCGTATTGGCGCAGATATTGTCCCAGATCCTCAAATATCTGTAGCCGGGCCTTGACATCCGCAGGAGGGTTGGCGGCCGGATTGTTTTTTAAACTCGCCGGTAATAAATCAATCGCTTTACGATTGGGCGTACCATTCATTTGCTGAGCGGTATTCATCGCCGCAATGTCCGGCTTCAGAAAGAATTCCATAAATTTTTTGGCATTCTCTTTATTTGGCGCATTTTTCAACACGCACATATTTTCCTGATACATGGTCGCCCCTTCTTCAGGAATAACATAGGCGAGATTATCGGGGTCCTGTGAGACATACATCAGTGCGCCGACAAAATAATGCGCGGCGGCAACATCGCCGGACTGAACCAATGGAATACTTTCGTAGGTGAAGGCTGACACCAGCGGTTTTTTGGCCGTCAGCCAATCAGCCGCCAGTTTTAAATCATCGCTGTTGTGGGTATTGACCGATTTATTATTGACGATAAGCCCAACGCTGAGCGTTTCACGCATATCATCAAGCATGATCACTTTTTTACCCCGCTCCGCTTCGGCGAAAAAATCACGCCAGGAGGTGATGGGTTTATCTACCTTATTTTTATTATAGAAAATACCTACGCTGCCCCAGGCATAGGGCAGGCAATATTCCCCCCTGGGATCCGTTTTGGCACGCAAAAACTGTGGGTCAATATTGCCGAAGTCCGCAGCCTGATTAATATCCGTTTTTTCCAGCAGATTGAGCGTTGCCATGACATCCTGCATATGAACGGAGGGGAAAACGATATCATAACCACTGGCGCCCGCCTGAATTTTAGCCAACATCTCTTCATTATTGCCATAAGTATCCAGTTTCACATTGATGCCGGTTTCTTTGGTAAATGCCGTTAATACCGCCGGGTTAATATAATCACCCCAGTTATACAGACGTAATTCACCGGCGGCCTGTGCTGACAGGCTGGTTAGCATGGCGGATGCCAGCAGAGATAAACAAATGCACTTAGCGGTTTTCACAACGCGAATAGACATGTTGACTCTCCGTCGAGTGGCGTCTGCCGGATACATCGGCGAATAAACCATCCTTGATGAGACAGGCGCCTGATTGAATGGCTGATAGGATCACGATAGGGTTACAGGCTTCATCTTTGCTATCAGCGTAATTTATGACATATTTATGTCTTCAAGTATAAAACTGCAATTTTTATGCCATTGGCACCCCTGAAATGGTATTTAATTACCCAATAGAGAAAAAACGGTATTATTATGTCAACAAATCAATCGGGTGAACGCATGATTACAGAAAGAATAGAGAATCTGGACGGCAAGTTAACCCCGACAGAACGCACGCTATGGGCATACATTCAGGCCAATCTGGAGGGGATTGCGTTTGAAAATGGTGCAACACTTGCCCAAAAAAGTGGCGTCAGCCCCAACACCGTCAGCCGATTTCTGCGCCGCTTAGGTTACAAAGGATTACAGGGGCTAAAAGAAGACCTGCGTGATGACGTCCGGGTGCAGTCGTTGCTGAATACCACTTTGCTGGCACGGGTTGAGCAACAATCGGATGATTTAACCATTCACCTCAATAAAGAGATTGATGCACTGGTTAAATTCTGGGAGCAGCTTGGCAGCCAGCACTGGCAGGAGATTGTTGAGCGCGTATGCAACGCGGAGAAAGTGTTCATCTGCGGTTTTCAGACCATTCGCGGGATGGCTGAGGATTTCTCCAATCGGCTATCACTCGTCCGCTCTGATGTTGAATTTCTAGATTTATACAGCGGCGTACTGGGTCAATGGCTTGATAGCTATGAAAAGCATTGCTGTGTGATTTTAATCGACATTGCGCCTTACGCCGAGGCTGGCGTCTCTTTCGCCAATGAGTGCATAAAAGAAAACGCCGATCTGGTGGTGTTTACCGATGAGTATGGCATTGCCAAATATATGAATACGCCCTACATCGTGACCATGACGACCAAAACCGGGTTGATTCTGGAATCAACCGGTGGTTTGGCCAGCGCTCTCAATGTGTTGCTACACTGTGTCGCATCAAAAAATAAAGAGCAGCTCAAACACCGGCTGGAGGCGTATGAAAATCGGGTGAAATGTCTGAAGCTTTATCGCTCATAAAGAAGTCACCGCCCTGATCACCGAGACAGGGCCGATTCCCGTCGTCACTAAGGGCGATACACCTTCACATTGCTGAATCCTTGCTCACGCAGATAAAGCGCCTGTAAACGGCTCATCACGCCACGTTCGCAATAAAGCAGATAGGTTTTACTCTGATCCAAATCGCCAAATTGCGTGCTCAATTTATAGAAAGGCAGGGTTTTCACCTGAATATCCGTCAACGACAGCGGTTTGTCTTCCTGTTCATCCGGCGCACGAATATCCAATAGCACATCGGTCGGCGTAAACGCCACCACCGTTTCTACTTCAACGACTTCCTGACGGGTTTGCTCGGCAATTTCACGGATATCGATATTGCGAGCTTCGCTGACGACGCGATCCAGAATAGCGAAATCAAAGTGGCTTTCTTCCTCTTCAATTTTCGACTTCACCGCTTTTACCGTTGGGCTCTTGGAAATAACGCCGCAGTATTCCGGCATCGTTTTGGCGAAATCTTCCGTACCCAGCTCACGCGCCTGCTTAATAATGTGCTCTTTGTCATGGGAAATCAGCGGACGCAGAATCAACGTATCAGACGCATTATCAATCAAACGCAGGTTGGTAAGCGTCTGGCTGGAAACCTGCCCGAGCGCTTCTCCCGTTACCAGCGCCTGTACGCCATAGCGTTCCGCCATCTGCGACGCGGCGCGGACCATCATGCGTTTAAGAACCACGCCCATCTGACCGTCATCGACTTTTTCCAGAATCTCACCGACCACCGGCTCAAAATCAATGGCGATAAAACGCACCCGGTGTGAACTGCCATACCGATTCCACAAATAGTGTGCGACCTGCTTAACGCCAATTTCATGAGCAGCGCCGCCCAGATTAAAGAAACAGTAGTGCACACGACAGCCGCGGCGCATCAACATATAACTGGAAACGCCCGAATCAAAACCACCCGAAATCAGCGACAGCACATCTTCCTGTGTCCCAATCGGAAAGCCGCCGATCCCCTCATAGCGGGCATTAATCAGTAGTAAACGATCCTGATCGATTTCCAGATGAACCGTAACCTGCGGCGAGGAGAGGTTCACCCGCGCCGTTTCGATATGCTGATTAAGACCGCCGCCGACATAGCGTTCAACGTCCTGAGAGCTAAACTCATGCTTACCGCGACGTTTTACGCGAACGCAGAACGTTTTTCCGACCAACTGTTCGCGATACAGCGCCAGCGTCTGCTCAAAAATGTCGTGAACATCTGTATAAGCGCGATCTTCAACATCAAGAATGTGGTGGATACCGGGAATACGCGTCAATGCATCACGAATAGCTTCACGCTGACTTTCTTCTTTTGCCCGAACTTCGATATGATCCCAGTGACGGACAACCGCCAGCGTTTCATCATAGTGTTTTAAGACGTTGCGAATGTTACCGGTTAGAATTTTGATAAAGCGCAACCGCACAGATTGGCTTTTGATGGTGATTTCCGGGAACAATTTAATGATAAACTTCATGGTGGCTGTCGTTACTTGGTCAGAAAGGCGTAAATAAATTTACCCCTGAGCACTAAAATCACGTTATCGGTAAAATCAGCATCACAAGGATGATTTTACCCATAGCATCCAGGGCGCGGAGTATATCATTATATGAAGATATACTGTGCGTTTTAACCGTATAATTGTATGGTCATCCGTGGGTGATTAAACGCAAAATAACGCTATGCTGCGCTATGGCAACGGCGTATAAACCAGGACTCAATACCTATGCCCAAGAAACCAGAGCTGCCCGTCAGCTTTGAAAACTCACTGAACGAGCTGGAAAAAATCGTTACCCGACTGGAGTCGGGTGAGTTGCCATTGGAAGAGGCGCTGAATGAGTTTGAGCACGGAATACAGTTGGCACGTCAGGGACAGCAAAAGTTGCAGCAGGCAGAGCAGCGGGTACAGATCTTGCTGAGTGACGAGCCTGATGCAACCTTGTCGCCGTTTACCCCGGATAGTGAATAGCCATGGTTGATTTCGCAGAGCAATTGAATGCTCACTATCAGCGTACGAACCGTACATTAAGCCATTATATCGCCGCCCTTCCCTTTCAGAGTAGTCCACTGGTTAATGCCATGGGCTATGGTGCATTGTTAGGGGGTAAACGGCTGCGGCCATTTCTGGTCTATACCACGGGTGAACTGTTTGGCGTCTCTCTGGAAAGTCTGGATGCGCCCGCCGCGGCGGTAGAATGTATTCACGCCTATTCGCTAATCCATGATGACCTGCCGGCTATGGACAACGACGATCTGCGCCGCGGTCAGCCAACCTGTCACATAAAATTCGGCGAAGCCAGCGCCATCCTGGCGGGTGATGCGTTGCAAACGCTGGCGTTTTCTATTTTGGCTGACGCCCCCATGCCACGGATTTCCGATCGCGATCGGTTGGCGATGCTGTCCGAACTGGCGCAGGCCAGCGGGGTTGCCGGCATGTGCGGCGGTCAGGCGCTGGATCTGGCGGCAGAAGGGCATCAGGTGGATTTGGCGGCACTGGAGCAAATCCATCGTCACAAGACTGGCGCATTGATCAGAGCGGCGGTAAGACTGGGCGCGCTGGCGGCGGGAGACGCTGGCCGGCGCGCGTTGCCGTATCTCGATCGCTACGCCAATGCGATTGGATTGGCATTTCAGGTGCAGGACGATATTTTGGATGTGGTGGGTGATACGGTCACGCTTGGCAAACATCAGGGAGCCGATCAACAGTTGGGCAAAAGCACCTACCCTGGTTTGCTGGGACTGGAGCGCGCGCGCGAAAAAGCATGGGATCTCTATCAGGAGTCACTGGCTTCTCTGGATGATTTGGTGGCATCCAGACCGATACCACTGGATACTGCGCCATTACAGGCGCTGGCGAATTTCATCGTCGAGCGCGATAAGTAATAAAATATCAATCTATACCCAATAGATTTCGACATGCGGTCAGGCAGCCAGTAAGCGAAGCTTCTGAGGCTTGGTGAACACAATCGGGCGCTCGGGAAAAGCCGGCACCGCAACAAATTGAAAAATAAAGGTATAAAAACCTCTTAATGAGTCTCTAATGAGTTTTGATACAGCGAAATACCCTACACTGGCGATAGTGGAAACCCCCGATGAACTTCGCCTGCTGCCGAAAGAAAGTCTGCCGAAGCTGTGTGATGAACTTCGTCAATACCTGCTGGACAGCGTCAGCCGTTCAAGCGGTCATTTCGCCTCAGGATTAGGGACGGTTGAACTCACGGTTGCCTTGCATTACGTCTACAACACGCCTTTCGATCATCTGGTATGGGATGTAGGACATCAGGCCTACCCGCACAAAATCCTGACCGGACGCCGCGATCGTATCTCCACTATCCGCCAGAAAGGCGGCCTGCACCCTTTCCCATGGCGGAATGAGAGCGAATACGATGTATTGAGCGTCGGTCACTCATCGACGTCCATCAGCGCCGGATTAGGCATGGCTGTCGCCGCAGAGCGTGAAGGAAAAGGTCGCCGCACCGTGTGCGTGATTGGCGACGGCGCCATTACCGCCGGCATGGCCTTTGAAGCAATGAACCATGCCGGCGATATCCGTTCTGACCTGTTAGTGGTGCTGAACGACAATGAAATGTCGATATCGGAAAACGTCGGGGCGTTGAATAACCACCTGGCGCAATTGCTGTCCGGCAAACTTTACGCCAGCCTGCGCGAAGGCGGTAAAAAAGTGTTATCCGGCCTGCCGCCGATCAAAGAGCTGGTAAAACGCACCGAAGAACACCTGAAAGGCATGGTGGTGCCGGGAACCCTGTTTGAAGAGCTCGGTTTTAATTATATCGGCCCGGTTGACGGTCACGACGTGCAGGCGCTGGCTCATACGCTGAAAAACATGCGTAGCCTGAAAGGTCCGCAATTGCTGCATATCATGACCAAAAAGGGCAAAGGCTACGCGCCGGCCGAGCAGGACCCGATTAGCTGGCATGCCGTGCCCAGGTTTGATCCAGCCAGCGGAACATTACCGAAAAGCAAAGACGGCGCGCTGCCTACCTACTCCAAGATTTTCGGTCAGTGGCTACAGGAAACCGCGGCCAAAGACAGCAAACTGATGGCCATTACACCCGCCATGCGCGAAGGTTCAGGCATGGTTCAGTTCTCAAAAGACTACCCACAGCAATACTTCGATGTGGCGATAGCCGAGCAGCACGCCGTCACTTTCGCCGCCGGTCTGGCGGTGGGAGGCTATAACCCGGTTGTCGCTATTTACTCCACCTTCTTACAGCGGGCCTACGATCAGGTCATCCATGACGTCGCCATTCAGAATTTACCGGTGATGTTTGCCATCGATCGCGGCGGTATTGTCGGCGCGGATGGACAAACCCACCAGGGCGCGTTTGACCTCTCCTTTTTACGCTGCATCCCGAACATGATCATCATGACGCCCAGCGACGAAAACGAATGCCGTCAGATGCTGCATACCGGCTACCACTATCATAAAGGCCCGACGGCCGTGCGTTATCCACGCGGTAACGGTACGGGAGCGGAACTGACCCCACTGGCTGAATTGCCGATTGGTAAAGGTATTATTCGTCGGCGGGGAGAAGATCTCGCCATCCTTAACTTCGGTACGCTGTTGCCGGAAGCGCAAAAAGTGGCAGACAAACTGAACGCTACCCTTGTGGATATGCGGTTTGTCAAACCGCTGGATGAAGCATTGATTCTGGAACTGGCCGCATCTCATCAATCGTTTGTCACCCTTGAGGAAAACGCGATCATGGGGGGTGCCGGCAGCGGCGTCAACGAGTTCCTGATGGCGAAACGCCTTGCCGTCAGCGTACTCAATCTTGGCCTGCCGGATACCTTTATCCCGCAGGGTAGTCAGGAGGAAATTCGCGCAGACCTCGATCTGGACGCTCAGGGAATTGAGCGGCGCATCGCGGCCTGGCTGGCCTGAACCCACCGCACCAATCGCGGAATAACGCATGCGAGAGCGTTATTCCGCGTCTTGCCGATTTTTCTCATTGCTAAACGGAACCAGACATACTGCCGCACCACTCAGGGTATCAAAAGAGGGGGAATAGCATGAGCGGCATGCGCGGTTTTCATATCGTCATATCCAAACTAATGAAGCAGTACCAAATTGATACGGCCAAAGCGGAAGAAAGTGGACACAGCGTCTATATCATGACGTTGGAAAATGAACTTCAGATCATGCTGTTAGGCAACCAGCAAGGTTACCTGAATATCATGAGCGCGGTAGTCACATTGGCAGATGGCGTTACGATACCCCCGCATATTCTGCTATCGCTGCTATCCATGAACATGTGGAACACCAGGCATCCGGTTTTCAATATCGGTTTTGATATCAATAAGATGCAGGTTGTACTTTCATGTCGCCAGACGCTGGCCGAGTTGGATCAGGCAGAAACCTATAACCTGGTGGGTGCCTTTATTGACACGGCATCCAAGCTGAAAAGGTGGATAACCAGGCAAATGGAACCCGTCTGCGAGAAATAATCTGTGTTGCGTAATAGATGCGAGTGTCCCCCTCAGTCTGTTTTCACACATTTTAATAAGGAAGACACATGGTTAACACCGTACATAACAGATATTTTCCCGGTGGCATTACGGTAAATCCGCTGGAAAATTTCAACCAGGAGCGCGTTGTCAAATTACATAACGCAGTCAGCGCACAAGAGTTGGGTACTGGCGCTTATGAAGGAAAACGCATCAACGTAAGCTCGTCCACGATGGAGCATCTGCAACTGGCGCAGGAAACCCTGCGTAAAGTGAAAATGATGCTGCCTTACGGCGCAGGCAATCAAAAAGTGGAGATGATTTATACCGGCGGAGAGAGCTCGGCGCGAGCGTTAATGCACAGAGAGAAATCTTCACAGGACGCGCCCATCCCCAACTCACGACAAGCCGCCCGCTATCAGGCTGGTAACTGCGAAGAAACGTCCGATTTAAGCTATGCGCTGCTGGCTCAGAAGCGAATCAATGCGCCGGTGCTGCTGGTAGGCGACAGCGATTGGGATCATAAATACGTGCTCATTGGCGATCCACGCGATCAAAATTGGGGAGAGAGAAACACCGTGGTCGTCGATCCCTGGGCCAGATATCCCTCGGCAGCCACGCTGGATCAAACAATCAGGCGCAATCCTTACCCAGGGGCCGAATACCAGCGCGCGCGCAACGCCGATCCTTTGCCCGGCGCTCAGGCGTTGAATAGCATACGGCACGTCACCACTGCGGAAGTCGCTCACTATCTCGCGGAGGAAAACCTTCCCTCAATCGGCGCGGATTTTCTGGAGTGGTTTTCCCAAAGCGATGTTACCGCCGATATGTTCGATGAGAAAACCGTCGCCAGAGACCCCAGCACGCGCTATTCGACCCATATGTTCAACGCCAAATCAATGGACGATATCGCGCAGCCGACCGTATCCCGACAACGTGCAGCGCAACATGCCTGGGATAATTCCGCTTATCGATGGTAATAGCGAATATTTATTAACATCGCCACGGCAGAACCGGCAGTGAAATTGAACGTTCCGCCGCTGCGATCGGCATCGGCGGTTATCACGGCCAATAATATCCCACGCCATACAGAACCCCGGCGGCAATCACGCCGGCTACGATATCGTCAATCATAATCCCCATACCGCCGTGCACATTGCGATCAAACCAGCCGATGGGCCAGGGTTTCCAGATATCCAGACAGCGAAACACCACAAAACCCGCGGCGACCCATTGCCATTCATTCACCGGTAACGCCATCAGCGTTATCCACATGCCGACAAACTCATCCCAGACGATGCTGCCATGATCGTGAATGCCCATGTCTTTAGCCGTCTGATGGCACAGATACACGCCGATGCAGATACTTAGCATGACCAGCAGTGAATAAAGCTCCAGCGGAAGAAAAGACATGAGATACCACAATGGGATCGCCGCCAGCGACCCCATTGTGCCAGGCATCCAGGGTGATAAACCGCTACCAAATCCGGTTGCCAGCAGATGCCATGGATTACTCAGGCGTAGCCGACTCTTGGCGGTATCTGCCTTTTTAGTTTTACTCGCTAAAATGGTCATATCCCTTCCAGTTCAACTCAACCTCTTTCTCACCCTGGAAGAACCGCAATCCTTCTGATGAAGGCCCGATTTGCCCGATACACGTATAGTCTGCGCCTAAATGTCCGAGAGCAACATCTAAAGCCCCACGATTAATTTCAGGTACCGTAAAACACAGTTCGTAATCTTCGCCGCCTGAAAGGGTCCAACGCAATGCCTGATCTTCATCGATGTGTTGCTCATCAACACAACCACGCAACCAGTGCGATCGGGGAATGGCATCCAGGTTGATGCGAGCCCCACATTCACTGGCTTTCAGGATATGCGACAGATCGGAAATCAAACCGTCAGAAAGATCAATCGCCGAATTGGCCAGATCGCGCAACGCCTGACCTTGCAGTATTCTTGGCTGCGGACGCAGGTGGCGTTGGAGCAGCGCCTGCCTGGTTTCGCTATTGGCAATGTGTAATCGGTTCTGCAGAATCGCCAATCCGGCGGCACTGTCCCCCAACGAGCCCGTCACATAAATCCAGTCGCCAATTCGCGCTCCACGTCGGGTCAACGCCCGGCCAGCCGGAACCAGACCGTGAATCGTCAGCGTCAGGCTTAGCGGACCACGCGTCGTATCGCCGCCGATGAGTTGCATACCGTAGTAATCGAGTAACGTGAACAGGCTATCGCTATAGGCGGACAACCAGTCGCTGTTATTTGCGGGTAGAGTAATGGCCAGGGACAGCCAGGCAGGATCGGCCCCCATTGCAGCCAAATCGCTAAGATTCACCGCCAATGATTTGTAACCCAGATCGGCAGGATTAATATCGGGAAGGAAATGCGTGCCGGATACCAACGTGTCGGTACTGACTGCCATCCATTGCTTTTCCGCCACCGTCAGTAACGCACAATCGTCACCGATACCTAATTCAACATCCCGACGTGAACTTCCGACCCGATTGAAATAGCGGGCAATAAGGTCAAACTCACCTTCAACCATAACCTTTCCAGCCAGCGTTTAATTCAGACGAGATCAAGGCCGGATATCCGGCCTTGACTCACTTATACCCTTCATCTTTCAAGTTACAGATGCGTTGACGGCCTTAGTCACCCAGGTCACTTACTGGTGTAAGCTCCTGCGGATTAATGAGAGACATCCTGTCTCTCAGCGGAGGCCAGCCCTCGGCTGGTCAAATTCGTTCCCAACGAATTTGACCCTCGGTTGCCGCGTTGTTCAAAACGATAACGTTTTGTCCTGCAACCCGAAATCTATTGGGTCTATTTCTTGGTTTTTCTTACAGACGGTGCGGCTTTGTCGAGTACGCCATTCACAAACTTATGGCTATCCTCAGCACCAAACACCTTGGCCAGTTCGATGGCCTCGTTAATGGCCACCTTATAAGGGACATCGTCGCGTTTGCTGAGTTCAAACATCGCCAGACGCAGAATGGCCCTTTCCACCTGACCCAGTTCATCGAGTTGACGTGACAGGAAAGGCGCCATCAACCGATCAAGCGTCTCAGCCTGAGCGGCGACCCCTGCCAGCAGTTCACGAAAATAGGTAATGTCGACATCTTTGACATCCTGCTCGCTCAGGAATTGTAGTTCAATATCGGCAATATCGTTCTGAGACAACTGCCAGGAATAAAGCGCTTGAACCGCACATTCACGGGCGCGGCGACGAGCAGCAGGTTTCACGGAATTCCCCTTACTTAATAATCAGGCTTACTTGATAGCTTTCAAGACATTAATCATTTCTAGCGCGGTCAGGGCAGCTTCTGCACCTTTATTACCCGCTTTCGTGCCAGCGCGTTCGATCGCCTGCTCAATGCTTTCAGTCGTCAGGACCCCGAATGCAACGGGGATTTCACTGCTCATGGCAACATGGGACAACCCGGAACTGCATTCGCCGGCAACAAATTCAAAATGGGCGGTTCCACCACGGATAACCGTTCCCAGCGCAACCACTGCGTCGTAGCCACCGTTTTCCGTGCTCTTGGTCAGCGCGCGAACGGCTAACGGTAGCTCATAGGCGCCAGGCACCCAAACCACGGTAATATTGTCGTCTTTAACCTGACCGATACGCTTTAACGCATCAATCGCGCCCTCTAACAGGCTGTCATTAATAAAGTGGTTAAAACGTGCAATCGCAATCGCCACGCGGGCATCAGGAGTAGCGACAATACCTTCAATAACGTTCATAGCTTTCCTTATCTGGTCTTAATACCCCGCAGGGGGGCGGATTCTATCATATTCTTCCGGTTACGTATCCGGTTTTGTCCGACGCGGACCCCATCGCGCCCAGCACGCGATTGCCGTCTGGCTAACGAAATTTTACGGGCGAAGCAGTCACGCTATTCCGGTTGTGTCTACAGTCGGCGTTACACAAATCTCATTGCGCTAACCCGTCAGTGTTACGTTTTCGGTTTCAATCGCAAACGCAAGTCCGGCCCGATCTGGCGGATATCCCCGATTTCAAACTCAGGAGCCAGCGATAGCGCATTCAATCCCGGCAGCACGCACAACGGGCGGGCACGATCCCCCAAAAGCTTTGGCGCGAGATACACAATAAGCTCATCGACCACGCCCGCATTTAATAATGCGCCAGCCAGATTCGCGCCGGCTTCAACCCACACGGCGTTAATCTGCCGCTTACCCAAAATCATCATCAGTGCGACCAAATCCACCCCGCCATGATGCGGAGGCAACCTCAGTTGCTCGACGCTGTCAGGCCAAAGCTGCTCATCTTGCTGAAGGCGTGCCAGCCAGGTTTGGCCAGGCTGAGAAATAATACGATGCTGTGGCGTCACACGCTGTTGGCTATCAACAATAACCCGCACAGGCTGTTTAACATTCGCTTCGGGATAAGCCCGCTGAGTATCCGCATCCAGTTCCGGCCAGCGCACCGTTAATGATGGGTCGTCAGCCATTACCGTTGCGCTGCTGCTCAGAATAGCAGCGCTTTCAGCACGAAAACGCTGCACGTCACGCCTCGCCTGCACGGACGTAATCCACTGGCTCTCACCTGATGCCATTGCCGTGCGTCCGTCCAGCGAAGCCGCCATTTTCAATCGCACGTAAGGGAATCCCGTACGCATACGTTTCAGAAAGCCGAGATTAACTTTCTCCGCTTCAGGCATCATCAAACCATGGCTCACCTCGATACCCGCCTGCCGAAGACGATGCAGACCTCGCCCCGCCACCTGGGGATTTGGATCCTGCATAGCGGCGACAACGCGAGAAACTCCTGCGGCGATAAGCGCATCAGCGCAAGGCGGCGTTCTACCATGATGGCTACATGGCTCCAGCGTGACATACGCAGTTGCGCCGCGGGCTCGCTCCCCCGCCATACGCAGCGCATGCACTTCCGCATGGGGCTCCCCCGCACGCAGGTGATAACCTTCCCCGACAATTTCGCCGTCACGAACAATCACGCAGCCAACATTTGGATTAGGGGATGTGGTAAAACGGCCACGACGAGCCAGCTCAAGCGCCCGGGCCATATAGGGCTCATCGTGCGGTTGCATCGCATTATTCTGCGGAATAGTCATTCCCTGAACCTCTTGTTTCTGGCGATAAAGACAAACAAACTGTCAAACAGGTCTAATCCTGCAAACGAGCAATTTCTTCACCAAATTCACGAATATCTTCGAAGCTGCGATACACCGACGCAAACCGGATATAGGCAACCTTATCCAGTTTTTTCAGTGCGTCCATGACCAGATTGCCGACCATTTTGGCCGTCACTTCACGTTCACCCGTTGCACGCAGGTGCGACTTGATGTGATTGATCGCCATCTCAACATCATCAGAACTGACAGGCCGTTTCTCCAACGCCTTTAGCATGCCGCTGCGCAATTTATCTTCATTAAAAGGTTCGCGCACATCGTTGCTTTTTACGATCCGAGGCATGACCAGTTCCGCGATTTCAAATGTGGTAAACCGCTCATTACACACCAGACACTGCCGACGCCGACGCACCTGCGAGCCTTCGCCAACCAGACGGGAATCAATGACTTTGGTATCAACAGCGGAACAAAATGGACAATGCATGATGTTTCCTGACCAGGAATCCTTAACGTAAAGACAGTTTACCCTGAATCAACAGAGTAACCAAAACTCCTGAGCATTGTTGCGAAGAGATTCGCATGCTCAGGCAACAGCATGAAAAAAGCGGGGTCGTCTATGACTTGCCCGTAATCACAGCTACACTGTCAGCAAAAGGAACCAAGGATTAGTGTAAATAAAACATCAAAGGGGAACAGCAGAAATGAGAACCCGCTATCGTATGCTCGCTATTTTGCCCGCTTTGTTTATCCTGGCTGGCTGTGCGCAACAACGCCAGATGCCAAAGTTACAGAACCAGTTGAATCAGTTAAATCACCAGTTGCAGACACTCACCGACCAGGCCACGGCCCTGGAACAGCAGAATGCGTTGAATGTGCAATCAACGTCCGGCGTGTACCTGCTTCCTGCTGCGCAAAATAATGCTATTTTGCAGAGCAACATCGGCAAGCTCAGCGTCTCACTCAGCCATGTCGAAACCGAGGCCAACGGAACACGCGCATTACTGCATATCCGGACAATCGACTCGGCCAGGCTCCCCGCTTTCAGCGCACAGCTAGACTGGGGACAAATCGATCCCGTCAGCGGTAAACCGTTAACCAGCGATATGCAGACCCAGTCATTTATTGTTACGCCAACGCTGTTACCAAAAGCCGAAGCGGTGATTGAGCTACGCCTCAGCGGATTGTCGCCGGAACAGTTAGGGTTTATTCGTTTGCATCATCTGGAAGAAGTACCGGCTCCACCTCCTGTTGCGGCTACCGAAGCCCCGTAGGGTGACGAGCAGGGATAGCCCGCATAAAAAAACCCCGCGATGCGGGGTTTTTTCTTTTCGTTTTTACTGTTTAAGGCAGAATCGAAGGCTGATCCGCCCCCTCTTTCTCGACCTTCTGTATCAGCAAATGTTCACGTTTCATGCCCAGTTTCAACGCCAGAGCGGACGCAACATAGATAGAAGATACCGTACCGATTGATACACCGATCAGCATCGCCAGCGAGAAGCCTTCAAGCATCGAGCCGCCAAAGATATACAACATCAGGACCACCACCAGCGTCGTGGCCGATGTCATGATGGTGCGGCTCAGCGTCTGGGTCAGAGAGATATTCATGATTTCATAAGGCGTCCCACGACGAATCTTACGGAAGTTCTCACGAATACGGTCTGACACCACGATACTGTCATTCAGCGAGTAACCGATAACCGACATCAACGAGGCGACGATGGTTAAGTCGATTTCAATCTGAAACAGCGACAACAGGCCCATCGTGATAATCACGTCATGCGCCAGCGCAATGACTGCTCCCAGAGCCAGACGCCACTCAAAACGAAAACCGACATAGATCAGAATACAGATCAGCGCGCTCAGCAGAGCCATACCACCGGCCTGCGCCAGTTCGCTCCCCACGCTGGGACCGACAAACTCGATACGTTTTACCGTCGCGTGTTGTTCGGTTCCTTCGTTGATCACGCTCAGCACGCGGTTCCCCAGTTCCTGACCGGATGTACCGACACTTGGCGGCATACGCACCATCACGTCACGGCTGCTGCCGAAATTCTGGATCAGCGGATCGTGAAATCCGGCCTTCTGTAATGAATCACGGATCAGATCCAGATCGGCCGGTTTTTCGAGGTTGATCTCAATCACCGTACCGCCGGTGAAGTCCAACCCCCAGTTAAAACCACGCACGCCCATAACAATCAGCGAGAGGATCAACAGCGAACCTGAAATCAGGAACGCAATGTTATCCCAACGCATAAAGTCATAGACCCGGCGTCCGTAGTTTAGTTGTTCAACAGTATAATCCTGTGCCACAACGCACTCCTCAGATAGACAGCTTGTTAATGCGTTTGCCGCCGTAAAGCAGGTTAACGATGGCACGAGTACCGACGATCGCCGTAAACATTGAGGTCGCAACCCCGATTGCCGTTGTGATGGCAAAGCCTTTGATTGAACCAGTACCCACAGCGTAAAGGATCACGGCAGTAATCAAGGTTGTCAGGTTGGCATCCACAATACTGGAAAATGCGCCTTTATAACCTTCATGAATCGCCTGCTGGACAGAACGTCCATTTTTCAGCTCTTCTTTAATACGCTCGTTTATCAAAACGTTAGCATCAACGGCAACCGCCAGCGTCAATACAATACCGGCAATACCCGGCATGGTTAACGTCGCCCCCGGCAACAGTGACATGACGCCGACAATCAATACCAGGTTTGCCACCAGCGCCGTTGTCGCAATCACGCCAAACTTACGATAGTAAACCACCATAAAGACGATGGACGCGACCAACCCCCACAGGCAAGCTTCCAGACCCTGAGTAATGTTCTGCATACCCAGCGTCGGCCCGATAGTACGCTCTTCCACAATCTGGATTGGCGCAATCAATGCACCGGCGCGTAATAACAGTGAAAGCTGGCGGGCTTCATTCGGATTATCGATACCCGTGATACGGAAGCTGTTGCCCAGACGTGACTGAATGGTCGCCACGTTGATGACTTCTTCCTGTTTCACCAGCACGGCACGGCCGTTTGCATCTTTCTTGCCGCTGTCTTTATATTCGACGAACAACGTCGCCATCAGCTTGCCGATACTGTCTTTGGTGAAGTTGGACATGGTGTTGCCACCGGCGCTGTCCAGCGAAATATTCACCTGAGGACGGTTGTATTCGTCATTGCTTGATGTGGAATCGGTGATGTGATCGCCCGTCAGGATGACGCGCTTAAACAGCACAACCGGTGAACCGTCACGCATGTTTTTCACTTCAGAATCACCCGGCACGCGGCCATTGGCCGCCGCCGTCACATCGGCATCGCTGTTCACCAGACGGAATTCCAGTGTCGCCGTCGCGCCCAAAATTTCTTTTGCACGCGCCGTATCCTGAATACCCGGCAATTCAACAACAATGCGGTCAGCGCCCTGACGTTGCACCAGCGGCTCAGCCACGCCCAGCTGGTTTACACGGTTACGCAGGATGGTGATATTCTGCTGAACCGCGTATTCACGCGCTTCACGCAGACGTCCGTCGCTCATTACCGCGCGCAGCAGGTTGCTGCCGCTGCCGCTGATAACCAAATCACGGTGGCGGGACGTCAGATAGTTGACGCCTTCATCGCGCGTTTGCCCATCGCGGAACCGGATTTCGACACCGTAATTGTCGGTTTTACGCACAGCGGCGTAAGGAATATTTTTCTCACGCAGATCGCTGCGCAAAGAATCCATGGTCTGCTCTTGCAGTTTGCCCAGCGCCGTATCCATATCCACTTCCATCAGAAAGTGAACACCTCCACGCAGATCGAGACCAAGCTTCATCGGTTCCGCACCCAGTACACGTAACCATGTAGGGGTTGCCGGAGCCAGATTGAGCGCCACCACAAACTTGTCGCCCAGTTCATTCAGGAGAGCTTCACGCGCGCGGATCTGTACGTCCGGGTTAGAGAAGCGAGCCAGAATCGCACCATTTTCCAATGCAATCGACTTACTGGTGATATTTTGTTCTTTTAATACATTCTGGACTTGGATCAGCGTCGTTTCACTGGCGGCGATACCCCGCGCGCCAGTAACTTGTACCGCCGGATCCTCACCATATAGGTTAGGAAGCGCATAGAGCAGACCGATGACCAAAGCCACGATCAGCATCAGGTACTTCCACAAAGGATAACGGTTTAACACGGCAGTTCCCTTCGGGAAAATCAAAAATTACAGGGCCTTGATAGTGCCCTTCGGCAGCACGGCAGCCACGAAATCACGTTTGATTACCACTTCATTGGTATCGTTCAACGCAATTGCGATGTAGCCAGTCTCGGACACTTTGGTCACACGGCCAACCAGACCGCCGGTGGTTAATACTTCATCACCTTTGCTAATGGAATCCATCAACTTTTTGTGTTCCTTGGCGCGCTTTTGCTGAGGACGCAGGATCATAAAGTAGAAAATCAGACCAAAAACGGCCAGCATAATAACCAGAGAGTACGGGCTTCCCTGAGCCGGAGCGCCAGTCGCTGCTACAGCATCGGAGATAAAAAGACTCATTTAAATTTCCTCTTTTTTGTCAAAAAGATAAGTTATCAAAAAGATAAGTTACCAACACTACAAAAGTGAATGATACTGAATCCACATTAAAACCAGCTGCTAGTTGCTCTGCGCAACGTCTTTTTCAGCCAGCGGCGGAATGGGTTTGCCTATCCGTTGGTAAAAATCCATCACAAAGTGCTCTAATTTACCCTCTTCAATGGCCTGACGTAAACCCGCCATCAAACGTTGATAATAACGCAAATTATGAATGGTATTGAGCCGCGCGCCGAGTATTTCGTTGCAACGGTCGAGATGATGCAAGTAAGCGCGACTATAATTGCGACACGTGTAGCAATCACAGTGTTCATCAAGCGGGCTGACATCATCCTTATGCCTGGCATTACGGATTTTCACCACACCGTCAGTAACAAACAAATGACCATTACGCGCATTACGCGTTGGCATGACACAGTCAAACATATCAATACCGCGACGAACGCCTTCCACCAAATCTTCCGGCTTGCCGACCCCCATCAGATAACGCGGCTTGTCTGCCGGGATCTGCGGACAAACATGCTCCAGAATACGGTGCATATCCTCTTTCGGCTCACCGACTGCCAAACCGCCCACAGCGTACCCATCAAAACCAATGTCTACCAGTCCTTTTACAGATACGTCACGTAAATCTTCGTAAACACTACCCTGAATAATTCCGAACAGTGCGTTCTTATTATTCAATTCGTTAAAACGCTGACGACTACGCTTCGCCCAGCGCAATGACATTTCCATGGAGCGCTTCGCATAATCCCAGTCAGCGGGATAAGGCGTACACTCATCAAAAATCATGACAATATCGGAACCGAGATCGTATTGAATCTCCATCGATTTTTCCGGGCTGAGGAAAATCGAGTCGCCATTGATGGGATTACGGAAATGCACCCCCTCTTCCGTAATCTTGCGGATATCGCCCAGGCTGAAGACCTGAAAACCACCGGAATCAGTGAGAATCGGTCCATGCCACTGCATGAAATCATGCAAGTCGCCGTGCAGCTTCATGATTTCCTGGCCCGGACGTAGCCACAAGTGGAAGGTATTGCCGAGCAGTATCTGCGCGCCGGTCTCTTTGACCTCTTCCGGCGTCATACCTTTAACCGTACCGTAAGTCCCTACGGGCATAAATGCCGGGGTTTCCACCACGCCACGTTCAAAAATCATTCTACCGCGACGGGCACGGCCATCTGTTTTGTGTAATTCGTACTTCACTTAGCCTCCAGCATCAGAAAAACAGTCTGATGTTGTTATTAATTGCCTGACAGAACCTGGTCTGCGGCGAGCAGATTAAACTATTCTTAGGCGCGGGTCCGATTCCACCCGCACCGCGAAAGCTATTTTATTTTTTCCTGTTCAGCCATAGGGTTGCGCGTAATAAACATCGCGTCGCCATAGCTGAAAAACCGATATTGTTCTTCTACCGCCTGCCGATAGGCAGACAGGGTGTTCCGATACCCGGCAAATGCCGACACCAGCATAATTAATGTTGATTCGGGCAGATGGAAATTCGTGACTAGCGCGTCGATCACCTGATAGTGATAACCGGGATAGATAAAAATACGGGTATCGCCGAAAAACGGGGCAATCAGTGCGTCCTCGCTGGCCTGCGCCGCACTTTCCAGAGAGCGGACGGACGTCGTTCCCACCGCAATAACCCGGTTTCCGCGTGCCTTGCAAGCCAGCACGGCATCGACCACGTCCTGCGGTACTTCGGCATATTCAGCGTGCATCACATGATCTTCGATCGTTTCAACACGCACGGGCTGAAATGTTCCCGCCCCGACATGCAGCGTAACGAAGACCATCTCCACACCCTTTTCCCTTAAAGCGGCCAGCAGGGGCTCATCAAAATGCAACCCTGCCGTTGGCGCCGCTACCGCGCCCGGCCGCTGGCTGTAAACGGTTTGATAGAGCTCGCGATCGGCATCTTCATCAGGACGATCGATATAAGGAGGCAGCGGGATATGGCCGATATCATTCAGAATCGTCAATACGTCGCGGGCATCGTCAAAATGCAGTTCAAACAGCGCGTCGTGACGAACAGCCATCGTCGCCTTGACGCTTTCATCATCACCCAGCAACAGTTCTGTGCCGGGCTTCGGCGCTTTTGAAGCGCGAACGTGCGCGAGAACGCGATGCTCGTCCAGCACGCGCTCCACCAACACTTCAAGCCTGCCGCCGCTGGCTTTGCGGCCAAACAACCGGGCTGGAATCACTCGCGTATTGTTGAACACCAACAAATCGCCGGCATCAAGTTTATTCAATAAGTCGGTAAATATGCCGTGCGTCAGATTTCCCGTCGGCCCATCCAGCGACAACAGGCGGCAACCGCTGCGCTGAGCCTGTGGATAATGAGCAATCAGTGATTCGGGAAGTTCAAATGAAAAATCGGCAACGCGCATGGCAATTCACTTAGCTGTTTCATACATTAAAAAAGGGCGGCCTAGTCTAGAGCCGCAAGCGCCCGGCTGCAAGAAATAAGCACCTGAGTCGCAGAATGCATTATACTGTCGCGATGAATTTTCTTGCCCACCTCCATTTGGCCACGCTGGCTGACAGTTCGCTGTTAGGCAATTTGATGGCAGATTTTGTTCGAGGTAATCCTCAGGATAGCTATGCTGAGGATATTGTCGCGGGTATCCGCTTACATCGCCGGGTTGATGTCCTGATCGATAACCTGCCGGAAGTCAGGCAGGCGCGTCAGTATTTCAGTGACGATTACCGCCGGGTGGCGCCGATTACCCTCGATGTCCTGTGGGATCATTTTCTGGCGAAACATTGGGAACAGATGGAACCCGACGTTTCACTGCCTTGTTTTGTCAAACAGGCGCAGTTGCAAATTACGCCGCATCTGGCGAAAACGCCCGATCGTTTCCAGAATCTGAACCACTATCTCTGGCCTGAGCGCTGGATGGAACGTTACGCGGAGCTGCCGTTTATTGCGGATGTTCTGCACAGAATGTCGATAAGACGTCCCAAACTGGCGGCGCTGTCCGGCTCGTTTAGCGATATTGAGCAGCACTATCACCGCTTTGAAACATTATTCTGGCAGTTTTATCCACGAATAATGCAATTAGCGAAGAACCGGCAACTCTAACTTTGCAACATTGGTTATTGCTATTTGCCCTTTTAAATGAAAAGGGTAATTTAAGGTATTGAGATAAATTATCGATTGCTTCAATAGGCAAAAACTATCTCATTGATTGTTCGCTTTAACTGTATTCCGCCTGGCCGAATCCCTATACTGGCCCTGATTTTCTATATCAATCCATCATTAACAACTATTTACAGGAGTAATTATGGTCCTGGTAACTCGTCAAGCCCCTGACTTCACCGCTGCGGCTGTTTTAGGCAGCGGCGAAATCGTTGAAAATTTCAACCTGAAAGAACATATCAACGGGAAACCGGCTGTGATCTTCTTCTGGCCGATGGATTTTACTTTCGTTTGTCCGTCAGAACTGATCGCATTCGACCACCGCTATGCTGAATTCCAAAAACGCGGCGTCGAAGTCGTCGGTGTTTCTTTCGACTCTGAATTCGTTCACAACGCATGGCGTAAAACCCCGGTGGACAAAGGCGGCATCGGTGAAGTGAAATACGCCATGGTTGCCGATGTTAAACGCGAAATCCAGAAAGCTTACGGCATCGAACACCCGGAAGCGGGCGTTGCGTTGCGCGGTTCTTTCCTGATTGATAAAACCGGCGTTGTTCGCCATCAGGTCGTTAACGATCTGCCGCTGGGCCGTAACATTGATGAAATGCTGCGTACTGTCGACGCGCTGCAATTCCATGAAGAACACGGCGAAGTTTGCCCTGCACAGTGGGAAAAAGGGAAATCGGGTATGGGCGCGTCGCCAGACGGCGTGGCGAAATACCTGTCTGAAAACGCAGACAAACTGTAATTCCCCGCACGTTCTCACTGAGAGAACGGCAGCCAAAAGCCGGTTGGATCAACGCCAATCGGCTTTTTTACTATGATGCTCGCCATACCTCTACTCGCCGGCCTTTCAAGGCGATACCGCTTTTCATCTGCGTATGAAACAAACCTTTTGAAACAAAAGGTTGACCGAGAGCAGCAATCCCTTAGCCTTAAGATTACCCATCCTTAATACTGGATCGATTTACTGGAATAAAAGGAGAACGCATGCAACAAAACCTTTCGCTGTGGTTGAAAAACGAAGGATTGCACTACGCGGACATCATTGCCCTTCTGATTGTTCTGGGGCTGATATTGTTGATTTCAGCCATCATCCACCTGATTCTTCATCAGGTGGTATTGAAAAGAATGGTATTACGTTCGCTACATAAAGCGGATGACAACAGCGCGCCGGGTTGGAAGCAGATCCTGACGCAACATAATCTGTTTAATCGTCTGGCCTTTCTGCTACAGGGCATTATTCTCAATATTCAGGTGGTACTGTGGCTGCCGTCCCAAAGCGAAACCCGTGAAGCGCTGGTGATCTGCTCTCAGGTCTGGATCATGATTTTCGCGCTGCTGGTGCTGTTCTCGCTCCTTGATATCCTGCGTACCGTTTCCTCACGTTCAAAAATTGCCACCCAGATGCCTCTGCGAGGGATATTTCAAAGTCTGAAGCTGATCGCAACCATCGTGGTCGGCATTATGGTGGTATCACTGCTGATAGGGAAATCGCCGTTAATTCTGATCAGCGGTCTGGGTGCGATGGCCGCGGTGCTGATGTTGGTTTTCAAAGATCCGATTATGGGATTGGTGGCCGGCATCCAGCTCTCGGCGAATGACATGCTGTTGTTGGGCGACTGGCTGGAAATGCCGAAATACGGCGCGGACGGTGCGGTAATCGACATCGGGCTGACAACGGTTAAAGTCAAAAACTGGGACAATACCATCACCACCATCCCCACCTATGCCCTGATATCGGATTCTTTCAAAAACTGGCGCGCGATGTCGGAATCAGGAGGCCGGCGCATCAAACGCAGCATCAATATTGATACCACCAGCGTACATTTCATGACGGAGGAAGAGCAGGATCGGTTACTGCGCAGCAAACTTCTCTCACCATATCTTGAGAACAAAACCAGTGAATTAAAGCAGCACAATACCCAGTCAGAGATTGATCTCTCATCGCCGCTCAACGGACGGAGATTAACCAATCTGGGGACATTTCGCGCTTATTTACAGGCTTATCTGCGAGCACACTCAGGCATCCATAAAGGCATGACGTTAATGGTTCGCCAGTTGGCGCCGACGCCGGAAGGCTTGCCGCTGGAAATTTATGCTTTTACCAATACAACAGCCTGGGTGGAGTATGAAAGCATACAGGCTGATATCTTCGATCATATCTTTGCGGTCATGCCCGAATTCGATCTGCGCGTTCATCAGACGCCGACCGGATATGATATGCAAGCGCTGGCGCGACAGGTCGTTTCGGCCCGTTAAAACACGGTCTGAAGAAAGCGGCGCGGGGATGCGTCGCGTTCACCGCATCCCCGCCCAAACCAGCGTGCAGACAGCATCGCCGGATTTCAATTATTGCTGCTGGTATTTCTTCTTAATCATGTAGCCGATCAACAGCAATACAATCCAGATGACACCGACATAAAGCGATACGCGCGTATCCGGGAAGTAACCAATCAGCCCAATGATAAAGAACAGGAAAATGATGCCGAATACGGAGGTTACCACACCGCCGCGCAACGGGAACGCCAGCGCTTGCACTTCATCACGGCTCAGACCGCGGCGGAAGGCAATCTGAGAGAACAGGATCATGATCCATACCCAGACCGTAGCGAACGTCGCCAGCGATGCAATGACCAGGAACACTTTGCCCGGCATGATGTAATTCAGGTACACCGCGACCAGCAACGCCAACATCATGACGACCACCGTCACCCACGGGATGCCGCGCTTCGAAACGCGGGTAAACACTTCCGGCGCATGCCCCTGTTGCGCCATGCCATGCAGCATGCGTCCCACCCCAAACACGTCGCTATTAATCGCTGACAGAGATGCGGTGATGACGACGAAATTCAGGATACTGGCCGCCGCGGTAATTCCCATATTCTGGAACGTCAGCACAAAAGGACTGCCGCCGGTGCCAACCTGGTTCCACGGATAAATCGACATGATGACGAACAGCGTGCCGACATAAAACACCAGAATACGCCACGGCACCGAGTTGATGGCGCGTGGGATGGATTTCTTCGGATCCTGCGCTTCACCCGCCGTAATCCCGATAATTTCCACGCCGCCGTAGGCGAACATCACCAATTGCAAGGAGAGGATCATCCCCATCACGCCATTGCTGAAGAATCCGCCGTTCGTCCAGAGATTATGAATCCCGGTCGGCTCTCCACCGTTGCCTATCCCCCAGACGATAATGCCAATACCGGCGATAATCATGATGATAATGGTGGCGACCTTAAAGAAAGAGAGCCAGAATTCCAGTTCCCCAAAGGCTTTCACATTCATCAGATTGATCGCGCCGATAATCAGCACCACGCTCAGCACCCACACCCAGTGTGGTACCGCCGGGAACCACACTCCCATATAAATGCCGAATGCGGTCACATCCGCAATGGCGACAATCAGCATCTCGAAACAGTAGGTCCAGCCGGTAATGTAACCCGCCAACGGGCCAAGATAATCCTGAGCATAGCGCGAGAAAGAACTCGACTGGGGATTATTGACCGACATCTCCCCCAGCGCCCGCATGATGATATAAGCCACTACCCCACCGATCAGATAGGCCAGCAATACGCTGGGGCCGGCCATCTGGATAGCGCTGGCGGAACCATAAAACAGCCCGGTGCCAATCGCCGAACCCAGGGCGATAAAACGGATATGCCGCGTACTTAACCCACGCTTGAGCTTAGTGGATTGTTGTTCCATAGATAAGCAACCCTGTCGACAAAAAGAAAAACCACAGGCAATAGCCTGTGGTACATAAATCAAAAACGCATCGTGTTATTGATGTACCGTCACTTCCTGACGGCCAGAAAGGCGGTCATAAATCACGGTTGCCAGCAACACCAGCATGGATGGCGGTAACCATGCCAGCCCTTGCTCGCTCAGGGGCAGATTCAGGCTCCATTCTGGCAACAGCGCTTTGAACGCGGAGGATTTTATACCATCAATGATGCCAAATAACAGACTGATTAACATGACTGGCGCCACAATACGCGAACTGTTATGCCACCAGCGCAGGGTAAAACTCAGCAGAACCAGAATGATACAAGGCGGATAAATCGCGGTCAGCACGGGAATAGACAGTTGAATCAAATGACTCAGGCCGAGGTTAGAGACCACCATCGAGAACGCGCCCAGCACAAAGACCAGCGTACGGTAAGAGAACGGCAGATATTGCGAGAAAAACTCCGCACAGGCGCAGGTCAGGCCCACCGCCGTCACCATGCAGGCAATAAAGATCAACAGCGCCAGGAAGCTGCTGCCCATACTGCCGGAAGTATGCTGGACATAGGCATGCAGAATTTCAGCCCCATTCTGCGCGTCCGGCACCAGCGCGCCGCTGGTTGAACCCAACTGGAACAAACTGAGGTACACCAACATCAGGCCGAGTCCCGCAATCAGACCCGCCCACACGGTATAGCGGGTAAGAAGCGCCGCGCTTTGCACGCCACGCGAGCGCGCGGCATTAACAATTACAATACCGAACACCATCGCCCCAAGGGTATCCATGGTGAGGTAACCGTTCACGAAACCATTGGAAAAAGGCACATACTGATATGCCTCGGTCGCCGGGATATGAGGTCCGGCAGGCAGGAACACGGCGGCAATGCCGAGTACCGTCAGCGCGGCAATTTTCAGCGGCGCCAGTACGTGCCCGACCGAATCAAGCAGTCGACCGGGATATAACGAAATACCGATGACAATCGCAAAATAAATCAGGCTGTAGATCAACAACGGAGAAGCCCCATTTCCCACCAGCGGCGCGATGCCGACCTCAAAGGAAACCGTCGCCGTACGCGGCGTGGCAAACAACGGACCAACCGCCAGATAGCAAACCGTGGCCAGCACAACACCGGCTTTTTTACCAATCGGCGAACTGAGCGCATCAATGCCTCCGCCGACACGCGCCAGCGCGATCACGGTCAGTACCGGCAATCCCACCGCGGTCAGTAGAAAACCAACCGCAGCGATCCAGACATGTTCGCCTGCCTGCAACCCCACGATCGGCGGGAAGATAATGTTCCCCGCGCCGACAAATAAGGCAAAGGTCATAAACCCCAATGCCATGATATCTTTGGACGTTAAACGATGACTCATAGTTATGTTGTGTTGCCTGTATAAATCGATAAAAAGGAGTACCTGTGCTGCTGGTCGCTGTCCTTCAGCATCCATCAGAGCAGTTAGTCGCACGGTCAATGTGCAGATTTATACCCAATAGATTTATGACGGACATCTGCCCGACTCTTGGAGGGTATAGGCGTTATATTTTTCATACAGCCATAATGGGGGCTAAGTAAAACGTTTATAGCGTAAAAAGACAAGGTTAGATCCAAAAACCAGAGCTTTAATCTATTTAAAGTTCAATTTTTAGTATATAAAATTATAAATGTGTAATTGCTTAATACATGATTTGTGCATTTATAAGTATAACAACGCAATAAATCTGACATAAATTGATAAATTATGCGTGATTAGGTCATAAATAAAACTTATTGAACAAAAAAAAGCCATCTTCGCGAGCCGATTGCGATCGAAATGCCCAATAGTTTCATCATGGCAGTAAAGGAGATTCAGACAAGGAGGGAATGCAGAGTAGAACAAACCCCGGAGCTGGGAACCAGTCACCGGGGTTATAAAGACAGCCGACACGACCATCTGGAAGCCGGCATGATTAGCCGTTAGTGAAAATCACCATACGCGGCTGGCAATATCGACCACCAGCTTCAGTTTGTCCCATTGCTGTTCTTCCGTCAGGGAGTTCCCCTCCTCGGTCGAAGCAAATCCACACTGTGGGCTGAGGCAAATTTGGTTGATATCCACAAACTTAGCCGCTTCAGCAATACGAGCCTGTACCGCTTCCACACTTTCCAGCTCCCCTGTTTTGGTGGTAATCAATCCCAACACCACCTGCTGATGTCCCGGCTTAACGAAACGCAGCGGTTCGAATCCCCCCGCACGCTCAGTGTCATATTCCAGGAAGAAAGCATCCACATTGACTTCGCCAAACAGTATTTCCGCCACAGGTTCATAACCGCCTTCAGAAATCCAGGTAGAGCGGAAATTTCCACGGCACACGTGCAGCCCTACCACCAGATCATGTGGCTTATCCGCCAGCGCGTTATTCAACACATCGGCATAAATACGAGCCAGTTGTTCAGGATCTTCACCTCGCTCGCGGATCTGACGTTTTTGATCGTCGGAACACAGATAAGCCCAGACAGTGTCATCCAGTTGCAGATAGCGGCAACCCGCGTCATAGAACGCATGGATCGCGTCACGCCAGGTTTGCGCCAGATCGTCAAAATACGCGGCCAGATCCGGGTAAACCTTGTTATCAATGGCTTTACGACCGCCACGAAAATGCATCACGCTGGGGCTGGGGATCGTCATTTTGGCCACCGCATCGCCGGCGATACCGTTCAGATAGCGGAAATGGTCCAGCATTGGGTGCTGCGGATTAAAACTGACTTTATCAATCACGCGAATCGCATGAGATTTGGTCTGGATACCGTTAAACTGAATTCCCTGTTCCGCTTCATAGCGCTCCACGCCATTCAACCCGGCAAAAAAATCAAAATGCCACCAGGCGCGGCGAAGCTCACCGTCAGTCACCACCTGAAGGCCGGTTTTACGCTGTAATTCAACTACCCGCAAGATCTCCCGATCTTCAACCGAACGCAACTGTGCAGCACTAATCTCGCCAGCCTGATACTGAATACGAGCCTGCTTGATCGCTTCCGGACGCAGTAAACTGCCAACGACATCAGCGCGAAATGGAGGACGTGTTTTAGCCATATGTTGCTCCTGACAATCCATCCATACGCAATAAACGGCGGCAGACAGATGATTTCATTATGAAATAGTTACCTGATTAAATAGTTACATCTCAGACGTTATAGACTTCTGGACGTCTAAATATGCAGACATCCTGTCATGTGAGGAAAAACAGAGCAATAGAAGATTTTTCATGTAACATGAATAAAATTCACGTTACGTGTTATCCGCTGCATCAATGCGCAAAAGCGGGCATTTGAGATTCACTCAGACCAAGTTGAAGCCGGGTTAATTGGCGGGTCTCTTCAGGCAACGGCAAATAACCATCCTGGCTAACCAGCGACTGGCCGATATCCGACAGCACGCGCTCCAGAAACGCCGCGGTCAACGCTTCCAGCGGTTGCCCCGGTTCTTTATTGACATAGATATAAAGATAGCGAGTGTATGGATAGAGTCCGCTGCGGATATTCTCGGTAGAAGGGAAAACATAGTCCGTCCCCTCCGAAGCCAGCGGTACCATTCTTACTCCACTGGTGCGAAAGCCGACGCTGGCATACCCAATTGCGTTCGTCGATGCCGCAATAGCCTGAACCACCGACGCCGAACCGGGCAGTTCGTTCACCTGAGGCAGGAAATCACCGCCGCATAGGGCACGCTGCTTAAAAAATCCGTATGTCCCGGAGGCCGAGTTTCGTCCGTAGCGCAGTATCGCTCGCGTTTCCCAATCGCGGCTCAATCCCAGATCGCCCCAATTCTTAATCGGTTTCCGGCCACCGCAACGCTGGGTCATTGAAAAAACGGCATCCAGTTGAGACAAGCTCAGCCCCGGCAAAGGATTATCCTGATTGACCAGCACCACCAGCGCATCCATTGCCACGGGGACCGCCAGCGGCGGGTAACCGTAATGCTGGACAAACGCATCAATCTCGCTGGATTTCATGGCGCGGCTCATGGGGCCCAGCTGAGCGGCGCCAGAAGCCAGAGAAGTCGGCGCGGAAGATGAGCCCGCCGCCTGAATCTGTAAATTAACGCCGGGATAATACTGACTGAAGTCCGCAGCCCAGAAAGACATCAAATTGGCCAGCGTATCCGATCCCGCACTGGAAAGATTACCGGCCAGCATTTGACGCGGCTGCGCGGCGCAACAAACACTCACCAGCAATAAAAAAACGCAGGAAGCGTTTTTTAACGTTGCTTGCAACGGCCTGCTAAGGTGGCGGGCAGGGATAGCCCGCCATAAAAAAACGCAGGAGGCGTTGCAGGAAGCGTTAATGACGGACTTCATAAATTAACATCGCCTGAACAGAGAGATAAAACCCCTGCCGGGACGCCCCGCGACGTGGTTATCCCGGCGGCCCCGGTATTTAAACGATCGGCATGAGATGTCATGAATAGCGTTTTCCGTCAGACAGAGGGTTTCACGGTATTCTCAGCCAGAGAGGCTGGAACAATCAACCTATTCGGCAGGGTAAACACAAAGCGGGAACCCGAACCTTCTTCACTTATGATTTCCAGCCGGGAGTCATGGTGGCTGAGCGCATGTTTCACAATCGCCAATCCCAACCCACTGCCGCCGGTCTGCCGCGAACGGGCTTTATCAACGCGATAGAAGCGCTCAGTCAGACGCGGCAGATGCTCAGGCGCAATGCCCGCGCCATTATCGCTGACCTGAAACTGTGCGCCTTGCGGGATCTTCTGCCAGCACACTTCTATGCGCGTGCCGGGCGGCGTGTGATTGATCGCGTTATACACCAGATTCGACACCGCACTGCGCAACTGTTCTTCATTACCGAATACCTGAAGATTGTCATTCACACGGAACACAATCTCATGGCGATCCTGACTCAAGGCTTGCGCTTCACGCTGCAATACGCGCAACATCAGCGGCATATCGACTTTCTCATTCAAATCGATCGCGGCGGCGGCTTCAATTCGTGAGAGCGTCAGAAGTTGTTTCACCAACCCATCCATGCGCCGCGTCTGTTCCTGCATGGTATTCAACGCCTTATTGCGTAGCGCGTGATCCAGCGTTTCATCCTCCATCATCTCCAGATAACCCTGCAACACGGTCAGCGGCGTGCGTAATTCATGACTGACATTGGCGAAAAAATTACGCCTCGCCCCTTCAAGCTGATGCATCTGCGTAATATCACGCACCACCATCAGTAACTGTCCTTCCGAATAAGGCATTACGCGAAATTCAACATGGTGGGAATTGTTCAGTTGCAGGGTCAGCGGCTTGCTGAAATCACGCCTGCTCATATAGCGGGCAAATTCAGGATAGCGCAGCAAATTAAGAATATTTTGACCGTTATCTTCCGGCCAACGGAAACTCAGCAGGTGCTGCGCCAGATGGTTACACCAGAAGATGGTGCCCTCTTCCGTGGTGATGACCACCGCATCCGGCAGGGATTCCGCTCCGCTGCGAAAGCGCTTAATCAACAACGCCAACTCACGTCGGCGTCGGCGATTGCGCAATTGCATCTGATAAAGGCCGTAAAACAAGGGCTCCCAGCTCCCGCGGCCGGGTGGCGGGGTCATGCTGCGATCGACCCAAAGCCAGTAGGAAAGTTTGAGCTGATTGTAAAAATTCCAGCACAGGGCGGCCAAAACTGCGGTCAGTAAAAACCAGGGTAAATAGCCAAAAATAAGCCCCAGCAAAAAAGCGGGTAAGCAAAAAAAAGCCAGCTCCAATGCCAGCCTCTTCCATGATAGACGTTCTAGCACGTTAATGTTTCTCCGGCACAACTACCTTCAGTAACGCGTTGAAAAACGATACCCCGTTCCCCGAACCGTCTGTACCATTTTTTCATGACCGCTGGTTTCCAGCGCTTTGCGCAACCGGCGGATATGAACATCAACGGTACGATCTTCAACATAAACGTTAGTGCCCCAAACGTGATTCAGCAACTGTTCCCGACTGTAAACCCGCTCAGGGTGAGTCATAAAGAAGTGCAGCAGTTTAAACTCCGTTGGTCCCATATCCAGCGCATGTTCTTCCGTCGTCACGCGGTGGGAAGACGGATCGAGACTCAAGCCACGCATTTCGATCACTTCTTCCACCGCCATCGGAGAAATACGCCGCATCACGGCCTTGATGCGCGCAACCAGTTCTTTCGGCGAAAACGGTTTGGTAATGTAATCATCCGCACCGACTTCAAGACCACGAACCCGGTCCTCTTCTTCACCGCGCGCGGTCAACATCATAACGGGGATCTCGCGGGTAAGCACTTCACGCTTCATATGCTTAATGAATTGCAGGCCAGAACCGCCGGGCAGCATCCAGTCCAACAGAACCAGTTCAGGAAAAGGCTCCGAGAGCAACTTGACCGCACTGTCATAATCTTCAGCTTCGACTGGCTGATAGCCGTTCTGCTCCAGAACGAAGCATACCATTTCACGAATCGGGGCTTCATCTTCTACGACCAATATGCGTCTTGCCATTGTTAATCCTGTCGTTAGTCATCGTCGCTGTTAGCATACGCCGTGCATTATGCGTCAGTTTTGTGACATTTTTATGAAAAAATCGCCTGGAGCGATTTTCAATGTCGCTTGCGACGACCCGTAGGGCGAGCCCCATGGACGGGGCGAGTAAAAAATCGCCTGGAGCGATTTTCAATGTCGCTTGCGACGACCCGTAGGGCGAGCCCCATGGATGGGGCGAGTAAAAAATCGCCGGGAGCGATTTTCAACGTCGCTTGCGACGACCCGTAGGGCGAGCCCCATGGACGGGGCGAGTAAAAAATCGCCGGGAGCGATTTTCAACGGCGCTTGCGACGACCCGGAGGGCGAGCCCCAGGGATGGGGCGAGTAAAAAATCGCCTGGAGCGATTTTCAATGTCGCTTGCGACAACCCGTAGGGCGAGCCCCATGGACGGGGCGAGTAAAAAATCGCCGGGAGCGATTTTCAATGTCACAAAGTAACGGCCCGCTTCCTCCCTGCTCGACAGCGTATTTTCGAGCCGCTTTCCAAAAGCGGGTTTTCGCGACGACAGCCGTTACGATGACTGTTTATAATCACTGGCACTGCAATAACCGTCATTCAGGGAGCTCCATGCGTATTATTCACACCGCCGACTGGCATCTGGGACAGTATTTTTATACCAAAAGCCGCGCAGCCGAGCATCAAGCTTTCCTGCGCTGGCTTATCGCTCAGGTCGAACAGCATCAGGTGGATGCAGTAATAGTAGCAGGAGATATCTTTGATAACGGTTCGCCGCCCAGCTACGCCCGGGAAATGTATTACCGTTTTGTTGTCGAGCTACAACAAACCGGCTGCCAGCTTGTCGTGCTGGGCGGTAATCATGATTCTGTCGCCACGTTAAATGAGTCCCGGGATCTGCTGGCTTGCCTGAATACGCGGGTTATCGCCAGTACCGACGGCAATCCTGACAAGCAGGTGATGGTGCTGGAAGACCGTCAACGTCAGCCGGGCGCAATCCTCTGCGCCATCCCGTTTTTACGCCCGCGAGACATCATGACCAGCCGGGCAGGACAATCCGGTGAGGAAAAACAACAAACCCTGCTGGAAGCTATCGCCGCACACTACGAGCAGTGTTATCAGCTGGCCTGCCAGCAGCGCGATGCGCTGGGATTGCCTCTTCCCATCATTGCAACCGGACATTTGACTACCGTAGGCGTCACCGCCTCCGATTCGGTGCGGGATATTTATATCGGCACGCTGGACGCGTTCCCGGCTCAGGCGTTTCCCCCTGCCGACTATATTGCTCTTGGTCATATCCACCGTCCGCAGCGGGTGACGCAGAGCGCCCATATTCTCTATAGCGGTTCACCCATCCCATTGAGTTTTGATGAATTAAGCAGCGAAAAATCCGTTTATCTGGTGACATTTGAACCGGATGCTCCCCCGGTTATTGATGCGCTTCCCGTGCCGGTAACGCAGCCGATGCAGCTGATCAAAGGCAGTCTGGCGGACATAGAACATCAGCTCGCCACCTTTAGCGATTATCAAGGGGAGAAACCCGTCTGGCTGGATATTGAAGTCACCACGCAGGCTTATTTGAGCGATCTACAGAAGCGCATTCAGACGCTGACCGACGATTTACCCGTTGAGGTTTTGCTGCTGCGACGCAACCGCGAGCAGCATCAGCAGGCTATCGCCCGTCAGGAAAAAGAAACGTTGGATGAACTGACCGTGCATGAGGTTTTTGAACGCCGTCTGGCGACGGCCGCCGATCTGGAGGAACCCCGTCGACAGCGCGTGCGTTCGCTATTTAGACAGGTGGTTAATGAATTGGAACAGGATGAACACGCCGAATGAAAATACTCAGCCTGCGATTAAAAAATCTCAATGCCCTGAAAGGTGAATGGAAAATTGACTTCACTCAGGCGCCGTTTTCCAACAACGGGTTGTTTGCGATTACCGGCCCGACCGGCGCGGGGAAAACCACGCTGCTGGACGCCATTTGTCTGGCGCTCTACCACGAAACGCCGCGGCTCGAAGGCATCACCGCCAGCCATAATGAAATCATGACGCGCGGCACGGCGGAATGCCTGGCCGAGGTGGAATTTGAGGTCAAAGGCGTTGGCTACCGCGCCTTCTGGAGCCAGCGGCGCGCCAGAAACGCGGCGGAAGGCAATCTGCAAACGCCGAAAGCCGAACTGGCGCTGATTGAGAACGGCAAGATCCTGTGTGAAAAACTGACGGAAAAACTGGCGATGACCGCCGACATCACCGGACTGAATTTTGACCGTTTCACCCGTTCCATGATGCTGTCACAAGGGCAGTTTGCCGCCTTTCTCAATGCCCATCCCAATGAACGGGCGGAACTGCTGGAAGAACTGACCGGCACAGACATTTACGGACTTATTTCCGAGCGTGTCTTTGACAAACACAAGCAGGCCAGGAGCGCGCTGGATACCTTACAGGCCAAAGCCTCTGGGATTGAACTGCTGAATGAAGAACAGCGTCGGCAACTGGAAAGCGAGCTGGAATCGCTATTCCAGCAGGAACAGGCCGTTAACGCAGGACGTGAGCAAGCACTGACTCATCAACGTTGGTTCGAACAACTGGCACAGCGTCAATCATCCCTCGCCACGGCAAAAACGCAGCACACCGCGGCCGAGACCGCCATGTTGCAGGCCCAGCTGAAGTTTGAAAGACTGGCGCAAAGCGAACCGGCAGAAAAACTCCGCCCGCTCCAACAGGAAAAGCATCGCTACCAGCGGGAGTTTGTCGAACTGTCACAGCAGCTCGCCCGGCTGACGGAACAGCAGCAATCACAGGCGACCACGTTAACCACGCTGCGCGAGCAGGAAGCTCAAGCCACTCAAGCGTTGCGCCAACATACGGACAACCGTCAGCAGCAAGAAACGCTGATGAATGAGCAGGTGATTCCGCTCGATCACCAGATCAAAACGCTGCAACAACAAACGGAAAAGCAGCGACAGGAGCGGGAACTCGCCGCAGAGCGTCAAAAAGCGACGCAGCTAAAGCAGTCCCAAACCGCGCAGCAACGTCAGTCGACCCAACAGCAGATTGAACAGCTAAAGACCTACCAACGCCAGCACGCCCATCATCAATACTGGGGAGAAAATCTCTCCCTGTGGCAGGCGCAATTTCAACGTCAGCAGCAGTTGCAAGATGAGATAGCAACCCTATGTCAAAAACAATCCGCCTTTACCGAACAGGAGGAACAGTTAAGGCTGGACGACGCAACGTTAACCACACGGCAGACCGGGCAACAGGCTGCGGCCGACCATGCTCAGCAACAATTCACCCAACAGCAGCAAACGTTGGCGTCTCAGGAGGCCGGGCAGCCCATCGCCGCGCTGCATCAGCAGCTTGGCCAGTCCATTGCGCTACGCCCTGAACGTCAGCAACTGGCAACCACGCTGGCGCTGTTTCAACGGCTGAATCTCCGTCAGCAACAGGTGGAAAATCAGCAAAAACAACTGCGGGAGAGCATCCAACAGCAGGATATAGAGCAGAAACAGCAAAAGAAAACGTGGGAACAACGTCACGATCATCTGATCGATTTGGAGAAAAATTATCAGCTGGAATTGCGCATTGTTAAACTGGAAGACGAGCGTAGCCGCTTACAGCCGGGTGAGGCATGCCCGCTGTGTGGTTCCCCGCATCACCCGGCCATTGCCAGTTACCAGGCACTACAGCCATCGGAAACCGAGCGGCGTCTGCTTCAGCTGCGGCAGGAAACCAGCCAGTTGGAAAGCGCGCTGGTACGGAGCGATGCGCGCCTCGCCTCATTAAATCAACAGCGTCAACAACTGGCAGATGACGCCTCCCGGCTTGATGATGAATACCAGACGCTGCTGCAACAGTGGCAAAATGTCAGTGAGCGCTTACAAGTGGAGTTTACGCCCGAACAGTCCGCTGAAGTCACGGACTGGCTGACGCAAAGCGAAACGTGGGAACAACAGATTCAGCAGCAGATTTTGGTTCGGGAGCAGGCACAAAAGCAGTGGCAGAAAAGTAAGGATTCACTGACTAATGCCAATACCGCGTTGCAAAACACCCGGCAAGCGCTTGCCCTGAATCATCAGCAACGGCAAACGCTGAAAAATGCGCAGGTCGAGGTACAACAGTTACTGCAACAGAGGCAAATACAGCAGGTACAGCATCGGCAGACACTGGAGAATACGTTAAAAGCATTCGCGCTGTCCCTGCCAGACGGGGAAGAACAAGCCGCCTGGCTGACGCAGCGAACGGAAGAATGGCAGCGCTGGAAAGACACCGAACTGGAATTACAGCAGCGTTCAAATCAGTTGACGGCTTTAGAAGCGGAACACCAGCATCTGACCCATTCGCTTGAGGAAACAACGCAACAGTTACAGACATTAACACAACAACAGAGCTTGTTACTCAACGAGTTAAGAGCATGTCAGCAGCAGCGGCAGCAGCTTTTTGGTCACCAGCAGACGGCGGAAGTCAGCGACCGACTTCGCCAGCTCAGCCAGCAGTATGAACAAGCCTGTCAGCAGATACAGCAACAACGCCAACAGGCGGAGTCGGCCCTCAACCGTCTTACTGGTGAACGGAGCAGCGTCCTGCAGCAGCAAACCCGCGTTGCGGGATTGGCCCAACAGGCTGAACAGGCCTTTGTTCAAGCCTTACAGCAAAGCCGCTTCTCCGATGAGTCGGCGTTCAATAATGCCCTGCTTGATGAGCAAGAACGTCATGAGCTACAGGCATGGAAAGAAAAATTGTCTCAGGCATTACAGCAGGCAATCGCCTTGTATCGGCAGGCCGAACAGCAATTACTCGTCCATCAGCAGCAGCGGCCAGACACCCTCGCCGAGGACGCCACCCCGCAATCCATTGAGCACGCGCTATCCGAGCATCATGAAAAACTGAAAATAAATCACCAGCAGCAGGGCGAAATCCGCCAGCGGCTCAACGATGATCGCCGACACCGCCAAAATCAGCAGACGTTATTGGCCGAAATTGCGCGAAGCCAGCAGCACTATGACGACTGGAGCTGTCTCAACGACCTGATTGGTTCACAAAAAGGAGACAAGTTTCGGCGCTTTGCACAAGGACTGACGCTGGATCATCTGGTGTATCTGGCCAATCAGCAGCTTTCCCGGTTGCATGGGCGTTATCTGCTACAGCGAAAAACCAGTGAAGAGCTGGAACTACAGGTTGTGGATACCTGGCAGGCCGATGCCATCAGGGATACCCGCACACTGTCTGGCGGCGAGAGCTTTTTGGTCAGTCTGGCGCTGGCGCTGGCCCTTTCCGATCTGGTAAGCAATAAAACCAGTATCGATTCGCTCTTTCTGGATGAGGGCTTCGGCACGCTGGATGCCGAAACCCTCGATACCGCGCTGGATGCACTGGATAATCTCAATGCGTCCGGTAAGACGATTGGCGTCATCAGTCACGTAGAGGCCATGAAGGAGCGGATCCCGGTGCAAATCCAAGTAGAAAAAGTCAACGGCTTAGGGCTCAGCCGTCTGGCCCCTGAATTTTCCGTTTAGCTTATCCATCGTCTCACTGGCTGAGGGGCCAGAGCCAGGCGGCCCCACGGACACCGCTGGAATCGCCATGCATTGCCTGACGCACGGGGGTTACGCATTCACCACCAAACGCCCACTGTTTCAACAGCGCAGGAACGGTCTGGTACAAGCGCGGTATGTTGCTCATGCCGCCGCCCAACACCACAACATCAGGATCGAGCAGGTTGATGACATGCGCCAGCGATTTTGCCAGACGCCGTTCATAGCGCTGTAAGGCGTGTTCCGCCCTCCTGTCGCCCTGTTCCGCCAGCGCAACAATCTCCTCCCCGTTGCGCGCCTGTCCGCTTAGCCGTTGATAGTCGGCGGCAAATCCAGTACCGGAAATAAACGTTTCAATGCAGCCCGCTTTACCGCAATAGCAGGGCACTTCGCGCTGATAGCGCAGTTCTTCGTCATCCATCCACGGCAGCGGATTATGTCCCCACTCACCGGCGATCCCATTGCCGCCGGTATGCACGTTGCCACCAAGGGCGATCCCGGCGCCACAGCCCGTACCAATAATCACGGCAAAAACCGTTTTCTCCCCGGCGGCCGCGCCGTCTACCGCTTCCGATACAGCCAGACAGTTGGCATCGTTGGCGATCCTCACTGGCCGCCCGAGCAAGCGGGATAAATCTTTATCCAACGGCCGGCCGTTCAGCCAGATGGAATTTGCATTTTTTACTTTACCGGTAAACGGCGAAATCGTGCCGGGGATACCGACGCCCACGCTGCCTTCACGGCCCGTTGCTTTTTCGGCAGCGTCCACCAGCGACGCGATGGTGTTGATCGTTGCAGCGTAATCATTTCTCGGCGTTGCCACGCGCTGGCGAAAACACGTTTGACCGTCGTCATCCAGCGCGATCGCTTCCGTTTTTGTTCCACCCAGATCAATGCCTATTCGCACCCTATCCCCCCTTAAATTTCACTACTCAGCCGACTCTGAATAATCTCATTTTATTCTACATTAGCTCGCCGAATTCGTTATCATGCGCGCTGCATCAATGAACCCGCGTGCAAATCTGCGCGCCCCAGTCAGGGATAACACCATGCTGTGGTTTAAAAATTTAATGATTTACCGCTTAAGTCGGGACTCTGTTTTGTCCAAAGATCATGTTTTGTCTGCGGACGAACTGGAAAAACAGCTCAGTAGCTTTGCTTTTACACCCTGTGGCAGTCAGGACATGATGAAAACCGGTTGGGTATCGCCAATGGGTTCTCACAGTGATGCGTTAACACACGCGGTTAATGGGCAAATAGTTATCTGCGCCCGCAAAGAAGAGAAAATCCTGCCTTCGCCGGTCATCAAACAAACGCTGCAAGCCAAAATCGAGCGTCTGGAAGCGGAGCAACACCGCAAGCTGAAAAAGACCGAGAAAGATTCGCTGAAAGACGAAGTGCTGCACAGCCTGCTACCGCGGGCTTTCAGCCGGTTCAGTCAGGTCTGGCTATGGATTGATACAGTAAATGGCCTGATCATGGTGGATGCGGCCAGCGCCAAAAAAGCCGAAGACACGCTGGCGCTGTTGCGTAAAACGCTGGGTTCACTGCCCGTCGTGCCGCTTACCATGGAAAATCCGATAGAACTTACGTTAACCGAATGGGTTCGTTCCGGCGAACCGCCGGCAGGTTTTACCCTACAGGATGAGGCTGAGTTGAAAGCCATTCTGGAAGACGGTGGCGTTATTCGCTGTAAAAAGCAGGATCTGGTGAGTGACGAGATCGCGGTACACATTGAAGCGGGCAAAGTGGTCACCAAGCTGGCGCTGGACTGGCAGGAACGCCTTCAATTGGTGCTGTCGGATGATGCTTCACTGAAACGACTGAAATTCTCGGACACGTTACGTGAGCAGAATGATGATATTGATCGGGATGATTTCGCGCAGCGTTTCGACGCCGATTTTATTCTGATGACCAGCGAACTGGCAGCACTGATCGGTAATCTGATTGAAGCACTCGGCGGCGAAGCCAAGCGCTGATCCGCTCGTCTGGCAAAATAATGCCCACCAACGTTATCACGTCAGTGGGCATCTGCATGTCTCACCCGGTAAAACGCCTCAGACTACACCCGGAAGTGTCCTATCACCGCGTTCAGTTCTTCTGCCTGAGACTGCAACGCGGCAGAAGCAGCGGCAGATTCCTGCACTAATGCCGCATTCTGCTGCACCATGGAGTCGAGTTGCGCCACGGCTTTGTTGATTTCATTGATTCCGCGCATTTGTTCATCCGCTGCGTGCGTAATCTCAGACATCACCGACGTTACCGTCGATACGCCGCCCACGATTTCGTTCATCGTATCGCTGGCCTGACGAACCTGTACGGAGCCTGACGACACACTGCCAACGGTCGATTCAATCAACACTTTGATTTCTTTCGCGGCCTGAGCACTACGCTGGGCCAGATTACGAACCTCCGAGGCGACCACCGCGAATCCGCGACCCTGCTCACCCGCACGAGCCGCTTCAACGGCAGCATTGAGCGCCAGGATATTGGTCTGGAATGCAATTCCATCGATCACGCCGATGATATCGCCAATTTTTCCGGAGGCGGCAACGATATTTTCCATCGTGACGATCACATCGGAAACAACCTTTCCTCCCGTGCCCGCATCTTCCGCCAGCGTCAGCGCTTTTGAATTCACCTGCTGGGCCGAACCGGCAGACTGCGTCACCGTTGCAGAGATCTGCTCTAACGCCGCCGCCGTTTGCTGAATGCTGGAAGCCGCCGACTCCGTACGCGATGAGAGATCATTATTCCCGGCTGATATTTCATCCGCCGCCACCTGAAGCGAGGAGCTGATATCCCGGATCTGAATCATCACCAGGCTGAGCTTGTCGATAAAGGTATTAAATGAACGAGCTATCTGGGCTACCTCATCGTGCCCTTCATCAGGCAGGCGCTGAGTCAGATCGTTATTACCATTGCTGATATCATCCATCGCATCACGAATCATTAGCAAACGCTTCAGCGTTGACGTGATCATGAACCCAACCACCAGCGAACCCAGTAAAGCAATCACCAGCAGCGAACCAACAGAGGTGAACAGCAAAGAACGCATGCCCTCTGTCGCTTCCGCTTTATCCAGCGCCACCAGCATATACCAGTCAGTGCCGCTAATCGGCTGAGCCAGCATCAGCTTCGTGGCGCCACTGACGTCAACATCCATAGGCGTTGTTGACGTCAACAGTTCGGCCAGATGAATATCCGGCGCAATCTCGGTGATATTCTTCAAGGTGAGATTTTCATCAGGGTGCGCGATAATCGTGCCATCCTTCGCGATCAACACGCCAAAGCTGGCGGGCGTCGGATTGATTGACTTCACGTTTTCAATCACGCTTTGCATCGTCAAATCGCTGCCCAATACCCCTTTGACCGCGTTGCCGTCCAACACCGGAGCCGCGACAGAGACAATCAGCTCTTTGGTCGACACATCGACATAAGGATCAGTGACAACCGGTTTTCCTTCCTTCACCGCCTGTTGATACCAGGGACGGATTGTCGGGTCGTAATCAACGGGAATGCCTTCGGAGTCGGAAAACTTCGCCGTTTTATCCTCATACCCCATATAAACATTAATGAACCCGCCTGAGGCAGCAATCTGCTTAAACATGGGAACAGGATCATCATTGGTCAGCACGTTGTCATGGAGTGCGGTAACCATCAGCGTTTTAGATTCCACCCATTCACCGATCGCCGTACTGTGGCTGGCCGCCACGGAGTTCAGCATATTCTTGATGGACTCCTCGTTCGAATTATTTGCAATGGTATAGTTAAGGAAAGTATTGATAGCCAAAGAAAGTACAACAATAGCAGTACAAGCCGCTAAAATGCGGGATCGCGTCGTTTTTAACATAGGAGACTCTTAGCATAGAATTGTTATATAGTTCATAACGGCACCATAAAATAAAACTTGAGCCAGTTCACATTAAATAGCATTGGTTTAGCGAGAAAATAAGTCATAACACCTAAACATCATCAACTATCTTTATTGTAAAAATGAGATATTAAAATCAAAAATAAATATAATTACAGAGTAATTTAATATGGGAAATAAAATAACCAGCATATAAAACCATCTGTATTCCATAAAAAAAATGTATATCTCATCATGACGACAATACCAGGGCGGGATCATACTTTTAGACTTGATGAAACTTTTTGATTTTTCAACGATCAGAGCAGATATCATCTTCTTATTGGTCAGCCTTGTATGGATTTCTTTGCTCATTTATCACTTATTGAAGACCACCGCAGTCACGTTAATCGACAGCACAACCTAGTGGACATCACTTTTTTGGTGATGGCTGCCGTTGTTTCCGGGGGCGAGGGTTGGATGGAAATTGAAGATTTTGGTATCAATAAGCTCGACTGGTTGCGTAAGTTCCGCCCCTTTGCTTGCGGTATCCCAACCCGCCATTCCATTGCCCGCATCATCAAAGGCATTAAGATTGAGCCGCTTGTGCAATCGCTGTTTGCCTGGGTAAATGCCACCCGGCTGGCGGACGGACAACCCATCATCGCCATTGATGGCAAAACCCTCCGTGGCGCGGTCAATCAACACGGAAGCGGTAAGGCAACTGATTGATTGCCTGGATATTAAAGGAGCTATTGTCACCATGGATGCACTGCATTGTCAGAAAGAGACCCTGACGCAATTGACCCGTAACGGGGCTGACTTCGTCATCCAGGTTAAGCGAAACCAACCCACATTACTTGAAGAAGTCCACCGCCAGTTCCAGCCCGGGTGGGACCGTAATGGTGTGGGGATAGCACAACACTATACACAAAATCAACATCATGGCCGCAAAGAAGAGAGAACGACCTTTCAGCTGGCAGCCAAATTCCCCGACGAACTGAAGGCAGCATGGCCTGGCATAAAGAGTCTGGTTGCGGTGGAGCGTAGCCGTAGCCATAAAGGGAAAGGCACTCTTGATACTCATTACTATGTCAGTTCTCTGCCCATAGATGCCGAACAAGCTGCGAGAGCGGTACGTCAGCACTGGCACATTGAGGATCAACAACATTGGGTGCTGGATGTGACATATCGGGAAGATCTCAGTCTGATCGGGGACAGGGATGCAGCAGAAGTTTTTGCCCTGTTTCGCCGCATAGCGCTGAACATGGCACAGCACCATCCAAAGCCGATAAGTAAGCGGCGGAAAATCAAATGCTCATGCTGGAGTGATGACTTCCGGATGGAGATGTTTTTCGGAATAAAGGCAGATACGAATGACTCTCAAAAAGTTTAATCCCGCCCTGCCTCATTAATGGAGTAAACATGACAGAAGTTTGGCTTTCATTCTATCTATTATTAACCATACGAAACTTTATTGAATACGCTACAGAGCCACAATCAGATAAACTCACCTTAACGCATCATGAGCAAACTCATCTCAATTATAAAATTAGCTTGCGAATTAATTTCTCCGTTGAAAAAAAGTATAACCATGCTGTCAAGAAACATAATGTAAGTAAAACAGCCTGTAAGATTTTTCGTGGATAGTTGGATTGAATGGATATTGAAAAAACCATCATTAATCTGTACTATTGAAACCTGAGAGCGAGGGGCAATTCGTATCAACCATCAGACCGCATTTCATTCCCTATTTGGGATAACTGATTTTAAGTTAAGAATAGTGAATTAACACATGGAGAGAGAATATGGGAAGTAAAGAGGAATTAACCACTCAACTTAATGAACAATTAAAAAGCAGCCTTCTTAATAGTTCATTACCTCCTGAAGAAATATTAGCATTGATGATGAGGCTATGCCTTTCTTTGATGCAAGTAACCCAAAGCAATCTTGTTGAAATGAAAACATCAGATGGGCGGAAACTTTCACTCAAGCTTGATACACCATCTATGCATTAATAAATTTACTTCTTGGGGTTATTGAAAAATGTCTAGCATTATTTATTTAGAACTTACAGGTGATAAGCAAGGATTAATTTCTTCTGGTTGTTCATCACTGCAATCAATTGGTAATAGAAGTCAACTCGGTCATGAAGACCAAATACAAGTATTGAGTCTCAATCACTCAATGAGTTATGATGATAACCTGTCCTGTCACCCCGTTGAATTAGTTAAGTTTATTGATAAATCTTCACCGTTACTTGGTGTTTCAACCTCTTCAAATGAACGGTTAACGGCTAATTTTTTCTTATATAGAGTAAATTCTGCTGGCCAACTGGAGCTTTTTTACGAAATTAAATTAACAGATGCGCGTATTGTTGACATCTCCTGTAATTACCCACATTCAATAAATAACAATGAAATGATGCCATATGAAAAAGTTTTATTAAAATATAATTCTATATCATGGGAACATAAAGTAGCAGGAACATCTGGCTATAGTATCTGGAATGATAGTATTTTGTGATTTAATTAATAAAAATATAGCCACAGATAATCACTTTATTGGTGGCTATAGTTTACCTGATAAATATTCACTAAACCAAAATAAAAAGATGAAGCATAATGCAGATACTGGGAATAGAAACCTGCCGATAGTAAATGGCTAAAAATGTAAAAAATCATAATTACCTTAGTTTATCCACTAAGTGATGGCTTAACCAAAATGACAATATGAATCCAATTCCAGCAAATGGCAAAACAATACTCTCTGGCATATATCCACATAAGTAAATGATAACAATTGAGAAGATACCAGTTAAAATAATGGCCAGAATATCAAAAAAAACAGACTTTACGTTTTTTAACATAATGATTACCAATCATAAAAAATATCAGCCAGTACGTTGATAAAATCGTCAGCATTAGTATGGTCGTTCGATCTAGTTACTACGATAAGGGGATTGATTTTTTTTGCTATAATGAAATATAACATCTCTGTACCTTGGGAATAAAGCATGTTATATATGACTTTATCATCGCGCCTTAATTTTCTGGCTGCACGAGATGCCTTTTCTACATAACCATATATTTGAAATGCTGTAATAACGCCTTGAGATAATATTTTAGCTATACGCTTTACTTCTGGATCATTAAATATTCTTGATGCAATTAGTTGTGATAACGCCTCAATTAAAGCAATTTTTGTTGCTTGTTTAACTACTTGATCCGTTATAGCATTAGAAAATTTATACCCTATATCTTTAAATTTTTCCGATAATTCTTTTTGCTCTTTCTCAGGCATTTTGGAAAATAAATAATCTACAATTGCTTTCACCATATCATAAATAATAGATGGTTTCCTGACCAAGGAAGACAAACAGTATAGCATCCTTTTATCTTCATCAATTATCAAAGATCTGTATTCGGTCATTGTTTTTGCGTAGTTAGGATTCAAATGTGCGATTGAATATGGTGATATCCAAACTGACATTCTCGCTGCACCGGTGCCAATATCATCTGCTGTTTCCTGAATGATACTACTCGCTCTTTTGATAAAAGCATCATAATATCTGGAGAGCACTCGATTAGATGATTCTATATATTCCATTTTAATGATTCTCCATGTAAAAATAATTTCACTTATTGATAAATTACCTATTGTTAGCTATAGGAACATAACATATACCTTGTATTTTTAAAAGCATATAAATAATCAAAGCTAACAGAAAAAATAATTTGCACGATAATTATTACCTTGCATTCATTCTAGATTTCAACTGTCCTCATAGACAGATAGCTTTGTTAAATAAATATAAATATCTTCGTGAAACGAAGATATCAGACTGATGACAAAGTCCTGGCCTCGCGGCCAGGACTTTGATCTAATAAGGTCAGTGCAAAAAACGGACTGACCGCCATGCTCAGAGAACCCGCCCCACAGCAATACCAGTTTGAAATGGTTACCCTCGAAGAACTGGTGCCCGAAGACCATCTGGTACGCAAAATCGATGCCGCCATCGACTGATCCTACCCACGATTAGTGGACACGCTGTTAAGCGAGTAAAATCGTTAACAAGGTGAACCATGAAGCAAGCAAAATCTGTGAAGAAAACATCCCGTAATCACTATACCCCGGAGTTTCGCCAGCAGGCGCTGGCGCTTGCCGACCGTATCGGTGTCGCCAAAGCTGCCCGGGAGCTCGGCCTGCACGATTCTCAGCTCTACGCCTAGCGCGGTAAACAACGCCAGCAAAGCTCCGCCTCTGAACGTGAGCAGTTGCTGGCAACGGAGAACGCCCATCTTAAGCGCCAGCTCGCTGAACGGGATAAATAAAAGAGAAGAAACTACAGGTATTTACACAAATAGGACGACGCTTCCACTACCTGTAAGTTGAATTCACTCTGTGCCGGAACAAAAAACGAGTCGCCCGGCATAAATATCTGCCAGTCTGGCGCGCCTGGCAGCAGCACTTTTAGTGCGCCGGTAATCACGGTCATTTCTTCAGCGCTCCCCGTACCAAACGTATACTCGCCCGCCTCCATCACACCAACACTGGCACGGCCAATACTGCCGCTGTCAAAGCCAATAGATTTCACTTTCCCTGCAAAATACTCGTTTACATTCAGCATAGCGCGGCACCTATAATCGAAAAAAACCAAGGAAATTCATCTTAAAAGGAGAACCGGACCACTGTCACTATCTATTCAATGAAAGTGCGCTATCGGTAACACCAACGGGTGATTATTTTGCCAGTTTCGCTTTTCCGTACTATGCGGCCGACAAGCGCAGCACACGCATCACATCGGCCACAATCATCATCGGATCCTGTGTCGCATCCATAATATGATGAGCGACATTGCGATAAAGCGCTTCACGCGCAGCCAGCACATCGGCCATCTCTTCAGCGATAGGACGCCCGGTGAGCGTAGGTCGTTGCTGATCCTGCGGGTTTTCCTCAAGCCGTTGCGCCAGCAAATCCGCGCTGGCGTGAAGATAAATCACCACGCCACGTTCATGCATAAAGCGCCGGTTCGCTTCCGCAAGCACCATCCCCCCGCCCGTGGCAACGACGCTGCGGTTCGAGGTTACCTGATGCAACGCCAGACTTTCACGCTGCCGAAAACCATGCCATCCCTCCCGAGCCACAACCTCGGCTACGGTCATTTTGCTGGTTTGTTCCATAAACACGTCAGTATCGACAAAGTCATATCCCAACGCCCGCGATAGTTGCTCCCCGACCGTGGTTTTCCCACAGCCTCTGGCGCCAACCATAAAAATGGGTTGTGTCATCTAATTTTTCACCAAGCCCGTTTCGAGCATCATCATCATCTTACTGTCAGGTCATCAACGCCGGTTAAATCATATTGGCAAAGTTCGCGGATACCACAACCGCACAACCTCTTTCCCATCAGGAAATGTTCGCTATTGCCACAGAAAAAAGCCCCGTAATAAATAACGGGGCTACCATACCTATCTTAACTCTTTCATTTTCCAAGATACAGACGCATAACTACTTTCATTCGCCTTGATACCTTGGTTAATAAGTATGGAAATATTCCTGAATCACTGCCGGATTCGTCGTTTTCGTCAATGCCAGCATCAGCAGAATACGTGATTTCGCCGGATTCAGCGAATCGGAGACCAATCCTGGCTGACTGGCATCCGGCGGGACGACGCCACTGCCGGTACGGCTGGAACGAACAACAATGATTCCTTTACTTTCCGCTTTGCGGATGCCGGCGTTACTGCGTTTGGAGACGCTGCCTGCGCCCATGCCCGCATACACAATTCCGTTGACGCCATGCGCTATCGCCGCATCATACATGTATTCAGGATCGTCCTGATAGCCATAAATGATATCGACCGCCGGCAGTTTTTCCAGATGAGCCACGTCAAAAACCGAGCGGTTGGTGTGAACCTTGTCCAAACGGTTCTGATAATAGATTTTGTCGCCGATAATCACGCCAAGGTAACCTTCTTCCGGCGCTTTGAACGTGTCCAGCGTTGATGCGTTGGTTTTACTGATAAAACGCGCGGACCCGATACGGTCATTCAGCACAACCATCACACCGCGGCCACGTGCATTTTTATCTGCCGCGACCTTCACCGCACCGTACAGGTTCATAGGACCATCTGCGCTGATCGAGGTTGCAGGGCGCATAGACGCAGCGAAAACAACGGGCTTATCGCTTTTTACCGTCAGGTTGAGGAAATAAGGCGACTCATCCAGCGTATCCGTACCGTGCGTGATGACGACACCATCAACATCATCGCTCGCCAGCAGTTCATTAACCTTCTTGCTCAGTTTCAGCAAAACATCGCTGGTCATGTCTTCACTACCAATATTGGAAACCTGCTCACCTTTAATGTTGGCCAGCGTTTTCAACTCCGGTACCGCATTAATCAGCGTATCCACGCCTAACGCCCCGGCTTTGTAGCCCGTAGTTTGCGTATTCGCCGCCGCGGAACCGGCAATGGTGCCGCCTGTCGCCAGAATCACAATGTTAGGCAGATTTTCTGCCGCACTGCTCAGGGCAGAAAAACAGACCAAAACAACCACAAATAATGACTTAAACATCCTTTTCATAACCTATACCAACCTAATTCGCTTAGACGGCAAGCCGAACCATAACAGCACAGATTAAGAACGACCGCCTGTTAGTTGATGACGTATCCCTCTGCCAACGGAGCGCTGGCATTGGCCCGTATGATGCCCCAGAGCCTTCTGCCTGTATAGCTTTCGTCATAGAATCATTGATATATCTCGTATACTTCAAATTGCCGGCGCGGTTATTCAAAACTAAAAAACAGACCGTGCTGAGCACGGTCTGTTTTACTTCATCATTACTGCATTACTGCTGCAATTCAGGGAACAGAGTACGCTTCAACGCCAGTTCGACGCCACGGATCTCCGCCAGCCCTTTAAGACGTCCAATCGCCGAATAGCCGGGGTTGGTTTTCTTCTTCAGGTCGTCCAGCATCTGATGACCGTGGTCCGGACGCATTGGGATCGGACGTAAATCTCCCGCATTCTGGCGGCGTAACTCTTCCGTCAGAATCGCTTTGATTACCGCCACCATGTCCACGTCCCCTTGCCGATGAGCGCCTTCATGGAAGGTTTTCGGGTTTTGCTCCCGGCAGGTTGCCCGCAGATGGGTAAAGTGAATACGATCGCCGAAGGTTTCAATCATCCGAACCAGATCGTTATCCGCCCGCACGCCGTAAGAGCCCGTACACATGGTAAAACCGTTATTGATGCTGTCCACGGTCTGCTTCAGCCAGTGCATATCATCAATCGTAGAAACCACGCGCGGCAGCCCCAGGATCGGACGCGGCGGATCGTCAGGATGAATCGCCAGGCGAATCCCGGCTTCTTCCGCAACCGGAACAATTTGCTGTAGAAAATACCCCAGATGCTCACGCAGCTTCGCATGATCGATGCCGTCATATTCCGCCAGACGTTCGTGGAATTGCTCCAGCGTATAGCCTTCTTCCGAACCCGGCAGACCCGCAATGATATTTGCCGTCAGCCGGGCAATATCCTCTTCACTCATTGCCTTGAAATAGGCCTCGGCCTGTGTCTGCTCTTCAGGCGTATAGTCACGTTCGGCGCCGACGCGTTTCAGAATGTGCAGTTCAAACGCGGCAAAGGCGATCTGATCGAATCGCAGCGCTTTAGAGCCATCTGGCAACACATACTCCAGATCGGTTCTTGTCCAATCCAGCACCGGCATAAAGTTATAGCAGACGGTATCGATGCCGCAGTGCGCCAGATTACGCAATGATTGCTGATAGTTGGCAATATACTGCGGGTAATTCCCCGTCTGCGTTTTGATCGCTTCATGTACCGGAACGCTTTCCACCACCGACCACACCAGCCCTTTAGCCTTCAGTTCGGCTTTGCGTTTTTCAATTTCCTCAACCGTCCATACTTCACCATTGGGGATATGATGCAGTGCCGTGACCACGCCTGTAGCCCCCGCCTGCCGAACGTCATCAAGTGAGACGGGATCTTTCGGGCCGTACCAACGCCAGGTTTGTTCCATACAGGGTTACCTTTTCGATCTTTTAAAGAGATAACCAAAGCCTACATCAACCGATTTTCGTGTCAAACAAAAAACCAAATTGGTTGATCAGTTGCACAAAAATAGCTAATTTTGGACAAACAAATTTTATTTAAGGCCAGTAAGCTTTACATTAATCCCCATATCAATCTCAGAATAGCCTTTAATTGCTCATTATTTATACAATAACGCCATTTTGGTCTGACATATTTATTTTGCTTTCCCGTCGCACGCACAGACTGCACCGTCAGGGGAAAGGATACTCAGAGGGGTCGTATGAAAACCGTTATTACCGAAAAAACGTCATCAAGCAAAGAAAGTACTATTGGAACCTCAACCAATGCCGCGATCAATATCGCCACGCATCCCTTACCGGCCGAAATATCACAACCGCACTACGATCGTAAGGCGCTGAAAAGTCGTATCGTACACATTGGTTTTGGCGCGTTTCACCGTGCGCACCAGGCCCTGTTTACCGATCGGGTGCTCAATCAACAGGGGGGCGACTGGGGTATCTGTGAAGTCAACCTGTTCGGCAGTGAAAACCTGTTTAAAAGCCTGCGCCAACAGGCACACCGTTACAGCGTGCTGGAGAAAGGCGCAGACGGCCATCAGGCGATAATTATCGGGTCAGTCAATGAATCCCTGCATGCGCGGCTGGAAGGTATAACGGCGGTAATAGAAAAATTGGCAGAACCACAGGTTGCCATTGTTTCAATGACGGTTACCGAAAAAGGCTACTGTATCGACCGCAGTACCGGAAATCTGGATCGGGCAAATCCGTTGATCAAGATGGATCTGGAAATGCCGGATGCGCCGGCATCGGCGCCGGGCGTCCTGGTGGAAGCGCTGCGGGTTCGCCGCGAACGCGGTTTGCCGCCTTTCACTCTGCTTTCCTGCGACAACATGCCGGAAAATGGACATATCCTGAAAAGCGCGGTGCTCGAGCTGGCGCAATTGAGATCGGCCGAACTCGCCAGTTGGATTGAAGCGAACGCGGCGTTCCCAAATACCATGGTCGACCGCATCGTTCCTGCTGCGACAGCGGAAACATTGCAGGAAATCGCCGATACGCTGGGCATCAATGACCTCTGCGGCATTGCCTGTGAACCGTTTATCCAATGGGTGGTGGAAGATAATTTCGTCGCCGGACGTCCCGCCTGGGAGCTCGCCGGCGCACAGCTGGTCGACGATGTACTGCCGTTTGAAGAAATGAAATTGCGCATGCTGAACGGCAGCCACTCCTTTCTTGCCTATCTCGGCTATCTCGCAGGCTATCAGCACATCAACGACTGCATGACAGACGACAATTACCGCCGTGCCGCACACTACCTGATGCTAAATGAGCAGGCGCCGACCCTGCGGGTGACGGGCGTCGATCTGGCGGACTATGCAGACCGGCTCATTACCCGTTACGAAAATCCATCGTTGCAGCACCGTACCTGGCAAATCGCCATGGACGGCACGCAAAAATTACCACAGCGCATGCTGGATTCGATTCGCTGGCATATTCGTAACGGCAGCGATTACCGCTGTTTGCTGCTGGGTGTCGCGGGCTGGATACGCTATGTCAGCGGTACTGACGATACCGGTCAGGCTATCGATATACGCGATCCGATGGCGGAACAACTTCAAGCCATTGTCAGTACGACGGAAGAGGGTGAACCGCGCGTTCGCGGACTGCTGACGCTGACTGCCGTATTTGGGGAGGATTTACCGCAAAATGAAGCGTTTATCGCGCAGCTGATTAAGGCTTACCAAACCCTTCAGGCTCGTGGCGCCAAAGCGGCGGTAGCGGAACTGTTTTAGCACAGATTCTGGATTGAGGCCGGTGACGGCTAATTCGACACATCACGCATAAAAAGTGGTTTTCTCTGACGTAACAGAACTGGGTCAGCATCGCTGAATCCACATAACGGTGGATTCAGCGCCGTTCATGACTCCATCCGTGGAATAGATTCAAATAAGTAGCCGTCGAATGCGGGATCGTCCACGTTTGAGATTTCCAGCAGCTTATCCTTCACATTTTCCAGATGTTGCCACATCGCCTGACGGGCTAATTTAGCGTCGCGCCGGGAGACGGCCCGCAGAATGGTTTCGTGATCGTCGAGCCACTGGCGCTGGTAGCTGAAATCATCCGTATGGGAGTGGATGCCCTGCCACATCGGGCTGCGTTTACGCGCCTGCCACACCTCATACACCATATTGGCCAGTACGCTGTTCTGCGTTGACTGTGCCAACAGACAGTGAAACTGTTCGTCGGCGCTTTCGTCCACGCTGCCGTTTTCCAGTGAAATTTTTTCCTGCTCAATGGCCTGACGCATCTTGATGATGTCGCTTTTAGTCGCCTGCATGGCGGCAAAGGCCGCGACCTCGCTCTCCAGTAACTGACGGGCCTGCATCAGTTCAAACGGGCCATAACCGCTGTCCGCTTCATGGTTTTTTTCCAATGCCTCGGGAATTTGCATGACATAAACACCGGAACCCTTGCGTACTTCCACCAGCTTTTCCAGTTCCAGCATGATCAAGGCTTCACGCACCACGCTACGGCTAACGTTAAACACGTCGGCAATATCCCGCTCCGGAGGCAGACGATCGCCAATCTGATATTTCCCTTCCAGTATTTCGGCTCGGATATTGCCGCCAATTTGCTGATATAACCGCATACCACCCTATCCTTTTATCAGACGTCCGCCATAACCTTAAATTGGCCAGACCAAAAAACCAACCAGTCACCCAATTAGCCTAAAGTATAACACGAAGCCCGGAAACACCGTCCATGGAAAACATGACATAAATAGCAGGTTGATACTCGTGAAACACATTCAGATAGCTGGCTGCATGGGAACGCTTTTATACTATACCGAATCGATTTCGCGAGGCAGGAAGGTAACCAATACACCCGCGACCTGAAAGATGGGGGAGATGTATTGAATGATTTTTATACTGATTATCGATGATTCACGTTACGCTTCAGATAATAAAAGGATAACGACGACGGATGCTGCAACGATCATCAATGGAAAAGCCGACTTTCTTCCCAGATATCCCGACAAAGGTAATAAACCGCTTCTCCGGCCTGATTGTTGCCGTTTGCCTGCTTTTGATGGCGGGTTGTAGCGGCAAACAGCATGACATGATGCCGCTCGGGCAACCGTCATTTGCCCGTTATCAACAGGAGACGACGCGTTGGGTCGCGCAGCACCGGGCATTCCAGACCAATGATAAGAGCATGGAACTGCGCTGGAACACGCCGCAGGAATCGCATCCCGCGGGTCCGGCGACGAAAGGAATGCTGCTGGTTCACGGACTGGGCGATGCGCCCGGCTCCTTTACCGATATCACGTCACAGCTGGTCGCTCAGGGTTTTCTGGTCAGAACCGTCCTGCTGCCGGGGCATGGGACGCGTCCGGCAGATCTGCTGCACATCACCGTTGACGACTGGCGCAGAGTCGTCGCCGAACAGGCGGCGATCCTCAGTAAAGACGTAAAGGAAATCTATTTGGGCGGCTTTTCCACCGGCGGCAATCTGGTGCTGGAATATGCCCTCGAACACCCTGAAATCAAAGGACTGGTCCTGTTTTCTCCCGCCATCAAATCCAATGAAAAGTACGATTTCCTTACGCCGATGTTGTCGGTTTTCACCGACTGGCTGCTTAAACCCCGCCCCGGTTACCCCGAACAGTTGGCAACGCGCTACATGGTGGTCCCAACCAACGGTTTCGCTCAGTTCTATTATTCCAGCCGGGCAGTACGATCACGGCTAGCGGATAAAACCTATGACAAACCCGTGTTGGTGGTGCTGACTGAGCATGACTCGGTGCTGGATAGCGCCTACCTGTTTGATCTGTTCGACAGGAAATTCACCCACTCGCGTAGCCGGCTTATCTGGTATGGCAATCCCCCTGCCCACCCTTATTCTTCACGCGTGCTAATCCGCAGCGATCGCCTGCCCGCATGGCGTATCAGCCAGTTTTCACACATGTCGGTTCTGTTCTCGCCGGAAAATAAAACATATGGTCTGACTGGTACGGTGATTATCTGCGCCAATGGACAGGCCAATGCCAATCCGCAGCAGTGTCAGGACAGAAATGCGCTGTGGTACTCCGACTGGGGCTATCAGGAAGATGGCAAAACCCACATACGCCTGCCCTTTAATCCCTATTTCAACTGGCAAACGCAGGTCATGAACAACGTATTGGCAGACGACTGAAGCGCCGCTTTTGGCCAATTGTCATTATTCAGTCATCAAAATCGCCTATGTTGTGGTCAGAATAGTCGCCACTCAAGAGATATCATGACCGATATGTCTGCCCCATGCCTTCAACCCAGCATCTGGGCCCAGCCCAAAGCGCAGGATCTTTGTATCCCGACGCCAGACGTTTCACCCGATACCGATAATGCCACGGTGTTGCAGCTTTTCGGCAAAAACAAAGAGTTGGTCAGTCTGCCCGTCGTCGAAAATGGACGACCTTTCGGGCTGATTAATCGTCATATTTTTATGTCGCAAATGTCCCGGCCTTTTTACCGAGAACTCTATGATAAAAAGAGCTGCATTGCTTTTATGGATAAGAATCCGTTGATTATCGATGCTTCGGCATCGTTGAGTACCGTCGCGGATCAAACGGTCATTACCGGCGACAAGTCACTGACCGATGGTTTTATCATTACTAAAAACGGCCGCTACATTGGTATCGGTTTAGGGATCGATCTGATCAAAGCGGTTTCCGCCATGCATGTGCAGCAGCATCAACAGATTATGCAAAGCATTGAGTATGCCCGCGTGATTCAGGAAGCGATGTTGGCGACGTCGCGGCAAGCCATGTCCCGCTCGCTGGCGGAATGGTGTCTGACATGGGAACCGCGCGACTGCGTCGGAGGCGACTGCTATTACTTCAAAACCTACCAGGGCGGTTGGCTGGCTGTTGTCGCGGATTGTACCGGACACGGCGTTCCCGGCGCCTTTATGACGCTGATTTTTTCCTCGGCACTGGAACAGTCTCTGACTCAGTATGGCCCGGAAATACCGGCGCTGTTGCTTCAGGGGATTAATCAGCATATCAAAGACACTCTTGGGCAGCGTGATGAAGAACATCAGTCCTCCTCCAACGACGGCTGCGATGCGATTGTGATGTTTTGCAATACCGCTGAAAATACGCTTTCCTGGGCCAACGCCCGCATGGCCGCTTTTAGAGTGGCCCGGCAAACCCGACAGGTAAGCGTACTCGAGACCGACCGGATGGGGGTCGGCTATACCAATACCCCCTACCATTATCAGTGGCCGAACCACCAACTGACGCTAAACGATGGCGACCTCGTATTTACCTCCACCGACGGGCTGACGGATCAAATCGGTGGCGAACGACGCATTATGTTCGGCAAACGCCATTTGCAGGCGTTCTTGCTGCATCATCAGGAACGGCCTATGCGTGAACTTGCAAGCCAACTATTACAAGAACATCGAACATATCAGGGTCATCAGATAAGAAGGGACGATCTGACTTTTTGGGGCTTTCGATACTTTTCGACATTGGCTTAATCAGGTGGAGCAAGATCATGTCAGAGATTAAGTACACCGAATTATTCGACGCCACACATCAGCGCGACATCACCCTGTATTACGTCGGGTACTTCTCACAGAACATTATCAGTTCATTGGCTGAAACGGTGCGGTTACAGCTTGAAAAAAAACAGGTTCCCGCCGGCATCCGCAGGAAACTGTTTTCCGCTTTTATTGAAATGGTACAGAATATTACCCGCTATTCCGCTGCCGATTTAGCCATCGTTAATCAACCGAATGAAGTCCGCCATGGTTCTGTCTGCATTGGTTTTGAAAACGGAAAATATTTCTTACTCTCGGCAAATCAAGTTCACCCGGATGATATCGAAAAGCTGCGGATACGCCTTGAACCCTTGCGCTATATGACAATCGATGAAATCAAGCACGCTTACAAGGCCTCACTGCGCGATAAAACGCCGCCATGGAGCAAAGGCGCCGATATGGGATTACTGACTGTCGCACGTGATGCCAGCGAACCGCTTCAGTTTACTTTTCAGGCGGATTCATCAACGGGACTGTCTACGTTTTATCTGAAGGCGATTATTTGAAATGACACACACAAACAACATGGATAATCTCCATATCGCAGGAACGCCCTGTACTCCGGCCGTAGATTTCGACTTTGACACCCATCGACTTTCTCTTTCGGGTGAATCCTATCCTGAAAATGCAGCCGCGTTTTATCGCCCCCTGATTGCGCAAATCGAAAATTATCTCAATCAGTGGCTCACCGATACCGATGAGGAAGGCGCCTCCCCTCCCCGCCATCCTCCCGCCGCCATCGAGGTTCACGTATCGCTGATTTATTTCAACAGCTCCAGCACCAAGATGCTGTTCAGCCTGTTCAATACGTTAAATCAGGCGGCTGAACAGGGGATCCCGGTGCTCTTGTATTGGTACTACGACAAGGACGATGATATCGCCGAGGAATTCGGCGAAGAGCTGCATATCGATTTTCCGGCGCTCACCTTCTACGGCCAAATTTTGGAGTAAATACACCATGAGCACTTTTGAGTTATTTACACCCGAATATGACATTTTGCTCGCGGCCCGTCGCGTCGCCAACCAGCAGGATATGCCGGCAGAGGTTTACCGGGATACGTTGCTGGCGCTCACCGAGCACTATCAGCGATTGGTCAGAGAATCCCACCGTTTGATTTCCCGCAGCGACCGTGCAGAAAAAGAATTGAACCGCCTGAATCAGCAGTTGCATAAACTGGCAATCGAACTGGAGTACAAAGCCACTCACGATCCGCTGACCAACGTCTACAATCGCGGCGCCATCATTGAGTGTATCAACCAAACGCTGGAACATAATCAGGCCGCGCTTATTGTACTGGACATCGATAACTTCAAACGGATCAATGACGTCTACGGCCATCCCACCGGGGATAGCGTCATCCGTGAGTTAATGTCGCGGGTACAAAGCGTACTGGCGGACACCGGTAGCATCGGCAGAGTCGGCGGGGAAGAGTTCACCATTTTGCTGGATGGCTTTACGCTGAAGCAGGCCGTGATAACCGCCGAAAACATTCACCACAGCCTCAATAAAATGCCGTTGAATGCCCTACCCCAGCAGTTGGTCACCGCCAGCTTCGGCGTTAGCTGGGCGCCGGCCAAAACCGATTTTGACACTCTTTATGGCGCGGCGGATATCGCCTTGTACCGGGCAAAAAATCAGGGCCGAAACCGGGTTGAACATCATTGAATCCCCGCGCGATAGCGGGCAACCGTTTCACCCAATTGCCATACCGCCATGGCGTAATGGGTACTGTGGTTGTAACGGGTAATAACATAGAAATTCGGCAACCCATACCAGTATTGGTATCCGCTACCGATATCGAGACGCAGTAAGCTGGCTTCTTCGTAACCGCCCAGCGTGCTTTGCGGCCTTAATCCGGCAGCTTGCAACGTTGCGAGGGAATAACGCGTATTGAAACCGTTGTCCAGCGACGGCGCCTGTCCTGTCGCCGGTACCGCGACAGCCGCTCCGCTAACCCAGCCGTGCGCTTTGAAGTAATTGGCGACGCTGCCGATGGCATCGACCGGATCCCACAGATTGATATGGCCATTACCATCGAAATCCACCGCATAGTTTTTGAACGATGATGGCATAAACTGGCCATATCCCATCGCTCCGGCATAGGAACCGCGCAGGCTGAGCGGATCATTATCTTCAGTGCGGGCCATCAACAGGAAGGTTTCCAGTTCGCCGGAAAAATACGCGGCACGACGCGGATAGGAAAAGGCCAACGTCGCGAGGGCGTCAATGATGCGGGTCTTGCCCATCACTCTGCCCCAACGGGTTTCTACGCCGATAATGCCGACAATAATCTCCGGGGGTACGCCGTAAACTTCCCAGGCACGTTGCAGCGCATCCTGATATTGATCCCAGAACGCCACGCCATTCCGCACGTTATCCGGGGTAATAAACTGATTGCGGTAACGGAGCCACGCGCCGTTCGGTCCTGACGGAACGCCGGAACTCGGCGCCTGCCGATCCATCAGACGAATCACCCAGTCGAGCCGTTTTGTCTGCGCCAACACATCGTGCAATTGCTGGCGGTCGAAACCATGCTCTCTTACCATCTTGTCAACAAAGGCTGCCGTTGTCGGATTAAAGGCAAAATCACCGTCCTGCAAATGGCCCACATGCGCAGGCTCAAGCAAAAAACCACCTTTGACAGCAGCGGTGCCCTGAGGCGCTTCCACTGAAGGCGTTGGCTTACTACTACAGGCACAGAGCACAGCAAACAGTGGAAGAAGAGTCACCAAATGACGCATCAGATATCCGTATAACCAGGTAAAGAAGAGTAGCGGCTATGGTAAAACATTGCCTGACATGAAAAAACCAGAATATGCACTCATTGATACGCCCTGTTCTAATGAATGACAGGGGCGCGGCTCATCAGTTTTTCTTCACAAACTCGGATTTCAGTTTCATCGCACCAAAACCATCAATCTTACAATCAATGTTGTGGTCGCCTTCCACCAGACGAATGCCTTTTACGCGAGTCCCTATCTTCAGCGATGAAGAACTGCCCTTTACCTTCAGATCCTTAATCACCGTAACGGTATCGCCATCGGCCAGCAGATTACCGTTGGCGTCTCTGACGATCAGCCCTTCTTCCTGAGCGGCCTCTTCACCGCCCGCCGCCCACTCATGACCACATTCAGGGCAGTTCAGCATTTCGCCATCCTGCCAGGTATATTCGGAACTGCATTTTGGGCAATTCGGTAACGGCTGCATCATTAAACTCCTGAAAAAATAATAATAAAGATAAATAAAATCATACGGTAATTACCACATAGTCGCTATTTTACCTTTTTATGATGTTTTTTGATAGTGATGCAGGATTTGTGACATTTTTTATGAAAAGACAAAGCGCTGTTTCAACGTACCTTATTGACGCTTATCGTAAAAAACAGGGGCCATATTACCCGGACATTTTGCCACAGCCCGCGCCGTGGATTACTCTGATACAGATTGCCAGACTGGCTCCGGTATAACATTCGCGGGCCGTCATTGATCTCTCATTAAAGGATTGGGAAATGAAACTTTTCATCTACGAACATTGTCCATTTTGCGCCAGGGCCAGCATGATTTTTGGACTGAAAGACATTCCTTTCGAGCCGTGCATTATCATGGAAGGCGACGTGGAAACCCCTACCCGCATGGTCGGACGCAAAGTCGTACCTATTCTGCAAAAGGACGATGGCAGCTACATGCCAGAAAGTATGGACATCGTTCACTATGTGGACAGCCTCAAAGCGCCGCTTGTGGCGGATAAACCGGTAGACCCGGCGATCGAGGCATGGAGCAAAGCGGCCGCGGGAACCATTTTTAACCTGGCGGTTCCTCGCTTCACCAAAGCTGACTTTAAGGAACTGGCCCAGCCTGAAGCTCGTCAGGCCTATCTGCAACGCGAAGAGAAAGCCTTTGGCGATCTGGATGCCCTGCTTGCCGATACCCCGGCAATGATCTCAGACGTTCAGCAACAACTCGCGGCGCTTGAACCTCTGCTGGCGCAGCACGCCGACATCTCTACCACGGATTTCATTCTGTTCCCGATTCTCCGTTCGCTGACCATCGTGAAAGGCATTAAGCTGGGGCCTAACGTTTCCCGTTATGTCGAACGCGTGGCGAATGCGACCAGGGTCGATCTTCTGACTGATAAAGCGCTGTAATCGTGTCAAAACACCGTCAGTAACCTACTCGTGCTAATCGTGCCTTTACCTGCAACCTCGCGCAAAGGGGAACAGCGTAAAGGCACAAGCGATAGTAGTGATAACCAACATGCTTACTCTATCGTGTCGTGATCCGATCGCGTAAACCGATTTTTCTCCTCACTCAAATCCCCTGTAGTAAATTTTTTTCAGTTACTTAAATAGTGCAATTGATTAACAATCATTCCTCAGCTGCTGGGTTCGATGCCGATTGGACAATCCAGACTCTATTCGCTTTATGATTGTGTTCCGTAACTTAATGGCCCGATACATCCTCTAACGTTTTCATCCCACAGTTATTAATTACGCACAAAGAATGATCACGATAACTATACTCTAAATAATTCGAGTTGCAGGAAGGCGGCAAGGGAAGGAATCCCGATGAGCTTACTCAGGTAAGTGATTCGGGTGACTGAGCGCAGCCAACGCACATGCAACTTGAAGTATGACGAGTATATACATCTGAAAAACTTTACCATGGTAAACCTTGCACATAACGACTATTGACTCTATCAGCAAAAAATGTAGAAATTGGCCTACCTCATAGGGAACAAGGAATTATGGGGATATATGGATACCGTTAAGGATAAATTATGGCAAATCTGATCTACTTAAAGCTCACGGGTGTAAAGCAAGGACTTATCTCTGCTGGCTGTTCAACGATTGATTCTATCGGAAATAAATATCAGACCGCTCATGAAGACGAAATTTTTGTCTATGAATTAATGAATAGAATAACACGGGAGGATAACGTTGCTCTCAGTCCTGTAGAAATCAGAAAACCGATAGATAAAGCTACCCCGCTTTTAGCTCAGGCATTAAATGATAATGAAAAGCTTGAGTGTGAGTTAATGTTTTACAGAACATCGCAATCAGGCGGCAATGAGTTGTATTTTAAGATCTTACTAAAAGATGCGGTTATCAATGACATTCAATTTTTCTATCCTAACTCATTGACACACAATGAAACTCAACCACAGGAAAGCGTCTCATTCAAATTTGCCTCGATCACGCTAGAACATGTTATGGCTCGTACCAGTTCTTTTCTTTTATGGACTGATTCAAGTTACTAAATGCATAATTAATGGGCGATAGTGATAGAATATCTCTACGCCCTATCAAACGCGATAAAAGAAAATCAGGGGAAAAGAAAAACCATGAATGACCAGGATATGGAAAAAGAACTATTAGAAAATGGGTTCACACAAAACGACATTACCAACATGAGAAAAATAATTTCTCGTAGCGGAGATAGTGAAGAAACATTATTGATGTTAACTCACTCTTTAAAAAAGACATTTTACAATGGGTGTTTTATATCAATTATACTTATTTCTGCATTTTTCATTAACGTTATATTTAATATTTCAGATGATGTTGTTGTAATATTAATTCATTTGTTTTTTACAGTATTTCCCCTTTTTTTTGTATATTATCTTGGACCAATGAATTTAGCATATAAATCATATTTCTATCTAAAAAACAAAGAAAAAATGGGCTAGCCCAACCCAAATATATTAAAGAGAGTCATCTTTATGTATATCAGACATTATCCGTATCTTGTTTCCAGCACCGACCATCTTTAACATAAGCGATGCTCGGCTCATCGTATTTATTTTTCTATAATAGTCGCTGGGGATATATTTGAACAACCTCCAGGCATCAGGTTTCAGTGTTAGTTTAACAATGCCATAAAATGAACTAACAAGATCTACTGAATGATAAGCCAACAGACCTGATTTTTTATCAAACCCTAGAAATTCGGCTGTATGCATATAACCAGATTTCATAAATCCGACGCTATTATCACGTCCTATAAGATGTAAAAAACTCTCCATGGATGAGCTTACACCGTTTAACACAATATTGGCACCAATAAATTTACCTATGTAAGTTGCGGTGCTAGCAATAACACCAAATCCAGAAACAATTTGAGCACCTCCCACAATAACACCGATTGCATTTATTGTATAACCAATCTCTTTCTCTCTTTTCTCCATATTAACGGTAATAAATACCTTGGCTTTTTCAAGAGAAAGCATCGTCCCCTGCTTTTCAATATTGGCACATTCTTCCCTGATATTACTAATAGCAATCTGACATTCTGATGGACTACTGGCATTTCTAACGGCATCCAGATTTCCGTTAGAAAATCGCCGAATTTCATCCTCAAATTTTGCCTTAAGAAAGAGATCCTTAATATGACGGGAGGATACAATTCTGGCAGTTTTCATTAAGTCGAATGCTGCCGCCTGAGCCATAGCCAAAAAATATTGATTATTTACATTATTTCTATTTAAATAAATATCCATACTTGTTGCATCCTTGATATGTCAAAAGCTAAAATTGACTCTCTACTGAGAGTAAAAACGATATATCTAAAAAAATCAATATTCCTATAGCACACTTTAGCAATTAATTGACTGATAGTTATAGGTGAAAATTTTCATTACTGATTTTTTTGTATATCGATGGTCTACATTTTTGATTTTTTCTCTCATCGGCATTAACTCAACCCAAATAATTACCGTGATAATTATTTATTATTGCAACCATTATGAATCATACACATCGCTTAATAACGACCATTGACTAACCCACTAAAAACTGATGGTCAGTTCAGCCACATTGATTTCTTTTCTGATCGCATTCGGACTTCGCTTCGTTTGTTCCATCGTCTGGGCAAAGTTGCGAGCCGTTTCGCGTGTCTGATCGATATTGACAAAATCCGATACATTTCCAATCGTGGCTCTGATAACGTCCTGTGGTGCTTTATCCCGGTTGCCGTCCGTTGCCCGGGCTCTACCTGTCGCTGGATGATATCGGTTTTTTTTAGTGGTACTGATTTTTGCACCAAAACCTACGGGTGAATCACGGTGATTATCGGTGATAAGATAGGGTTTTCGTTCAGGATTTGGAACATCGATGATACGCCCTTCGGGATCGAAGGCTGGTTTCACATCAACAGATAACTTATTGATTATAATAGACTGATTGAGTGTCATGTTCATCTAAGTCGTCCAAATGTATATCAGCCAGACAGGATGGTTATCACATCTTATCCAGTATACAAATTTATGGGTTCAGGTAGGTTTTTAACTATTTTACAAGCGGCCACCTGATCCGATTGAAAGACTAAAAACCGAGTAAAATCAATATGAATGAGTCTATTGACAAGGACATCACCGCCCACACGCCCATGATGCAGCAGTACTTCAAGCTGAAATCACAACACCCGGAAATCCTGCTGTTCTACCGCATGGGCGACTTCTACGAGCTGTTCTATGACGATGCCAAACGGGCATCGCAGCTTTTGGATATCTCGCTGACCAAGCGCGGCGCTTCTGCCGGTGAGCCAATCCCCATGGCCGGCGTACCGCATCACGCCGTTGAAAACTATCTTGCCAAGCTGGTGCAACTGGGCGAGTCCGTCGCCATTTGCGAACAGATCGGCGATCCGGCCACCAGCAAAGGACCGGTAGAGCGCAAGGTCGTACGCATCGTAACCCCCGGCACCATCAGTGACGAAGCATTGCTACAGGAAAAACAAGACAACCTGTTGGCCGCTATCTGGCAGGATAGCCGCGGATTTGGCTATGCCACGCTGGATATCAGTTCCGGCCGTTTCCAGATCACCGAACCTGCCGATCAGGAAACCATGGCTGCCGAGCTGCAACGCACCAATCCAGCCGAACTGCTCTATCCCGAATCATTTGAGTCCATGCATTTGATTGAACATCGTCATGGTCTGCGCCGCCGTCCGCTGTGGGAATTCGAACTGGATACCGCCCGTCAGCAGCTCAATCTGCAATTTGGCACGCGCGATCTCATCGGATTTGGCGTTGAACAGGCGAAGCTGGCGCTGCGGGCGGCGGGCTGTCTGCTGCAATATGCCAAAGATACCCAGCGTACCTCCCTGCCGCATATCCGCAGCATCACTATGGAACGTCAGCAGGATGGCATCATCATGGATGCCGCCACACGGCGCAATCTGGAACTGACGCAGAATCTGTCCGGCGGAACGGAAAATACGCTGGCCGCCGTGCTCGACTGTACCGTCACGCCCATGGGCAGCAGGATGTTGAAACGCTGGATCCATATGCCCAGCCGGGATATTGCCGCATTAACGCAGCGTCAGCAGGCCATCAGCGCACTGCAAAACATTGCACCTGAATTGCAACCTTCTCTGCGTCAGGTCGGCGATCTGGAACGTATTCTGGCGCGTCTGGCGCTTCGCACCGCCCGTCCGCGCGACCTGGCGCGCATGCGTCATGCTTTCCAGCAATTTCCCGATATTCGCGCCCAATTGGCGCCGTTGGAAACGGACGCTATCCGTCAGTTGGTGAGCCAGATTGGGCAATTCGACGAACTACAGGAGCTACTGGAACGGGCCGTCATCGAGTCCCCGCCGGTACTGGTTCGCGACGGTGGCGTGATTGCTCCGGGTTACAATGCCGAGCTGGATGAATGGCGGGCGCTGGCTGACGGCGCCAGTGATTATCTGGACAAGCTGGAAATCCGCGAACGTGAGAAACTGGGGCTGGATACGCTCAAGGTCGGTTTTAATGGCGTACACGGCTATTATATTCAGGTCAGCCGCGGCCAAAGTCATCTGGTGCCGATACATTATGTGCGCCGCCAAACGCTGAAAAATGCCGAACGTTACATCATTCCCGAACTGAAAGAATATGAAGACAAGGTGCTGACCTCCAAAGGCAAAGCGCTGGCATTGGAAAAAGCCCTCTATGACGAGCTGTTCGACCTGCTGCTGCCCCATCTGGCCGAACTTCAGCAAAGTGCGGCGGCCCTCGCCGAATTGGATGTGCTGACCAATCTGGCGGAGCGCGCGGATACGCTGAACTATGTCTGTCCGACGCTCAGCGACAAATCCGGCATCAAGATTGTTGGCGGGCGTCACCCGGTGGTGGAACAGGTTCTCAGTGAACCCTTTATCTCGAATCCGCTGTCTCTTTCTCCGCAGCGCCGCATGCTGATCGTTACCGGTCCGAATATGGGCGGAAAAAGCACCTATATGCGTCAGGCGGCGCTGATCGTTCTGATGGCGCACATTGGCTGCTTCGTTCCTGCCGATCAGGCCGTTATTGGCCCGGTGGATCGCATTTTCACCCGCGTGGGCGCCGCTGACGATCTGGCCTCCGGTCGTTCAACCTTCATGGTGGAAATGACGGAAACCGCTAATATCCTGCATAACGCCACGGAAAATAGTCTGGTACTGATGGACGAAATCGGTCGCGGAACATCAACCTATGATGGTTTATCCTTAGCCTGGGCCTGTGCTGAAAATCTGGCTAACCGCATCAAAGCCATGACGCTATTCGCGACCCACTATTTCGAACTGACCAATCTTCCTGAAAAAATGGAAGGCGTCGTCAATGTGCATCTGGACGCACGGGAGCATGGCGACACTATCGCATTTATGCACAGCGTTCAGGATGGCGCCGCCAGCAAAAGTTATGGACTGGCGGTAGCGGCGTTGGCGGGCGTGCCGAAAGATGTCATCAAGCGAGCACGCCAAAAGCTCAAAGAGCTGGAAACGCTATCCAACAACGCCTCAGCCAGCCACATCGATGGCGCACAGCTGGCGCTGCTGGGGCATGAAGAAGAACCGTCGCCAGCGCTGGAAGCGTTAGAATCCATCGATCCAGACGCGTTAACGCCACGTCAGGCGCTGGACTGGCTGTATCAGTTGAAGAAAATGCTGTAAGCCGGAAAATTTCACCGTCATATCAATAGAGGCGCTGACCCCATCAGCGCCTCTATTTTGCCAACTACTACTACTCCACCCGCGTATCGCAGCGCCCTTGCGCATTCATTCTCACGTTATCCTTGCCGGGGATCAGGGCTTTGGTCATCCGTCCTTTTTCCATCGACGGGACGATCGCAAAATGCGCGGTAAACGTCGTAAATACGGGGTTGCCTGCTTCGGTTACCGTTGTTAGGTAGCGCCTTTCCAGTTGGATATTATTCTGCACCACAAAGGTTTTACCGGTCGCGCAATCAGCAAAGGTCGCGGCATCCGCCATATAACGATACATACCTTTCATCAGCATGGGAGTATCCGGTAGCGGTTGTTCGCTGACTTTCAACTGATAAGGCAAAGACGATTGAATCACGACGCCTTGCTGGTCGAGCATTTCAAGACCATCATTCGTCGGGCGAAAGTAGCGTTTTTCACCATGACTGTTGGTTAACACCAGCATATCCGCCGTTCTTCGCCATTGCCCGTACTCAGCAAAGGTATTGGCGCCTTCGCGTGTGGTTTGGTAATGCTCACGCAGAATAAACGTACCGTCCTTCTCCAAAAACAGTGAAGTATCAATACCTTCACAATCGGCACAGGGGAGCGTGCCACGGTAGCTTTGTGCCATGGGCTTAAGTGGTTCTTCCTGCATTTGTGAGCGCGTATGGCATCCTATCAGGACAGAAATACCAGCCAGAAACAGCATACCGAGAGCCATTTTTTTCATCGTTATCATCCTGCTGCGTTTGTCAGGTGCTCAAACAAATACACCGAATCGCTTTTATGCAAAAAACCGAACGGTATAAAAGATATAAAGAACACCATTTTTATGCTTTATCCCTGCTATTTTGCCCTAACTTTTGCTCATCTCTGTTATTTCCGGGCAATTTGCCAGTCGGCAAAAGTGATTTCCAGACTATTCTTATCATCCGACAACCAGATCGTTCCTTCCTGCAACGTCGCCTGTAGCGTCATGTTGCGCTGAGCCATCTCAGTCAGTTGAATCAGTTGGCGATCGTCAAGAAAACGAACGGTCAGGTTTTTATATCCGGCGATTTTATCTGCGATATTTTGCCACCATACCTGTCCGGCACGGTCGCTATAGGCATACAGAACGACCGCACGCGACTGGTTACAGGCTTTTTTCAGTCGCCTTTCATCCGGTAGCCCCAGTTCAATCCATAACTCCAACTCCATGGTGTCATTGCGCAACCAGATTTCCGGCTCATCGTCAGCACTTAACCCTTTGGTGAAGCGTAGATTTTCATCCGCATGACAGATCCACGCCAGCAAACGCAACATCATGCGCTGCTCTGTTTCTGAAGGGTGTTGGGCAATCGTCAGGCTGGCGTCATGGAAAAAATGACGATCCATGTCCGCGATATTCACCGTTGCTTTGTAAACCGTTGCTTTTAATGCCATCTGTTACCTCGTATTTATCCGCTGACAGTGTACTTGAGTTCGTACTATCCTCACAGTAAAGGTGATATCCGCCACGTAACTGATAGATTAGGTATCTGAGGAATACTGATATCCTGATGGAGCCTATGCTATAGTCGTCTGGATAAATAGAGTTTATCTTCGTAGGCTTACAACATCAGGTGCAGTCAAAGTGATGATGCATGAATGTCTACCGGGTTAAGCTTTCAAGGGAGGATATAGTGCAACAATACTGTGAATTAGTACGCCGCTTATACGCAGAGATCGCCAGCGGCGATCTGGGCTATATACCCGACGCGCTGGGTTGTGTATTGAAAACCCTGGATGAAATCGCCGCGAATACGGCATTGCCATCCTCTGTCAGGGAACAGGCGGCCTATGCCGCCGCTAACTTATTGGTGAGCGATTATGTCAATGAGTAACGAATATCAACCCATCAACTGTGATGATTACGACAACCTGGAAGCGACCTGTCAGCAAAACTTAACGCTGACGCTGGAACTGCGTAGTGGTGAGATCGTTACCGGCAAGGCCAGTGATATGATCTCACGTAAACATGTGGAATACCTGGTGATCGAAGAGGCGGGTTCAACGCGTGAACTGCGACTCGATCATATTGTCAGCTTCAGCCATCCGGAAATAGGAAAAGTCGTCGTCAGCGAATCTTGACGCCCCGCAAGCTTTTCTTCAAAACGGACAACCTGTGTACACGCCCCTGGTTGTCCGTTTTCATTTCAACCTTAAGGGATCACCACTCAGGTTTTACGCCAGTCAATATGCCAGCAGGGACCATTTTCTTCAGCCTGCCCTTCCCGCGTCACAAATTGTCCAAGTGCGGCGATAGGTTGTTCGCCATAAAACACCCACGGCGTCCTGTCGCGCCACCACGGCGGCACGCCCATCTCCTGCCACAGCTTCTTGATCTGACGCCCATGCGATCGGCCAACAATGTGGAGCATGCCGCTGGCGGTAAAACGAATGCTGACAGGCTCCTCCACACGCGGCGGGCGGATAGCGGTTCCGTGCTCGGCCAATGCCAGCGATCCCAGCCCATCAGGCAATGCCAGCGGTCCCGATTGTGGTTGCCACGGCAAGACACAGTTTTTTAGTGACGACATCAGCGGCAGAACATAGAGATACTGACGAAAACGCCGGATTTGCCATTGACCAAGCTGCAACACAGGTTCTGCATCCTGACGGCTGATCGCTACTTCATGCCATAACCGGTGTAGTTGATCGCGTGCCGGCATCGGTACGCCGCTCCCTGCCAGCCAACGGCGCAGCAACGCAAAACGACGCACCGGACTCAATGGGCGCAATCCTGCAATACTCAGCGCCCCATCAGGCTGACACAAGGCGTGCAGCGACTCAGCCAGCAGTTCATCCAGCAGTTGTTCCTGCTCAGCGCACAGTTGCGCACTGCGCGCCACGGCCGAAGAAAAGTGCGGCCAACGCTGGGTTAGCAGCGGCAGCACCCGATGACGCAAAAAATTCCGGTCAAAGCGTGCATCCTGATTGCTGTTGTCTTCAATCCAGCTCAGCTGATGCTGCGCCGCGTACTGCTCCAACTGTTGCCGCGAGAAGGCTAACAGCGGTCGTAATAACGGATGGCCATCAAGCTCCGCGCAAGCTGCCATGGAGGAAAGCCCGGCAGGTCCGCTGCCGCGCTTGAGCGCCAGCAAAAAAGTTTCACTCTGGTCATCAAGGTGCTGTGCCGTCAGCAAGACCTCGTCATCCTGCAAATGCGCACTCAAAGCCTGATAGCGCGCATCCCTTGCCGCCGCTTCAATTCCGCCGTTTTGCGCATCCACCGTCACGGGCAGCGAAGCAAAAGGCACCTGCCACTGCTGGCAGCAGCGCCGACAGTGTTCCGCCCAGCTATCCGCCAGCGGATTCAGACCATGATGCACATAAGCGGCACGGATAACCCGGTCATCACGCAGACGTAATGTGACCAGGAGATGCAATAACACGCTGGAATCCAACCCGCCGCTGTACGCCATCAGTATACGTCGATGGCCCGCAGTACATTCAGCCACGGAATCAAGCAAGGTTTCCGCGATCGTCACGGTTTAAACCTCATACAGTTCTAAAGGCAATCCATCGGGATCGCGGAAAAAAATAAACCGTCGTTGCGTTTCAGGATCGATGCGCACCGGTTCGCAGCTCACCCCAGCATCGGTCAATGAAGCCATAGCCAATTCAACGTTCTCAACGGCAAAAGCCAGATGCCGCAGGCCGCATGCCTCAGGCTGACTGACCCGCGCCGGCGGGGAGGGAAAAGAAAACAGTTCAATAACGTAACGGCCGTTCAATGCCAAATCACCTTTCCATGAATCTCGCCCGGCACGATACACCTCGTTTTGCAGCGAAAAACCCAACACATCGCAATAAAATGCCTTACTGCGTTCATAGTCGGCGGCAATAATCGCAATATGATGAATATCCTGGATTTTTAGCATGAGTACCTGCTTGTACTATGTATGGTGAATTGGATGGTAATCGACAGATAATTTTCTAAAGACGGATAACACCTCACGCGCCCGCATCGTGCTCATAATAGCAAAAAGTCCGCTCTCATTGCTGATCGCAGACTTTTAGATTACAGAATAATGAATAAAATCAGCAGTAGCCGTAATTCATCAGACGCTGATAACGACGATTGAGCAGTTCTTCTTCACTCAGGCTGTCCAAATCGAGCAGATCGGCCAGCAATTGTGCTTTCAACGACTCCGACATCGCGGCAACGTTACGATGCGCCGATCCCAACGGCTCAGGGATAACGCTATCAATCAGTTTCAGCTCTTTCAGCCGCGGTGCGGTAATGCCCATCGCTTCAGCAGCCAGTGGCGCTTTGTCCGCACTTTTCCACAGGATAGAGGCACAACCTTCCGGGGAAATAACAGAATAGGTGCTGTACTGTAGCATGTTGACTTTATCGCCAACGCCGATTGCCAGCGCGCCGCCGGAACCGCCTTCGCCAATAACGGTACAGACAATCGGCACACGCAGCGTCGACATTTCACGCAGGTTACGCGCAATCGCCTCGGACTGACCGCGCTCTTCCGCGCCGACGCCGGGATAAGCGCCCGGTGTATCGATAAAGGTGATAATCGGCATCCTGAAGCGTTCAGCCATTTCCATCAGTCGCAGCGCCTTGCGGTAACCTTCCGGCGCCGGCATACCAAAATTACGCCGGATTTTTTCTTTGGTTTCACGCCCTTTCTGATGACCAATAATCATCACCGGACGACCATCCAGACGCGCAATCCCACCGACAATCGCTTTATCATCAGCATAGGCGCGATCGCCCGCTAATTCATCAAAGTCGGTAAAGATATGCTTAACGTAATCAAGCGTATACGGACGCTGTGGATGACGCGCCAACTGAGCGACCTGCCAGGCCCCCAGATCGGAGAAAATCTTACGCGTCAGTTCAACGCTCTTCTCGCGCAGACGCTGAACTTCTTCGTCCAGATTAATATCTAATTTTTCGTCTTGACGGCTGACTGCGGTCAGCGAGTCAATTTTCGCTTCCAACTCTGCAATCGGCTGCTCAAAATCAAGAAAATTCAGACTCATAGTATTCCTATATTAGTCAAATTCCAGTTCCACCTGCTCATTCCCCACTAATGTGCGCAGCTCATTCAGTAACGTATCCGTCGGCGTTATTCGCCATGCAACACCGAAACGTAACCGGGCACGCGCATCTTCTCGCTGGTAGTAGAGATGCACTGGGATCGTCCCCGACCGATGGGGTTCCAACGATTGGCGGAGACGGTTTAATAGCTGGTCATCAATTTGCCTGTCAGTCAGCGAGATAGCAAGCCCGCGTGCATATTTTTCCCGCGCTTCGCTGATATCCATTAACTCGCGGACGGTCATTTTAAGCCCGCCGCTGAAGTCATCAAAGCTGACCTGTCCACTGGCGATCAGGATACGGTCTTTTTCCAACAAATGCTGATATTTTTCCAATGCATCGGTAAACAGCATAATTTCAAGGCGACCGGAACGATCATCCAGCGTACAGACACCAATGCGGTTTCCCCGCTTGGTCACCATTACCCGGGCAGCCAACACCAGCCCGACGGCAGTGGTCATTTTCCCCCGATCCGTCGGGTGCATATCTTTCAAACGCAAGCCACCGGCATAACGTTCGATTTCCTTAAGATACTGGGTGATCGGATGGCCGGTCAGATAGAGCCCCAGCGTCTCCCTTTCACCATCCAGCACCACCTGCTCCGGCCAGGGCGGAACCGTACTGTAGGATTGTTCAACCTGTTCAGGCGCGTCCGCCAGTACGCCAAACATATCGACCTGACCGATCGCTTCCGCTTTGGCATGCTGATCGGCCGCCTTCAGCGCGTCGCCCAATGAATTCATCAGCGCGGCACGGTGCGGCCCAAGACGATCAAATGCCCCGGACATGATCAGCTTTTCCAGTACCCGACGGTTCAGCTTTTTGATATCCGTCCGGGCGCAAAGATCAAACAGTTCTTTGAAATAACCGTCCTGATTACGCGCCTCGATAATGGCTTCAATCGGGCCTTCACCCACGCCTTTAATCGCCCCGATGCCGTAAACGATTTCACCGTCATCGTTAACATGGAAATGGTAAAGCCCGCTATTAATATCCGGCGGCAGGATCTTTAATCCCATCCGCCAGCATTCGTCAACCAGTCCCACCACTTTATCGGTGTTATCCATATCGGCGGTCATCACCGCCGCCATGAATTCCGCGGGATAATGCGCTTTCAGCCATAGCGTCTGATAGGAAACCAGCGCATAAGCCGCCGAGTGCGACTTGTTAAACCCATAGCCGGCGAATTTTTCTACCAGATCGAAGATTTTAACCGCCAGTTCACCGTCTACGCCGCGCGATTTGGCGCCGTCTTCAAAACCGCCGCGCTGTTTGGCCATTTCGACCGGATTCTTTTTACCCATCGCCCGGCGCAGCATATCGGCCCCGCCCAGCGTATATCCCGCCAGGACCTGGGCGATCTGCATCACCTGTTCCTGATACAGAATAATACCATAGGTCGGTTCCAGCACCGGCTTGAGAGATTCATGCTGCCATTCGATATCAGGATAGGAAATCGCCTCGCGACCGTGCTTACGGTCAATAAAGTTATCCACCATGCCGGACTGCAATGGACCAGGGCGAAACAAGGCCACCAACGCGATCATATCTTCAAAGCAGTCGGGCTTCAGACGTTTGATCAAATCTTTCATGCCGCGCGATTCAAGCTGGAATACCGCCGTCGTTTCCGAGCGTTGCAGCATGTCGAAGCTCTTTTTATCATTCAGCGGGATCGCGGCGATATCTATCGGTTCAAGCCCTTGTTTCGCCCGTCGCGCATTGATCATTTCCAACGCCCAGTCGATGATGGTCAGCGTTCGCAGACCGAGGAAGTCGAATTTCACCAGCCCGGCGTATTCAACATCGCTTTTATCAAACTGGGTAACCGGATGGTTACCTTCGGCATCGCAGTACAACGGCGCGAAATCAGTGATTTTAGTGGGAGATATCACCACCCCACCGGCATGTTTTCCGGCATTACGCGTCACGCCTTCCAGCTTGCGCGCCATATCGATAAGGGCCCGGACCTCTTCATCCGCCTCATAAATTTCAGGCAGTTGAGGTTCGGCGGCAAAGGCTTTTTCCAGCGTCATCCCCGGATCGGGCGGCACCAGTTTGGAAATACGATCGACAAAACCGTAGGGATGCCCCAGCACGCGGCCTACATCGCGGATGACCGCTTTCGCCGCCATCGTACCAAACGTAATAATCTGTGAAACCGCGTCGCGGCCATACATTTCCGCAACGTGGTCAATCACCAGATCGCGTTTTTCCATGCAGAAATCGACGTCAAAGTCGGGCATGGATACGCGTTCGGGGTTAAGGAAGCGTTCAAACAGCAGGTCGAATTCCAGCGGATCCAGATCGGTAATCTTCAACGCATAGGCCACCAGCGATCCCGCACCAGAACCGCGTCCCGGCCCCACGGGAACATTGTTATCCTTGGACCACTGGATAAATTCCATTACGATCAGGAAGTAACCGGGGAATCCCATCTGGTTGATAACCTTGAGTTCGATATCCAGACGTTCATCATATTCAGGGCGTCTTTGCGTCCGCGTTTCCAGATCGGGAAATAGAAATTCGAGACGCTCTTCCAGCCCTTCTTTTGCACGTTTGACCAGATAGTCTGCCGTACTCATATCCCCGGTGGGGAACTGTGGCAGGAAGTATTCACCCAGGCGGATAGTCACATTACAGCGCTTGGCGATTTCGACGCTGTTAATCAGTGCTTCAGGCACATCGGCAAACAGTTCGCACATTTCATCTTCAGTGCGCATGTATTGCTGCGCACTGTAATTGCGGGGACGTTTGGGATCGTCGAGGGTATAACCGTCGTGGATGGCAACCCGGATTTCGTGCGCATCGAAATCATCTTCACTGATAAAACGCACATCGTTAGTGGCAACCACCGGAATACCGTGTTTTGTCGCCAGTTCTACAGCTGAATGCAGATAGCTTTCTTCGTCCGGACGACCGGTGCGGATTAATTCCAGATAATAACAGTCAGGAAAGTGCTGCTGATAAAACGCCACACACTGCTCGGCCTGCACCCGATTCCCACGCAACACGAACTTGCCGACATCGCCATGGCGTCCGCCTGACAACAGAATCAGCCCATGCCGATATTCAATAAGCCAATCGCGATCGATCGTTGGGCCAGCAGCGCCATAGCCACGCTGATAAGCGCGTGAAATCAGCAGGGTTAAATTCTGGTATCCCTCGTTGTCCATCGCCAGTATCGTGAGCTGGGCCAGTTCATCGCCCAGTTCCTCACTGGCGACTAACACATCGGCGCCGATAATAGGCTTGATACCCGCGCCATGCGCACCGCCATAGAACTTCACCAGTCCGCACAGGTTGGTAAAATCGGTAATCGCCAGCGCTGGCATCCCCAGCGCCGCGGCTTTTTTTACCAGCGGCCCGATCTTGGCCAGCCCATCGATCATGGAATAGTCACTGTGAACACGCAGGTGAACAAAACGTGGTTCGGCCATCTCCAGATCCCAGAATTTATCGATTAGTCAGCGCGACAATAGACATATTGCCGCGCCGAGAGTGAATGATGATGGCGTTCTACGCCAATCCTAACGCCCGTTTTACTGGCGCGAAACTCCGACGGTGGAATTCGGTTGCGCCCAAAGCCGCCAGTTTCTCTAGATGAAACGCGGTTGGATACCCTTTATGTTGTGCAAAACCGTAAGCCGGAAAACGTTTATCCAGTTCCACCATCTCACGATCGCGTGTGACCTTCGCCATAATCGACGCGGCACTGATTTCCGCAACACGGCTATCCCCTTTTACCACTGCCTGGGCAGGCATGGCGAGCGCAGGACAACGATTACCATCGATCAGCACAAAATCAGGTGTGATTGCCAGTCCGGCAACGGCACGCTGCATAGCCAACATGGTGGCGTGCAAAATATTCAAACGATCGATTTCTTCAGGCTCGGCCCGTCCCAGGCTCCAGGACAGTGCTTTCTCTTTGATTTCATCATAAAGCGCCCGCCGACGTTTTTCGCTCAGCTGCTTTGAATCAGCCAAACCGATAATCGGCCGGGAAGGATCGAGGATAACCGCGGCGGTAACCACCGCGCCAACCAACGGCCCGCGCCCTACTTCATCAACACCCGCAATGCAGTGCGCCTGCGGGTAGATAAACATCTCATTCATGATTTCACTAATTCCAGTACGGCCTGAGCCGCCTGCTCGTCCGCGTTGCAACGAATTTGCTGGTGCAACGCTAAAAATGTGGTTTGCAGTTCCGCGGTCTTATCCGCATCCGTCAGCCATGGGAGCAGCGCCTCGGCCAGCTTATCCGGTGTGCAATCGGTCTGTAGCAGTTCCGTCACCAGTTCTCGCCCAGCCAGCAGATTTGGTAAGGACACCCACGGTGTTTTCACCAGTTTCTGCGCCAGCCAGAATGTGAAAGGTTTCATACGATACCCCACCACCATCGGACATTTTGCCAGCATACACTCCAGCGCTGCCGTTCCTGATGCCAGTAGTGCGGCATCGCTGGCGATCATCGCTTCACGGGCCTGACCATCCAGCATATGCACCGGTAAATCAGGCGCAACCGCATTTTTTATCCGCTCAAACTGCTCACGACGTTTTCCGTTAACCAGCGGCACCACAATTTCCAGCGCGGGAAATCGCTGTCTCAGCAGGGCTGCCGTATGAAGAAAATCCGCGCTCAGCATTTCGACTTCCGCACCGCGGCTGCCCGGCAGCAACGCCAGACACAGGGCATCCGGCCCGATGCCCAATGTCGCTCGCGCCGCCGTTTTGTCGGGATGCAAAGGCATCGCATCCGCCATGGTATGACCGATAAAACGGCAGGGAACGTTGAAACGATCGTAAAACGCTTTTTCAAAAGGAAGAAACGCCAGCACCAGATTGGTCGCTTTACCTATTTTGAAAACGCGTTTTTGACGCCAGGCCCAGACAGACGGGCTGACATAATGAATCGTACTGATACCACGCTGTTTCAGATTACCTTCCAGCGTAATATTAAAATCGGGCGCGTCAATCCCGACGAAAACATCAGGCTTGAGTTCGGTGAAACGCTGGGTCAAATCCCGGCGAATTTTGAGCAAACGCGGCAATCGCTCAAGCACCTCAACGATGCCCATCACGGCCAGTTCTTCCATTTCGTACCAGGCTTCGCAACCTTCAGCCTGCATACGAGGCCCGGCGACGCCGACAAAACGAACGTCGGGCACCTGAGCTTTCAGCGCGCGAATCAACCCCGCGCCAAGAATATCGCCGGACGTTTCTCCGGCGACCAATCCGATAACGACAGGACGTTCTGACATAGATTAACGGATGATACCGCGGGTTGAACGCGCGAAGAAATCGATAAACGCCTGCACCGCGGGATGTTCCGCCGCCAGCGCTTCGATCTCCGGTTTTACCTCATCCAGCGTTTTTCCGCTGCGGTAAATCAGTTTGTAGGCAGCGCGAATGGCATGCTGAGTTTCTTTCTCAAAACCGCGACGCTTCAGTCCTTCGATATTCAGACCAAACGGCGTGGCATGATTACCTTGCGCAATCACATAAGGCGGAACGTCCTGCGCTACGCCAGAGCAACCGCCAACCATGACATGCGCGCCGATAATACAGAACTGATGCACCGCCGTCATGCCACCGATGATGGCAAAATCATCAACGGAGACGTGTCCGCCCAGCGTCGCGTTATTAGCCAGAATACAACGATTGCCAATAACACAGTCGTGCGCGATGTGCGTGTTGATCATCAACAGATTATCGCTGCCGACTTTAGTCAACCCACCTCCCTGCTCGGTACCACGGTGGATCGTGACGCTTTCACGAATACGGTTACGATCGCCGATCTCAACGCGAGTCGGTTCTCCTGCGTATTTCAGATCCTGATTCACCTCGCCAATTGAGGCAAATTGATAGATTTCGTTATCGCGGCCAATCTTGGTAATGCCATTAACCACAACATGCGACTTCAGCACCGTACCCGCACCGATCTCAACCTGAGAACCGATATAGCAGAATGGGCCAATATGAGCGCCGGCGCCAATAATGGCACCGTCTTCAACAATGGAACTGGGGTGAATAAAGGCGGTTTGATCAATCACGTTATCAGGCCTCCCGACGACGAGCACACATCATTGACGCTTCACAGGCCACTTCACCATCAACTTTGGCGACACCTTTAAAGCGTGCAACTCCGCGACGCTCTTTAATAAATTCAACCTCCAGGATCATTTGATCCCCTGGCTGTACCGGACGCTTAAAGCGCGCCTCGTCCACAGCCGCGAAATAATACAGCTCGCCAGGCTCCAGTTTACCAACGCTTTTAAACGCCAGAATACCGGTTGCCTGAGCCATGGCTTCCAAAATCAACACGCCAGGAAAAATGGGTTTCCCTGGGAAATGTCCCTGAAAGAAGGGTTCATTGAAAGAAACGTTTTTTACCGCCCGTAAAAATTTCCCTTCTTCAAAATCCAATACACGATCGACCAGCAAAAACGGGAAACGGTGCGGTAATAATTCTAAGATCTCTTCAATATGCAGAGTATGAGTGTCAGTAGTCAAAATACTCTTCCTGTCCATAAAACTGATGCCATCAACAACACGGCCTGCTCAGACCCTAAAAGGGGGGATCTTCAGGCAGGCCGCAAATAAGGATTCGTACGCTGGTACGCGAACATTATCTGATGAAAGACCGCTCGCGTGCACCCGGGCGTTTCGTTTACATCCAGACTATACGTTTCTCATCCAGTATGTTTACACCCTATGAAACAAAACGCCAGCGGCTAATCATGATCGACTTTTCGTTCAACGGCTTTTAACCGTTTGCTTATATCATCAATATTCATCACCAACGCTGCGGTCTTACGCCAAACTTTATTAGGCTGTAACGGAATACCTGAAGAGTATACCCCAGGTTCAGTGATTGGTCTCATGACCATACCCATTCCTGTCACAGTGACTTTATCGCAGATCTCCATGTGACCATTAATCACGCTGGCGCCACCGATCATGCAATAACGGCCAATTTTCAGACTGCCCGCCATAATGACGCCACCCGCCACCGCGGTATTGTCGCCAATCACAACGTTGTGCGCAATCTGACACTGATTATCAATAATTACACCATTACCGATGACGGTGTCATCCAATGCGCCGCGGTCGATCGTCGTGCTTGCGCCGATTTCAACCCGATCGCCAATTCTGACGGTTCCCAGTTGCGGGATTTTGATCCAGTTGCCGCGATCGTTCGCATAGCCAAAACCGTCGGAACCAATCACCGCACCAGACTGAATCAGGCACTGCTCACCCAGTTCAACGTTATGATAAATCGTCACATTCGCCCAAAGCCGGGTACCGGCGCCAATGCGGGCATTTTTACCGATAAAACAACCCGGACCGATGATCACGCCGTCTCCCAACTGCGCACCGGACTCAATCACCGCATTCGCGCCAATCGCGACCTGCTTGCCTAATGCGGCATCTGGCGCAATCACCGCGCTGGGGGCAATATCCGCCGCCGGTTGTGGTGTGGTATCCATCAATTGCGCCATACGCGCATAGGTCAGATAGGGGTTTTTCACTACCAGCGCAGCAACCTGACAGTATGGTAAATCCGCTTCCGTCAGCACGACGGCGGAGGCCTGAGCCCCTGTCAATTGCTCACGATAACGACTGTCAGACAGAAACGTAATCTGTCCTGCCTTTGCCGAATGCATAGAAGCGACACCGGTGATGACGAGATCGCCATCACCGTGTAATTGTGCATCCAACTGTTGGGCTAAATCACCCAGTCGAATTGAATACATGGTTTATTTAACCTGTTTCAGCACATCGGCAGTAATGTCTTTTGCATTGGCGGCATACGCAACCGCGTTAGCGTCAATCACAACATCATAACCTTCTTTGCTGGCAACCGCTTTTACCGCGTCCTGAATACGGCTCAGGATTTTATTGCGCTCTTCCATCTGGCGGCGGCGGTTGTCCTGATCGAAAGCCTGCGCTTTGGTAGAGAACTGCTCGCGCTGAGCCATGACGTCTTTTTCCATTTTGCTGCGATCGCTCGCCTTCATGGTAGAACCGTCACGCTGAAGCTTCTGCATTTTAGACTGCAAATCATTTTCCATTGATTGCAATTCGGAAGCACGGCCTTTGAATTCATTTTCAAGCTGTTTAGCCACCGTTTCACGCTGCGGCAACTGCTGGAAAATGCTGGATACGTTAACAACCGCGATCTTGTCGGCAGCCTGAACGCTTGCAGATGCAGCCAATGCTAAACCGAGGCCTGCGGCACACAACCACTTTTTCACTATAAACTCCTCAACCTAACCTAAATTGTGTCTTAACACATTCAATGTGCATAGCGTCATAGCATTATCAGGATTCCTGGCTATGCCCACCATGCGATTTGTCTTGCATACGACCTGCCGACGTCACATTACCAGGTTTTGCCAATATTAAACTGGAACTGTTCCGACTTGTCTCCATCGTACTTTTTAACCGGCTGGGCATAGGAGAACACCAATGGCCCAAGCGGAGACATCCATTGCAAAGCGATCCCGCTGGAAATACGGAAATTGTTCGGTTTACTATAATCAGGAACGCCTGCGGCCAATGTGGCGTCCGTATTTTTCCAGTTGGTATCCCAGACTGTACCACCATCGACAAACAACGACGTACGTACTGAGCTGGCATACTTGTCACTGATAAACGGTGTCGGTACGATCAGCTCGGCACTCAGAACCGCCATGGCGTTACCGCCGACCGCATCGTCCAGATTGCTTGAATCTATCGGGCAGTTGGCATAAGACGACTCGCTGCCGTTACACAGGTAATAAGCAGCCTTGGGACCGATGGTATTCGATTGGAAGCCACGTACCGTACTGGAGCCACCGGCGTAGAAGTTGTCATAGAATGGCACTTCTTTTCCACCCAGGCCATCCGCATAACCCGCGCGGCCTCTTCCCATAACGACCCACTTACCGCTGTCGGTCAGCGGATAATAGGTCGCTGAATCAAACGTCAATTTATAGTATTCGTTGTCTGAACCCGGAATGGCGACCTTGGCGTTGGCGGAAGCCCGCGTACCTTTGGTCGGGAAGTAGCCGCGATCCAGATTGTTATATGCCCATCCGGTATTCAGGAAGAAGTCGTTCGCTTTAAAATCCGCGCTGGACTTATTGTTCTCGCCCACCACGTCCGGATTAACGCCGACAGAATCCAGATAACGCCACATGGCGACCTGCGGCTTCATGTCAGACAGGTCATTATGAACATAATCCAGACCGAGGCGCAGCGAGTTATTTTCGTTGATCGGGAAACCTAAAGTACTGCCGACGCCATAGCTGACGTTGGTATAATCGGACAGATCCGCATCATACGCTTCAAACTTGTTATAGAAGATACGGCCGCCGAGGCTAACGCCATCGACGGTAAAATACGGATCGGTCAGTGACAGTTCAACATAGGTCTGGTAATCGTTTTTCGTCCCGCTGATACCCACCGAGTTACCGGTTCCCAACCAGTTATCCTGCTGGACACCCGCCTGGAAGCTGACGCCGCTTTCAGTACCAAAACCAACGCCGAAGTTAAATGTCCCCGTGTTACGCTCTTTGACTTTATAAGTCACATCAACCTGATCGGCAGTACCGGGCACACGCTGAGTTTCTACATCAACGGTTTCAAAGTATCCCAGACGATTAAGACGCTCTTTACCCTGTTCAACCAGATCGTTACCTAACCAGCCGCCTTCCATCTGACGCATTTCACGCCGCAGGACGGAGTCTTTGGAAGTATCGTTACCTTCGAAACGGACTCGACGGACATAGAAGCGATTACCGGCATCAACGTTGATGTTCAGCTTCACGCTTTTATCGGCGTCATTGATTTCCGGCTGGGTGACAACACGCGGATAGGCATACCCATAGCGGCCCAGAAGCTTTTTGATGTCCTCTTCCATACGGGTAACTTTGGTGCCGTTATACAATTCACCGGGCTCGATTTTAGTCAGCCCTTCAATTTCAGCAGAATGACCGGCCAGATTACCCTTAACGGCGACACCAGAAAGCTTGTATTGATCGCCTTCCGTCATGTTGATGGTAATGTATATGCCTTTTTTATCAGGCGTCAGACTGACCTGCGTCGAATCGATGTTGAAGCGGGCATAGCCGCGATCCAGATAGAAGCTACGCAGCGTTTCCAAATCGCCGGACAGTTTCTGTTTCTGGTATTTGCGATCGCCGACCACGTTCCACCACGGCACTTCATCGCGCAGTTGGAAATGAGAAATCAGTTCATCGGAGCTGAAGGCTTTATTACCGACAATATTGATTTGCTGAATCTTGGCGGACACGCCTTCCGTGAACACCAGCTTCAGATCAACACGATTACGGGGCAACGGCGTGACAACGGCTTTCACCGACGCGCTGTATTTACCCACGCTGTAGTAGAAATCTTCCAGTCCTTTCTCGATGCTGGAAAGCGCGGTACGATCCAGCGCTTCGCCGACACGCACGCCAGAGGCTTCCAGATTCTCCTTCAGCATGTCGTCTTTCACCGACTTGTTGCCGGAGAAAGTGACGCTGGCGATTGTCGGACGCTCTTTCACCTGCACAATCAGCGTTTCGCCATCGCGCAGGACGCGAACATCTTCAAAATTTCCGGTAGCGAACAAAGCACGGATGGTATTACCGATATCATCATCACTGATGGTATCACCAACGCGGACAGGCATACTGAGTAATGCCGCACCGACGGCAACCCGTTGCAGGCCCTCGAAATGAATGTCCTTCACTACGAACCCGTCTGCACCGTATACGGTGGCGCTGCTGAACAGCAGCGACGCTATGAGCAACTTTTTCATCGCCATCGTTGTTATGCGTTTTTCCTAACCTAATCTCACGCTTAGAGGCGAGAGAAATCATTGAAAAGTGCGAGCCCCATTAACAGCAGCAGCAACACAGTGCCGAGGCGGTAACGAAAGTCCTGCACACGCTCAGAAACCGGCCTGCCCTTCAGTTTTTCAACTGCAAGGAAGAGCAGGTGTCCACCATCCAATACCGGCAGAGGGAACAGATTGATGATCCCCAGATTGACGCTGATTAACGCTAAAAACATCAGATAATAAATCAATCCATAATCTGCTGACATTCCCGCCCCCTGAGCAATCGAAATCGGACCGCTCAGGTTATTCAGCTTAACATCACCCGTTATCAGTTTACCCAACATACTGACGGTCAATTTCATCAGTTGCCAGGTTTTATCCGTCGCCTGATAGATGGCACTAAACGGCCCGTACTGACGTACCGTTTTGTATTCTTCAGGCAGCGGGGCCACTTTAGGTAACACACCCGCAAGCCCTTCAACCTTACCATTGCCAACAGGTTTACTGTCGGGAGTCAACGTCAGAGGCAGCGTTTCGCCTCCCCGTTCGACATCCAACGCAATACTTTGCTCCGGATTGTCACGCACGGCAGTGACAAAATCACGCCAGTGCGTCAACACCTGCCCGCCGACTTTAACTATCCTGTCCCCAACTTGCAAACCCGCTTTTTCTGCTGCCGATCCTGACTGAATCTGAGTCAATACTGCCTCAATCTGCGGTCCGCGGGGAACCATCCCCAGAGACATGACCGGATCCTGCTTGTCAGGCTCAAACTGCCAATCACGCAAATCCAGCGTTTTCCGTACGGTCTGGCTGGAACCTAAAGGCGCAGCGTCAATGACGACTTCGCGGCTACCAATCTTACCGATCAATGCCAGACGAGCCGTATCCCAATCAGGCGTTTCGATACCATCAACCGACTTTAGTTCAATTCCTGCTGACATTTCCGCCTGAGAGGCGATGGAGTTGGGTAATATTTCACCAACCACGGGCCGCACACCGGGTACACCGATAATAAATACCAGCCAATACGCGACGATGGCAAAAAGGAAATTGGCAACGGGGCCCGCGCTGACGATAGCCGCACGCTGCCAGACAGTTTTACTATTAAATGATTGGTGGCGAAGCTCTGGCGCGACGGTATCGACTCTCTCATCAAGCATTTTGACATAGCCGCCAAGCGGGATTAGCGCGATGACATATTCCGTGCCAAGCCGATCCCGGCGACGCCACAAGGCCCGGCCAAAACCAACGGAAAAACGCTCAACTTTAACGCCGCACCGACGAGCTACCCAGAAGTGGCCAAATTCATGCACGGTGATCAACACACCCAGTGCGATGATAAAAGCGGCCAGACTCCAAAGGAAATTCATCATACTCTACCGTTTCATCCTAAACAGCTTTAAATATCAACAGCATCAGACAGGAAAATACCGGTACGGCTGCTGTCAGGCTATCAATACGATCCAGCACGCCACCGTGTCCGGGGATCAAATGACTGCTGTCTTTAATACCGGCTTCACGCTTGAACATACTTTCGGTCAAATCACCCAGCACCGAAGCCAGGGCCGCCACAATAGAACAAATCAACAACGTCGACGGCGCCACGGTCAAGGGAGCATAGTGGCTAAACAACAAGGAAATCACGGCTGATGTGACCAACCCGCCGACAAGACCTTCCCAGGTTTTTCCCGGAGAAACCTTTGGCGCCAGCTTGCGTTTGCCAAACAGTTTGCCAAACATATAGGCGCCGCTGTCTGCCCCCCACACCAGCAACATAACGTACAACAACCACCATGCGCCGGTAAAAGGATTCACATCATAATTATATTGGCGAAGTGCGACCATCCCCCAGAAAAAAGGAACTATCGTCACGATCCCGAACACCAGCCGCAGAACGCGAGAATGTCGCCACAGCGATGCGGAAGCGGGATAAGACAAAACCAGAAACAGCGCAACACCCCACCAGACTAAAGCGCTCCAGAGCGCGGCGCTGATTTGCAGGATATGAACCGAATAATGATATGCCGGAAGGGTCAACAGCATCAGCGCCAGTAAAAAACCACATAAAATGGCCAACCAGAGCCGTTGTCCATAGGTGACAAACCCTGACAGTTGTCCCCATTCCCAGGCCGCCAACATGCAGACGGCCAGCGTAACCAGCGTAAATCCCAGCGGGGGCAACAAAAACAATGCCGCGATAACAATCGGAATTAAAATTAGAGCAGTAATCAGGCGATACTTCAGCAAAAGTTCCCCCTAGGATGCATCAGCATCGATAGGTGTTGTTCCCCCGAAGCGACGCTCGCGTTGTGCAAATGCATTCAGCGCACCTTCAAAGACTTGTTCATCGAAATCAGGCCAAAGGACATCGGTAAAGTAAAGCTCGGCGTAAGCAATTTGCCACAGCAAAAAGTTACTTATGCGATGTTCTCCACCGGTTCTGATCACCAAATCAACCGGAGCCAGCTCATTCAGGCAAATATATTGGCATAGTGAATCTTCATCAATGCTGTCAGGACGTAATGTCCCTTCCTGTACCTGCTCTGCAAGCCGCCTTACTCCCTGAATGATATCCCAACGACCGCCATAATTCGCAGCAATATTCAGTGTCAGGCCCTGATTATTTTTTGTAAGCGTTTCCGAACGATGAATCCGCTCTTGCAAACGCAGACTAAAACGACTGATATCGCCAATGATCCGCAGGCGAACATTGTGTTTGTGCAGGCTTTTCACTTCACTATCCAGCGCCCGGACAAAAAGCTCCATCAACGCCGTAACTTCCTGGGCAGGGCGATTCCAGTTTTCACTGCTGAACGCATAAAGCGTTAATGCATCAAGTTCATGACTAACGGCAAAACTCACCGCCCGACGCACAGATTTTACGCCAGCCTGATGACCAAAGATCCGCAGTTTTCCCCGGTTTTTCGCCCAGCGGCCATTCCCATCCATGATAATGGCGACGTGCCGTGGTTTGGCAAACGACAGATTATCAGCATTTTTTTGATTATCGGACGGCATAACGCGTACTTATTTCCTCAAGTAAGAAATACAACAGTCCTTCCGTAACACCAGACCCCGTTAGCGCAAAAAAAGCCGTGAACGATCACAGCTTAACTTTATACTACCGCCGGCGCTAAGCATGTCACATAGCCGACCATTGAGTGGCGCAGACTATACCACCTCAACCGCACATGAACAAATTGTGCCTTCTGAATACGTTATCGACTCTGTCCGCACTGCATCAGCACTTGCGTCGCGGCTTGCCTTGCCCAGAAATCGATAGCAAGAACCTCATCAACACTCGCCGGCTCGGGCAATGTAAGTTGATCCATCACATGCTGATTAATGGCGGCAATATCCGTAAAGCGAATCTGCGCCTGTAAAAATGCGGCGACAGCAATTTCATTAGCAGCATTCAGCGCGGTGGTCGCCGCCTGACCATGATTGCAGGCATCTATCGCCAGCTGTATACATGGATAGCGCGCATAGTCCGGTGCGGAAAACGTCAGTGCTCCCAACTGGCAGAAGTCCAGAGCCCTGGCACCTGACGTGACTCGCTCGGGGTAAGCCATCGCATGTGCGATCGGTGTTCGCATATCTGGCGAACCTAACTGCGCCAGTACGCTGCCATCACGATAACGCACCATTGAATGAATGACGGACTGGGGATGAATGATGACTTCCATTTGTTCCGCGGAGGCATTAAACAGCCAGCGGGCTTCGATATATTCCAGCCCTTTGTTCATCATGGTGGCAGAATCAACCGAAATTTTACGTCCCATTGACCAGTTCGGATGCGCACAAGCCTGGTCGGGCGTCACATCCGCCAACGCCGATATCGCCGTTTCGCGAAATGGCCCACCCGATCCCGTCAGGATAATGCGCTCAACACCGTGTTGTGCTAATGAAGAATAGCCTAATTGACGCTGAATTTGCTCAGGTAAACTCTGAAAAATCGCATTATGTTCGCTGTCTATCGGCAGGATCTTTGCATTGCCCTGGGCTACCGCATCCATAAACAAGCGTCCACAGGTAACCAGAGACTCTTTATTCGCCAACAAAACCTGTTTGCCCGCCCGAATGGCCGCCAGCGTTGGCAACAACCCCGCCGCGCCAACAATCGCCGCCATGACCTGATCAACATCATCCAGAGCCGCCAGCTCACATGCCGCCTGCTCTCCGGATAACACTTCAGTCCGGCATCCATATTGAGCCAATTGTTCACGTAACCTTTTGGCCGCCACTTCATCCGCCATTGAGGCGTAAGCCGGATGAAACGTCAGGCATTGTTCCAGCATAAGCTCGACGTTACGCCCGGCCGACAGCGCTTTGACTGCAAATTTGTCTGGATTTGCCTGAATAACCGCCAGCGAGCTGACGCCGATAGAACCAGTAGAACCAAGAATTGTCAGTTGCTTCATTGAAATGCTCTGAATAACTGGATTTGATTACAGGAAGGTACACCAGTCTGAGAAGATTGCCATGACGAGCCCATAATATTTATGAGAAAAGATGTCCCGGCAAAAAATGATTTACCGCCCAACGGGGCTGGTCTGCACCAACGAATTTGATAAAAATAAAACGCCGCCGGAAAAGACGGAAGAATACATTCCCGCCCTTCCTGCGACGCTTATCAGGCTAATGGAATTAAAACTCCATCAGTTCCGCTTCTTTCTCTGCCAGTGCGGTATCCACTTTCTTGATGAAAACATCAGTCAGTTTCTGGATATCATCCTGAGCACGACGTTCTTCATCTTCACTGATCGCTTTGTCTTTCAGTTGGGCTTTCAGTTTATCGTTGGCATCACGGCGCACGTTACGCACGGAAACACGCCCTTGCTCAGCTTCACTGCGCACAACCTTGATCAGGTCTTTACGACGTTCTTCCGTCAACGGCGGCAGCGGAACGCGAATGACCGTACCAGCGGAAGACGGGTTCAATCCCAAATCGGAAGTCATAATCGCTTTCTCAACCGCCGGACCGAGTGAACGATCAAATACGGTAATCGCCAGCGTACGAGAATCTTCCACGACGATGTTAGCCAACTGGCGCAGCGGCGTAGCACTGCCATAGTACTCAACCTGAATGCCGTCGAGAATACTGGGTGATGCGCGGCCAGTACGAATTTTGCTGATCTGGTTTTTGAAAACCTCTACGCATTTTTCCATGCGCGTTTCAGCATCTTTTCTAATTTCATTAATCACGTTGTGAACCCTTGAATACTGGTTGCCTGACAGGCCACGCGCCGCATGACCCGGTGAATAATTAATACCAGCGAGAACTGGCGGTCTCCCCTTAAAACTCAAAGCTGATGGTGTACTCAGCGCTTTTCACTTACCCCGGCGAACCGATGAGGACCGCCCAGGTTCGTTCGCTGACTATCTGACGACCGCTTAAGTCATGTCGGGTAGACACTATCTTCTGTCAACAAAACAGGATATTACCTTATTTTTAAGGTTATCCGTTATTACTGATCAACGTCCCTTCTTTCTCTCCCATGACAACCCGGCGCAACGCGCCTGGTTTGTTCATGTTGAAAACTCGAATAGGCAGGTTATGATCGCGAGCCAGTGTGAAAGCGGCCAAGTCCATTACTTTTAACTCACGCTCCAACACTTCCTGATAGCTCAGCGTTTCATACAGGGTCGCAGAAGGGTCTTGTACCGGATCGGCAGAATAGACGCCATCTACTTTTGTCGCTTTCAGCACGACGTCGGCTTCAATCTCAATGCCGCGCAGGCAGGCTGCCGAATCTGTCGTAAAGAAAGGATTGCCGGTACCGGCCGAGAAGATCACCACGCGGTTATTGCGTAACAAGCTGATAGCCTCTGCCCAACTGTAATTGTCACATACGCCGTTCAGCGGAATAGCCGACATCAGGCGAGCGTTCACATAGGCGCGATGCAATGCATCACGCATCGCCAGACCATTCATCACGGTTGCCAGCATTCCCATGTGGTCGCCCACAACACGGTTCATACCCGCCTTCGCCAGACCGGCACCACGAAACAGGTTGCCACCGCCGATAACCACACCGACCTGGATGCTCAACTCAACCAGTTCTTTTACTTCCTGAGCCATGCGATCCAGAATGCTCGCATCGATACCAAAACCTTCTGTTCCCTGTAAAGCTTCGCCACTTAGCTTAAGCAGGATTCGTTGATATACGGGTTTTGCATTGGTTGCCATGGTGTTTGTCCTACAGGCTGTCGTCGTATTGGGAGTTATTACCGTCACACTTCATCCTTCACCAGAGTGTGAACGATCAAATGTACTGAAATTATTTTGGCTGGATAAAAAGGAACCGCCAACTGGCGGCCCCTTTTTTTACTATTAAGACTGCTTACTCATTGCTGCAACTTCAGCAGCAAAATCAACTTCAGCTTTCTCAATACCTTCACCCACTTCAAAACGGATGAAGCTGATTACGTCAGCTTTGTGCTCTTTCAACAGATCGCCAACGGTTTTGCTTGGGTCCATAACGAAATGCTGACCGGTCAGAGAGATCTCACCGGTGAATTTACGCATACGGCCTTCAACCATTTTCTCTGCGATTTCACGCGGCTTGCCAGATTGCACCGCGATATCCAACTGAATCTGGTACTCACGAGCGACTACATCAGCAGGAACATCTTCAGCTTTGACATATTCAGGTTTGCTGGCAGCGATGTGCATAGCAATGTGCTTGATCAGTTCGTCATCAGCACCTTTGGCCGCCACCATAACGCCGATACGCGCGCCGTGCAGATAAGAACCCAGCACGTCGCCTTCCAGGATAGCGATACGGCGGATATTGATGTTTTCACCAATTTTAGCCACCAGCGCAGTACGCTGTTCTTCAAATTTCGCTTTCAGAACGTCAACATCGGAAATGCGATCGTTCAAAGCCGCAGCGGCAACTTCTTCACCGAACGCTTTGAAGCCGGCATCTTTGGCAACGAAGTCGGTTTCGCAGTTCAGCTCAACGATGACGCCATATTTGCCGTCTGCAGAAATCTTAGTCAGGATAACGCCTTCAGCAGCGACGCGGCCTGCTTTCTTGGCAGCTTTCGCCTGGCCAGATTTACGCATGTTGTCGATAGCCAGTTCAATGTCGCCATTCGCTTCAACCAGCGCTTTCTTACATTCCATCATGCCTGCGCCAGTACGCTCACGCAGTTCTTTTACCAGGGCAGCGGTAATTTCAGCCATTATCTTTTCCTCGGTTATCTCGCGGGGAGATAAGTAAAAAAGGGGCCTTGACAGGCCCCTCTAACCAACATATGTCAATACCTGGTTAATAAGGGCTCCAATGAGCCAGCCTTATTATTCAGCTTCTACTAAGCCTTCTTCTGCCTGCTCAGCCAGATCTTGAGAACGGCCTTCGCGGATGGCAGTAGCAACAGCGCTCAGGTACAGGCTAACTGCACGGATTGCGTCATCGTTACCAGGGATAATGAAGTCAACGCCATCTGGATCGGAGTTGGTATCAACGATAGAAAATACCGGGATACCCAGGTTGTTAGCTTCTTTGATTGCAATGTGCTCATGATCGGCATCAACAACGAACAGCGCGTCTGGCAGGCCGCCCATGTCTTTGATACCGCCCAGGCTGTTTTCCAGCTTGTCCAGTTCACGAGTGCGCATCAGCGCTTCTTTCTTGGTCAGCTTGTCGAAAGTACCATCCTGGGATTGAGTCTCCAGATCTTTCAGACGCTTGATTGACTGACGAACCGTTTTCCAGTTAGTCAGCATACCGCCCAACCAACGATGGTTCACGAAGAACTGGTCGCAGCTGTTGGCAGCGTCTTTTACCGCTTCACTTGCTGCGCGTTTAGTACCAACGAACAGAATTTTGCCCTTGCGAGAAGCAATTTTGCTCAGCTCAGCCAGTGCATCGTTGAACATCGGTACAGTTTTCTCAAGGTTGATGATGTGCACTTTGTTACGGGCACCGAAGATGAACGGCTTCATTTTCGGGTTCCAGTAACGGGTCTGGTGACCAAAGTGTGCGCCAGCCTTGAGCATATCGCGCATGGAAACAGTTGCCATGATTACCTCTATAAATTAAGTATGGGGTTAAGCCTCCACGTGTCCCATTGCGCCGACTCCGCAGGTCGAAAACCTTTGGAGCACCCCGGCGAACGTGCCGACACGTGTGTGTTATATACACAAAGTGAGTTTAGTCGATGCGGTCAGATATCATACAAAAATATCCAGCCGGATCATCGGCGCGCTTTATACCATAAATCCCCCCGAGACACCAACTTTTGTTGCGCATCGCGCCGCCACTCGGAATGATAATTTGGCAAGCTAATAGCCGGGCTGATAACATAAGTTATTACTTTATCACCGACCTTAATTCCTGTGGCTTGCGCAGGACACCTTGCGGACAATATTTAATGGCAATATCAATCAAAACTCCTGAAGACATCGAGAAAATGCGCGTCGCCGGACGCCTGGCGGCTGAAGTACTGGAAATTATCGAACCTCATGTTGTTCCGGGCGTGAGTACGGCAGAGCTGGACCGGATCTGCCACGACCACATCGTTAATAAACAGCATGCGATTTCCGCTAGTCTGGGCTATCACGGTTTCCCGAAATCGGTCTGCATTTCCGTTAATGAAGTGGTCTGCCACGGCATCCCCAGCGAAGAAAAAATCCTGAAAAACGGCGATATCGTCAATATTGACGTAACCGTTATCAAAGAGGGTTTTCATGGCGATACCTCGAAGATGTTCATTGCGGGTAAACCGACGATTCTGGGCGAGCGCCTCTGCCGCATTACCCAGGAGAGCCTGTATCTGGCATTGAAAATGGTGAAACCCGGCATCCGCCTGCGTTCTCTCGGTAAGGAAATCCAGAAGTTTGTCGAAGCAAACAGCTTCTCCGTCGTCCGTGAATATTGTGGCCACGGGATTGGCGCCGGGTTCCACGAAGAGCCCCAGGTACTGCACTACGATGCGGATGACGGCGGCGTCGTTTTGCAGCCCGGCATGGCGTTTACCATTGAACCCATGGTCAACGCCGGTGATTATCGTATTCGGACCATGAAAGACGGTTGGACGGTTAAAACCAAAGATCGCAGCTTGTCGGCACAATACGAGCATACGATTGTGGTAACCGAAAACGGCTGCGAAATCATGACGCTGCGCAAAGATGACACCATCCCCAATATCATCACGCATCAGGAATAATACCGAGCCGGCAAATGCCGGCTTTTTATTATGGCGCATCTTTCCGCCTGCTGATTTCCGAGCAGCCACGCCCCTTCGGGCCGTCGCAAGCGACGTTTAAAATCGCTCCCGGCGATTTTTTATGGTGGGCGATCCTTGCCCGCCACCCTTCGGGTCGTTGCAAGCAACGTTTAAACTCGCTCCCGGCGATTTTTTATGGTGGGCGATCCTTGCCCACCCCCCTTCGGGTCGTTGCAAGCAACGTTTAAAATCGCTCCCGGCGATTTTTTATGGCAGTCTGTCTTGACCATGTCGCTCCATTGCATTGAAAGCGGCATTTAACATCACTCACAGCGATTTGTTATGGGCTGCGCATTATGATCCAAAAAAATCTTTCGCCAGATAATCCTGCGCAATCCACCGTGGTTGCTCAACCTCCAGCCTCGCCGCTGACATACAGCGACGATATGCTGAACTGCCAGACGCTGAAACGGCAACTGGAACAATTTCAAAGCTGGTTAGGCTGTGAATTCAAATCCGGCGTCAGTGCGGAAACGCTGATTGACGCCAGGACGCTTTTCATCGATCGCCTGCTGCAACGATTATGGTTCTTTTATGGCTTTGAAAAAATTTCACAGACCGCACTGGTCGCGGTTGGCGGCTATGGTCGCGGCGAGCTACATCCGCTTTCCGATATTGACGTGCTGTTTCTGAGTCAGAATAAACTTAGCGAACAAGATTCACAGCTCGTCGGCAAATTCATCACCTTACTGTGGGATATTAAACTCGAAGTCGGTCACAGCGTCAGAACGCTGGAAGAGTGCCTCCAGGAAGGTCGAGCCGACATTTCCGTTGCGACCAACCTGATCGAATCGCGCATGATATGCGGTGATGTTGCGCTGTTCCTCAATTTGCAGAAACAGGTATTCAGCGAAGAATTCTGGCCGTCGTCAGACTTCTTTCCGGCGAAAATCGCCGAGCAGCAGGAACGTCATCAACGCTATCACAGCACCAGTTACAATCTCGAACCCGATATCAAAAGCAGCCCGGGGGGATTGCGCGATATTCATACCCTATTGTGGGTGGCACGCCGTCATTTTGGTGCGACCTCGCTGGATGAAATGGTGGGCTTTGGCTTTTTGACCGAAGCGGAACGCAAAGAGCTGAATGAATGCCAGAGCTTCCTATGGCGTATTCGGTTTGCCTTACACCTGATGCTGCCACGCTACGATAACCGGCTGCTGTTCGACCGACAGCTCAACGTCGCGCAGTTGCTGCAATATCAGGGAGAAGGGAATGCGCCGGTAGAGCGCATGATGAAGGACTTCTTCCGTATGACTCGCCGCGTTAGCGAGTTGAATCAGATGCTGCTGCAATTGTTTGATGAAGCCATTCTCGCGCTGGAAGCCAATGAAAAACCGCGAGCGATCGATGAAGAATTTCAACTGCGCGGCAGTCTGATCGATCTGCGTGACGAGACGCTATTTATCCGTAAGCCGGAAGCCATCATGCGCATGTTTTACCTGATGGTGCGTAACCGCGATATCACGGGGATTTATTCGACTACGCTACGTCAGCTTCGTCATGCCCGACGCCACCTTGCCAGTCCGCTGTGCACCATTCCCGAAGCCCGGCATCTGTTTATGAACATGCTGCGCCATCCGCATGCCGTGAGCCGTGCGCTGCTGCCCATGCACCGTCACAGCGTACTGTGGGCCTACATGCCGCAGTGGGGAAATATCGTCGGGCAGATGCAGTTTGATTTGTTCCATGCCTACACGGTTGATGAACATACCATCCGGGTACTGATGAAGCTGGAAAGTTTCTCCGATGAAGAAACCCGTGCGCTCCATCCGCTGTGCGTAGAACTCTATCCTCGTTTGCCGCAGCCAGAATTACTGCTGCTCGCCGCCCTGTTTCACGACATCGCCAAAGGCCGCGGCGGCGATCACTCCGAACTGGGCGCGCAAGATGCGCTCGAATTTGCCGCGCTGCACGGATTGAACTCACGGGAAGCGCAGCTGGTTTCCTGGCTGGTGCGCCGTCATTTACTTATGTCGGTTACCGCACAGCGTCGGGATATTCAGGATCCGACGGTTATTCAGCAATTTGCCACCGAAGTACAGAGTGAAACGCGTCTGCGCTATCTGGTCAGTCTGACCGTTGCGGATATCTGTGCGACCAATGAAACGCTGTGGAACAGTTGGAAACAGAGCCTGTTGCGTGAACTCTATTTCGCTACGGAAAAACAACTGCGCCGGGGAATGCAAAATACCCCGGATCTGCGCGAGCGCGTACGCCACCATCGTCTACAGGCGCTGGCCCTGTTACGGATGGATAACATTGATGAAGAAGCGCTGCATCATATCTGGGGTCGTTGCCGGGCCGATTATTTCCTTCGTCACTCGCCAAACCAGCTGGCATGGCATGCCCGTCATCTGCTGGAACACGATACCAATAAACCGATGGTGCTTATCAGTCATCAGGCAAGCCGGGGCGGCACGGAGATCTTCATCTGGAGCCCGGATCGGCCTTATCTGTTCGCAGCGGTTGCGGGCGAGCTGGATCGGCGCAATTTAAGCGTTCACGACGCCCAGATTTTTACCAGCCGGGACGGCATGGCGATGGATACCTTTATCGTGCTGGAGCCGGACGGCAGCCCGCTGGCGCAGGATCGCCACGAAATGATTCGTCATGCGTTGGAACAGGCGCTGACACAGCGTGATTATCAGCATCCGCGCATGCGTCGCCCTTCGCCGAAGCTACGTCACTTCAGCGTTGCCACCGAAGTCAATTTTTTGCCCACGCATACAGACCGGCGCAGCTATATGGAGCTCAGCGCACTCGACCAGCCCGGTTTATTGGCCCGTATCGGCGAAATTTTTGCCGACCTGAATCTTTCATTGCACGGCGCCCGGATCTCCACCATTGGCGAGCGGGTAGAAGATTTATTTATCCTCGCTGACAGCGACAGGCGGGCTCTCAAGCCGGAATTGCGTCTTAAATTGCAAGAACGGTTGACAGAGGCCCTAAACCCAAACGATAAAGTACCATTGAGTTAATTTTCACAATCAGGAAAGAGAAAACAGGATGCACCAACAACTACAGAACGTTATCGAAACTGCTTTCGAGCGCCGCGCCGAGATCACACCGGCAAGCGCAGACACCGTAACGCGTGAAGCGGTCAATCAGGCTATCAGCCTGCTGGACAGCGGTGCGTTGCGTGTCGCGGAAAAAATTGACGGCCAGTGGGTCACACATCAATGGCTTAAAAAGGCCGTGCTGCTCTCTTTTCGTATTAACGATAACCAAATTATTGAAGGCGCGGAAACCCGCTATTACGACAAGGTTCCGATGAAGTTCGCGGATTATGATGAGGAACGTTTCCAGCGCGAAGGCGTGCGCGTTGCTCCTCCCGCCAGCGTGCGTCGTGGTGCCTTCATCGCCCGCAATACCGTTCTTATGCCTTCTTATGTCAATATTGGCGCCTATGTTGATGAAGGTACGATGGTGGATACCTGGGTAACCGTCGGCTCCTGCGCCCAAATCGGTAAAAATGTCCACCTGTCGGGCGGCGTCGGCATTGGCGGCGTACTGGAACCGTTACAGGCCAACCCGACCATCATCGAAGACAACTGCTTTATCGGGGCCCGTTCCGAAGTGGTTGAAGGCGTTATCATTGAAGAAGGTTCCGTCATTTCGATGGGCGTTTTCATCAGTCAGAGCACCCGAATTTACGATCGCGAAACAGGCGAAATTCACTACGGCCGCGTACCTGCCGGGTCAGTGGTGGTATCCGGAAACCTGCCGTCCAAAGATGGCAGCCATAGCCTGTACTGTGCGGTGATTGTGAAAAAAGTGGATGCGAAAACCCGCGGTAAAGTGGGCATTAATGAGTTATTACGCTCTATCGACTAAACTGAATCTGGCGGGTTATTTAACCCGCCATTTTTTATGACGGGCATCCTGTCCGTCACCCTGCGGGCCGTCGCCGGCGACGTTTAAAATCGTTCCCGGCGATTTTTATGGCGGGCCGTCACAGATGGAACGAACCGTTTATCAGTATGATAAACGCGTTATTTTAAAATCAAAAAGGTGGCGCTATGTATGACAATCTGAAAAGCCTGGGGATAACCAATCCCGACGACATTGATCGCTATAGCCTGCGCCAGGAGGCCAGCAACGACATTCTGAAAATATACTTCCGCAAAGACAAGGGCGAGTTTTTCGCCAAAAGCGTGAAGTTCAAATATCCGCGCCAGCGCAAAACCATCATGGCCGACAACGCGGGGCAGGGTTATAAAGAGATCAACGAAATCAGTCCAAACTTACGTTATGTCATTGATGAGCTTGATCAAATCTGTCAGCACGAACAGGTGGAAGTGGATCTGAAACGCAAAATCCTTGACGATCTGCGTCATCTGGAAAGCGTTGTTTCAAACAAAATCGCCGAGATTGAAGCCGATTTGGAAAAACTGAGTAAAAATCGCTGATTACCCCCACCGATCTCTTCAACGAAAACGGGAGCTTAATCTCCCGTTTCTCATCTTACTGCGCCTCTACCAACTCAGCCCACTGCTCAACCCACGGGCAGGAGAGCACTTCCGGCTCCGGGTGTTCGATAGCATCAATGTTCAAAACATCACCAAGACGTTTAGCGCCGATCTCCCGCAGTAACTCATCAAACTGATGACCGCCGCCGCAAAAGTTCTCGTAGCTACTGTCACCCAGCGCAATCAATCCATAGCGCAAATCCGGCTGATAACCCCCCTTCTCGCGCAGCGCCACGTACAAAGGCGCAATCGAGTCAGGCAGTTGCCCCTGCCCCGTCGTCGACGTCACCACCAGCACGTAACGCTCACGATACTCAAACCATTCCTCCAGCGAGGCATCCTCAAAAACCTTAACCTCATGTCCGCGTTCTCTGAGGATATTCTCCGCTTCTTCAGCTACCAGAAGTGCATTCCCGTAGACCGTACCAACAAAAATACCAATCTGCGCCATGCTTGACTCCCTTTTATTTAATGCCTGATGAGATGAAATGCCCGCTATCCTGACCCGATGCGTCAGGAAACTCAACCCTTTCAAAGTCAGGGAGAATGCCTTGCCAACCGAATTGCGACATTACACCCTGCCATGGCGAATCCCAACGGGCCCGCAAAGTAAGCCACGCCCCGCTCACCGGATGGGGCAAATTCAACTGGCTGGCATGCAACATCAATCTGCCGCAGGCAAAATTCGCTTCCATCCCACGATTCTGTCGCAAATCGCCATGTGTGCTGTCACCGATAATGGGATGGCGAATATGCGACATATGACGACGCAACTGATGCTTACGCCCGGTTTGGGGCGTCAACTCCAGCAGGCTATACCGTGATGTCGGATAGCGGCCTATTGCCACGGACATCTCCGCCTGAGCCAGAGAACGATAATGACTGACGGCAGGCTGCGGCGCTTTATCGGGGCTGGAAAATTTATCCGCGATTTTATCCAGTTCTTCCGTCAGCGCGTAATCAATCACCCCGTCATCTGATACATAGCCCCGCACCACCGCGTGATAGATTTTCTGCATCTGATGTTGTTCAAACTGTTGAGACAATGAACGCGCCACGTCGCGGGATAACGCCAGTAGCAGTACGCCTGATGTCGGCCTGTCCAGGCGATGAACCGTATAGACATGCTGACCAATCTGATCGCGCAGGGTCTGCATCACCACGACTTTTTCTTTACGATCCAACCAACTGCGGTGCACCAGCCAACCAGCAGGCTTGTTGACTGCAACCAGATGATCATCCTGATAAATGATTTCAAGCATCGCTGTTTTCATCAGAAGCGCCGTCTTCATCAAGATCAAAACGCCCTTGCTCATTCTTGATGAACAGCGTATCGAGTTGACCGACACACAGCAAAACAGGCTCGATATCTTCCGGGGCGCCATCCAGCGCTTCTTCGAAATAAGGTAACAGTAAGAATTTTTCAGGTAGCGGTGCGCCGCTATCCAGTAATGCATGCATACGCGGCAACAGCACCCACTGGAGCCACTGAACGGCAGACATCGTATCGATGCAGAAGGGTTCAACGCTGTTAAAAGCCGCTGCGTCCGGTGGCGACACTTCCCAGAAAGGGCTATCTCTTAAAACGCGTTCAAGATCGAATAAAGACTGACGAACCTGACTCTCTATACTCATGCGGTTTCTCACGACTAAAGCCTGTTCAATAGGCGGCAAAGCATAGCATTGATATCAGTCTCGCCCAATATTCACACTTTGGTGAACCCTACGCTAAAAATAAGCAAAAAAATGGGGGTACTGATTACCAGTACCCCCGATTCGTTTTATAGCTATCCCGCTACACTTTTGCATCCCTGCTCATCCGTGAAAACTTTTCCGTGGCGGTCTTCCTAACCCACTATCCGTGTAGTCGTCCGACTTTCTTCCTGACTTGGCCATCCTGTATCATCCATGATTCAATCCCTTTAGGCTCCAGCCCCACCGACACTCCTCGTCGGCTCTCAGTCTCCGTCCTGGAGGTGTCCCTGATTTCATCCTGAAAACGCGTTTCATCCTGAAAAGTACAGGTGTACCAAGCGCATCATAACTGGTCCACCGATTACTGATAATAACCGTCAAATCCACTGTAACCGGTTACTAACTTAAGTAATAAGATGTATTAATTGTTAGGGTTCGGCAAGAGGTAAATGACAATGTTTATCAAAAAGCTTTCTGGAAAAAGAAAAAGTTTAAACATAATAGCCTAATTAATAATGAAAAAATAAAAATCACACTCAACCTTCAGATGAAAGATGAGATATATCGCACAGTAAATGTAAGAGATCTCTCACGCGACCGAAAGTGAAACACGATTAATCATTAGCTTATCTGCGGACAAAGTCCCGAGAGAAACCCGGCCAAAGTGGGAGCCAGAATCTGATGCCGCTTTGTACCAAACTCTTCCAGAAGAACCTGCCCGGAAACATTACACAGCGACACCATCGTCATTTCGGAATCCGTGGTCGCCAAAAATAATGTCGGCGATAACTTCAGGCGCTTCTGAGTCAGCAGGTGCCCAATCAGATTTTCCTGCATGCGGATGAAATCGCCTTCACTCCAGACCTGTAGCAGAGTACATGAACGCGAATCGAATTGTGCCGTCATATCACCCGCATATTGGGTGGTGTAAAAAGCATGAATATCCGGATGCAGGCTGATATCCAATGCTCTCTCGACGCCATCCAGCGCAGAGGCAGGCGAAAACAGCTGCGGCAACCAGTAAACCGTCTCTTCCCGGGTTTCGATAATGCAGGTGGAAGGCACGCCATATAAAGCGTCGCTGGCGGGAGAATGGCCGGTTTCCCGCTGCCAGAGTTCAATATAACGCTGGGTAAATGCTGCCAATGCCTGGGAGACGTCACAATCCATAATTTTTCTCATCGTTCTGTTAGTCGGGTTACACTACGCGCCATGATATCTTTTTAATCAGGTAACAGCATGTCCGTCTATGACAAGCATCAGGCCCTGAGCGGGCTGACGCTGGGGAAACCCACACCTTATCACGATCGTTACGATGCCGGACTATTACAACCGGTGCCACGCAGTCTTAATCGCGAGCCGCTCGGCATTTTCCCGGATAGTCTGCCGTTCCATGGCGCCGATATCTGGACACTCTACGAACTTTCCTGGCTCAATCCAAACGGCATACCCCAGGTGGCCGTTGGTGAAATGCGTCTGGAGGCGGATAGCCTGAACCTGATTGAGTCTAAAAGCTTCAAACTTTATCTCAACAGTTTTAATCAGACCCAATTTGATAGTTGGGAGGCGGTTCGCACGACCTTGATAGCGGATCTTGGCCGCTGCGCACAAGGTCAGGTCAGCGTCACACTGTTCAAGCTCAGCGAACTGGAAGGTTTGCCGATTGCCCGGTTTGCAGGGGAATGCATCGACGATCAGGATATCCGTATCGACAGCTACGAATTTAGCGCGGACTACCTGATTCCCGGCGCATCGGATGAGGCCTCGTCGATGGAAGACGATCGGGTAGTCGAAGAAACGCTGGTCAGCCATCTGTTGAAATCAAACTGCCTTATTACCCACCAACCCGACTGGGGTTCAGTGCAAATCCACTACCGTGGCAGACGAATCAACCGGGAAGCCCTGCTGCGTTACATCGTGTCGTTCCGCCATCACAATGAATTTCACGAGCAATGCGTGGAGCGCATTTTTAACGACCTGATGCGTTATTACCAGCCGGAAACCCTCAGCGTCTATGCCCGTTATACTCGTCGGGGCGGGCTGGATATCAATCCGTGGCGCAGTAATACTGCGTTTATCGCACCGGATGGGCGGCTACCACGTCAATAAATGCGAAACATTACGCAACATTATGTTTTGGCACACAGCCATGATTGGAAAAAATGATGGCACCACGTTAAGGTGAAGCAATGGGAAAGTCTGAAGGCCAGAGATCATACTTTCCCAAAGCCTCTGTACCGGCATGAGTCTTTTCCGCCATCAGCGGAATGGCGGATTATATTTCGTATCAAGGAGCAAAATTGATTACACATATCAGCCCATTAGGGTCTATGGACTTGTTGTCGCAGTTGGAAGTGGACATGCTGAAAAGCACGGCCAGCAGCGATCTCTATCGTTTGTTTCGTAACTGTTCTCTTGCCGTCTTAAACTCAGGTAGCCAGACGGACAGCAGTAAGGAACTGCTTTCACGTTATGAAAGCTTCGACATTAACGTGCTGCGTCGCGAACGCGGCGTGAAACTGGAATTGATCAATCCACCTGAAGAGGCCTTTGTTGACGGGTACATTATTCGTTCATTGCAGGCCAACCTGTTTGCCGTTCTGCGCGACATTTTGTTTGTTAACGGACAGATTGCCAGCGCGGGCCGCTATCAGAATCTGAATCTGGAAAATTCTACGCACATTACCAATCTGGTCTTTTCCATTTTACGTAATGCCAGAGCCCTGCATGTCGGCGAAGAGCCGAATATGGTGGTGTGTTGGGGAGGACATTCAATCAACGAAACCGAGTACCTGTATGCCCGTAAAGTCGGCAGCCAGCTTGGTCTGCGTGAACTGAATATCTGTACCGGTTGCGGCCCCGGCGCGATGGAGGCGCCGATGAAGGGCGCTGCGGTCGGGCATGCGCAGCAGCGCTATAAAGACGGCCGTTTTATCGGGATGACGGAACCTTCCATCATCGCGGCTGAACCACCGAATCCGCTGGTGAACGAACTGCTTATCATGCCGGATATCGAAAAACGGCTGGAAGCGTTTGTACGCATCGGGCACGGCATTGTCATTTTCCCCGGCGGGGTCGGAACAGCAGAAGAGTTCCTTTATCTGCTGGGCATTATGATGAATCCGGAAAACAGCGAGCAAGTGCTGCCGATTGTCCTGACCGGCCCAGAAGAGAGCGCCGATTATTTCCGCGTACTGGACGAGTTTATTGTCGGCACGTTAGGACGTCAGGCGCGCCGCTACTACTCTATCGTCATCAATGACGCCGCAGAAGTGGCTCGTCAAATGAAGAAATCAATGCCGTTGGTCAAGGAAAGCCGCAGACACACGGGAGATGCTTACAGCTTTAACTGGTCACTGCGGATTGCGCCGGGTTTGCAGATGCCGTTCGAGCCAACGCACGAAAACATGGCTAACCTGAATCTGCATATCAATCAGCCGCCGGAAGAGCTGGCGGCCGCGCTGCGTCGGGCGTTTTCAGGCATCGTTGCCGGGAACGTCAAGGAAGTGGGGATCCGGGCAATTGAGGAGCAAGGGCCGTATAAGATCCATGGCGATACGCAGCTCATGAAGAGCATGGATAGACTGCTACAGGGGTTTGTCGCGCAGCAACGCATGAAGCTCCCCGGCAGCACGTATATTCCTTGCTACGAGATTTGCGCATAGCACCCTTACGTCTTAATACGACAGAACGGCCAAGCGGTGAAAAAGACTCGGGTTGGTTTTATCAATCCGATTCATCAGCCCTATTCGGGGAAGCCGGGCTTCCCCGTACGACAACACCATCAGGAAGCTATTTATGCCGGTTCATCTGCTGATTGTCGATGCACTTAATTTGATACGCCGAATTCATGCGGTACAGGGTTCCCCCTGCGTACCCGCCTGTCAACATGCGCTGAATCAGTTATTGCAGCACAGCCAGCCGACCCACGCCGTTGCCGTGTTTGATGATGAGGATCGCAACACCAGTTGGCGACACCAGATTTTACCTGACTACAAAGCCGGGCGAGCGCCAATGCCGGAGAACCTCAGACAGGAACTACCGCAGATCAAAGCCGCCTTTGCCGGGATGAGCGTTTCCTGTTGGCATTCACCGGGCAATGAAGCGGACGACCTGGCCGCTACGCTGGCGACCAAAGTAGCAAATTCCGGGCATCAGGCGACGATCGTTTCAACGGATAAAGGCTACTGCCAGCTACTGGCGCCGACGATCCAGATTCGTGATTATTTTCAGAAGCGCTGGCTGGATCTACCTTTCGTTCAGCAGGAGTTCGGCGTATCGCCGCAACAGCTTACTGATTATTGGGGATTGGCAGGCATCAGCAGCAGCAAGATCCCGGGCGTCAGCGGTATCGGCCCCAAAAGTGCCGTGCAATTACTGCAACAGGCGGGCAGTCTGGATGCGCTTTATCAGGATCTGGCGCACGTACCGGAGAAATGGCGAAACAAGCTTGAACAACAAAAGGAAATGGCGTTTGTCAGCCGCCGTGTATCGACGCTCATCACCGATCTGGCGCTGAATGGCAATTTGCAACAGTTACGGTTGCCACAGAACAACCACTAATCTTAAATTTTCCTGCCACTGTGAAGAACGGCACACGACAAACAGGTATCAGAAAACATCGCGAAGGACGGGGCGCCCGCCAAAAATCCCTGCCCGTCGCCCCTGATAGCAAGTTCTAGCGCTCGTCGCGCCGACCCGGTACCGCGCTCCAGAAACGCCGCGCGTGAACCGTTACCTCTTCACGATCGTGGTACAGTTGTTTGGCATGCACTTCCGCATTAATACCGCTCTCAGCCAGACGCTCATTTAGCAGAGCCAGATTCTGCGACACTTCTTCATAACGCTTTTTCATCGGTAGTTTCAGGTTGAATATCGCTTCGCGGCACCAGCCTTTTACCAGCCAGTCGGCAATCAGGCTGGTTACCTTGGCCGGCTTTTCCACCATGTCACACACCAGCCAGTAAACGTTATTACGCGGCGGTTCAAAACGGAAACCGTCGGCCTGATGATGCATCACCTGTCCGGTATCCATCAAACTGGGCGCCATCGGCCCATTATCCACAGCGTGAACCATCATGCTGCGTTTCACGAGTTGGTAAGTCCAGCCGCCGGGACATGCGCCCAAATCAACCGCATACATGCCGCTGCCAAGCCGCTCATCCCACTCATCCGCAGGGATGAAAACGTGGAACGCCTCTTCCAGTTTCAACGTCGAACGGCTGGGGGCATCTGACGGGAACTTCAGGCGCGGGATCCCCATGTAGAATGGAGAATTATTAAAACTGTGCGAGTAACCGACATAGCAACAGCCGGGAGCGATAAACAGCACATGCACCACGGGTTGGTCAGCTTTTTCATACCCCAGCAGGATCTTGTTCTCACGTAGCGCCGCACGCAGAGGCACGGTAAACTTGCGGCAGAACTTCATCAGCTCTTTGCTTTCATTGGTGTCAGGCACTTCGACGCGTAATTCGCCCGCACGCTCAATCGCACCGGTTAACATACCGACAATCGGCGTAATGCGATCTTCCGGCGGCAGGTCACGCAGCAACTCGCCGCTGACAAACATCTGACGGGCGAAAATCAGCTCATGGAACGGCAGTTCCTTTATCAGCCGTTCGGCATCTTCATGCTGATAGCATTCAAAAATCACATAGCCGCTGTTCTCTTTTACTCTGGCAAAACCATAAGCATTATGATGCGTTGCTTTTTCCGTTATTTCTGCCGCACACTCTTTTTCAAATCCCGGACGGCAGTACAGAATAACTTTATTCATGGCGTTCAGCCTTTCTCTTCAGACGCAATGCGCCAACTAACATTAACAGCCAACCAGCCAGAAAACAGAATCCACCAATCGGCGTGATGTAAACCCAGAGCCTCAGGTGAGAAAGCGCCAGACAGTACAGACTACCGCTGAACAACACCGTCCCCAAGGCCAGAAAAACGCTACTCCAGTAAAACCAGAGATTGGTGCGTTGATACATGGCGATCGACAACGCCAGAATGGCCAGCGTATGAAATGCCTGATACTCCAGCCCGGTATGTAGCCAGGCGAGTTCGGTCGGACCTAATGTTTTACTTAACACATGGCTGCCAAATGCCCCCAACGCAACAAAAACAAAACCACTGACGGCAGAAAAAATCAGCATGAAACGACTATTCATCGTTGTTATCCAATAGAATTATCTGTGAATCTGAGACTCGACGCTCTTCGTCTCAGCGCGTACTGTTATCATAGCGGAAACGAAATTTTTCCTGCTCGCTGGCGGCCCGAGCCAGGATCCAGTGTCGAAAGGCGGCTATTTTACCCAGTTCTGCCTGACTGTCATGACATACCAGATAAAAAGCATTCTTACTGACCAAAACATCGTTGAACGGACACACCAATCGCCCGGCTTCAATTTCCGTCTGCGCCATCACGTTATTCGCCAGCGCCACACCCTGTCCGTGGATCGCCGCCTGGAGCACCATCGCACTATGGCTGAAAATCGGCCCCTGCTGCACATTAATCTGCACGCCAAGCTGACGCGTATAAGCCAGCCAGTCGCGACGCGACGCGTCATGCAGCAGGGTATGCGCGACCAGATCGTCCGGCGTTTTTAACGGATGATTGCCCGTTAACAACACGGGCGAACAAACCGGCAGGAGATATTCGGCATACAATTTTTCCACCCGTAATCCCGGCCAGTTACCACGGCCATAAAAAATGGCGACGTCCACATCATCCGATAATCGGTCTTCATCCCGATCAACGGCCTGAATCCGTACATCAATGCCCGGATATTCAGAGTTAAAACTCGACAAACGGGGAACCAGCCAATGAATAGCAAAGCTGGGAAGCAGGCTGACCGTCAACGCGCCTTTAGCGCTCCGCGATTGCAATTTCCGGGTCGCTTCATTAAGAGAAGAGAAAATTTCTTTAATATCAAGATAGTAACTCTGACCTTCTTCTGTCAGAAGTAGAGAGCGATTGCGACGGCGAAACAATTTAAGCCCCAGAAAATCCTCAAGCGACTTCATCTGATGGCTGACCGCTGCCTGGGTAACGAACAATTCTTCCGCCGCTTTCGTGAAACTCAGGTGGCGGGCCGCGGCATCAAATACGCGCAAAGAATTGAGCGGAGGTAGACGTTTTGACATGAATAAAATTCTTTTATTTACCGATAAACAACACTTTTGATACGTGCATTTATCTATTAGTTTTTATAATCCGAGACATTATAAATTGTCCGTTGAGGATGTACCAGCAAATACCTATATTAGCGCAACTTCCTGAGCCGGAACGAAAAGTGCGGAGGGGCGACCTGAGGTGCTTTTGGCTTGTGGTTGTGATGTTGTGTTTGCTATTTATTGTCTGCCTTTTCAGACGCGGTAGCGAGTCTACCTTATTTCACTTCCTGTACATTTACCCTGTCTGTCCATAGTGATTTTATATGTAGCACCGCAGATGCGGTGCTTTTTTTATGCGTACATTTTATCTGTACACCGCCATGATCGCGTCAGTCAGATCACTCCGCCTTGGTCATTTCCCTTACATTATCACGGTTGATCTGCTGTTGAAGTCCATAGGCGTCGGTATAACTGATCATACCGGTTTCATCATCTACTTTAGGTTTACCCTCTGCAATGATGGTGCGTCCGTCATTCGTATGCATGACGTAATTACTGGAACAGGCTGCCAGAGAAAAAGCCATAATAATAGCGGCAAAAATAGAGATTTTATTCTTCATAGTTAACTCCAAGTAAATTAAAATGTCTTCTGGTTAACTTTATCCGTCAGGAAATCCTGAAAATTAACATTTTAAAGCGTAGCAAAATTTCCTCGTTTTTCCATAAAGTGGCACTAGGTATAGTCCTAAACTTGTTTCCCCCGGCAAAATGGGACAGGATCTGACACCCCAAAAGAGGATGATCATGACACCGTTTAACGCCACAACGTTTCGCCAGCAGTTTCCCGCGCTCAGGGATAGCGCCGTGTATCTGGACAGCGCAGCAACGACCCTGAAACCCCAAATCGTCATTGACGCTGTACAGCGGTTCTACAGCGCGGAAAACAGTACGGTTCACCGCAGCCAGCATCAGGCGGCACGGGCGCTGACGCAACGTTTCGAGCATACGCGGGAACAGGTGGCAACCCGTCTTCATGCGGAAGATCCCCGCGCCATTGTTTGGACGAAAGGCACCACGGAAGCCATCAATCTGGTTGCCCAAAGCTATGCCCGTCCATGCCTGCGACCGGGTGACGAAATCATTGTCAGCGAAGCGGAACACCACGCCAATTTGATCCCCTGGCTGATGGTGGCGGAACAGACCGGGGCGCAGGTGAAAAAGTTGCCTATCGGCGCGGATTGGTTACCGGATCTCGATCAGCTTGCTGATTTACTGACGCCAAAAACCCGGCTGCTGGCGCTGGGACAAATGTCCAACGTCACTGGCGGTCAGCCCGATCTGGCAAAAGCCGTTCAGTTGGCTCATCAGTACGGCGCGGTGGTCATGGTCGATGGCGCGCAGGGTATGGCGCACCGCCCTCCTGACGTTCAGGCGTTGGATATCGATTTTTATGCATTCTCAGGACACAAGCTGTATGCGCCGACGGGGTTGGGCGTGCTATATGGGAAAACCGCGCTGCTGGAACAGATGCCTCCCTGGCACGGCGGCGGCAAGATGATGACTCATGTCTCCTTTGACGGATTTACGCCGCAGGACATCCCTCATCGATTTGAAGCCGGTACGCCGCACATCGCCGGCGTACTTGGGCTTTCCGCGTCCCTGGACTGGCTGTCGCAGTTGGATTGCCAAGCGGCGGAACAACACAGCCGGAATCTGGCTCGTCTGGCAGAAGCACAACTGGCGCAGTACCCCGGTTTCCGCAGCTTCCGCCGTTCCGATTCCAGCGTGTTGTCGTTTGAATTCGCCGGCGTCCATCATAGCGATCTGGTGACGTTGCTGGCGGAAAGCGGCATAGCGTTGCGAGCCGGTCACCATTGCGCCCAACCGTTGATGGCCGCACTGGGGATCAGCGGCACGCTACGGGCATCGTTTGCGCCATACAATAACGAGCAGGACGTCGCATCGCTCATCACGGCGATGGGCAATGCTCTTGAACTTCTGGCAGATTAACGGACACGGCGCCATGACTGACATGACAAACACCCTTCATCCTTTCGGACGCCAAATCCGCGTAGCGGATTTACAAGCACGTTTCGATGCCTGCCGCTCCTGGGAAGAACGTTACCGGCAGTTGATTTTACTGGCTAAAGAACTGCCTGCCCTGCCAGAAGCGCTGAAAAACGACGCCATTTCGCTGTCAGGCTGTGAGAATCGTGTCTGGCTAGGCTATCAACGTCAGGAAGACGGCACGCTGCACTTTTACGGTGACAGCGACGGACGTATTGTCCGTGGGCTACTGGCCGTTTTACTCACCTCGGTCGAAGGAAAAACGGCTGAGATTTTATTACAGGAAGATCCGCTGGCCCTGTTCGATCGGCTGGGGCTACGCGCTCAGCTCAGCGCCTCACGGTCTGGTGGGCTGGCCGCGCTATCGGCCAGAATCAGGACGATCACCGAACAGGTTGCCGCGGGAAAGTAAAATACGCCACGCTACTTCCGTTGTGCCAATTCCCGTACCATTTTCGCCATCATCTTCTTCAACACATGAGACACGGCAACAAAACCAAAGGTTGCCGTCACCATGGTTGCGGCGCCAAAACCAGAAGCGCAGTCCATGCGCATCGTGCCTTCAGCAGCGCTGCGAGACGCACACACCGATCCGTCAGGCTGCGGGTAGACCAGTGGTTCGCTGGAGAATACGCAATCAATCCCCAGCTTCCCTTTACTGTTTTTCACCACGTTGAAGTCGTGCTTCAACCGTTCACGCAGTTTTGCCGCCAGCGGATCCTGAATCGTTTTCGCCAGATCGGCCACTTCAATGCGCGTAGGATCAATTTGCCCGCCCGCGCCGCCGGTAGTGACCACCGGGATTTTATAGCGGCGACAGTACGACAACAGCGCCGCTTTGGGACGCACGCTATCAATAGCATCAATCACATAGCTAAAATTACGGTTGAGTAATTCCGCCACATTCCCGGCACTGATGAAATCATCCACGCAGGTCACCTTGCATTCCGGGTTAATTGCCAGAATGCGTTCCGCCATCACTTCCGTTTTTGCCTGCCCGGTATGCTGGCGCAGCGCATGAATCTGCCGGTTGGTGTTGCTGACACACACATCATCCATATCGATCAGCGTGATCGCGCCGATCCCGGTGCGGGCCAACGCTTCCGCGGCCCATGAGCCCACCCCGCCGATGCCAATCACACAGACATGGGCCTGAGAAAACAGCGCCAGCGCCTGCTGACCATATAGCCGCGCGGTGCCGCCGAAACGCTGTAAATAGGCTTCGGATAATTGCGTACTCATTACAACCAACCTTTGACTTGGAAAATAAAAACGTCACAGGATAGCGCTAAACCCGCACCACATCCACCAGACAGCTCATGGCGTTCGGCCCCTGAGTCAATGGAGAGGTGCCAATATCCAGCGTCAGTACGTTCGCATTTCCCGATTGCTCGACCGGGTGCCATTCTTTACGCCCAAATCCCGGTTCAAACCAGGCGCCGGTGGACATGATCACCACGCCCGGCGTCACACCGTCGGTAATCTGCACACCCGCCAGAATACGGCCGCGATCGTTTCTGACCTCCACCAGTGAACGATCGGTAATCTCACGCGCCGCCGCATCCTGCGGGTGCATATAGAGCGTCTCCTTATCTGCGGTTTTATTCGCCGCTACCTGCGGCGTTGCCGCCAGTTGGCTGTGCAGTCGATCGGAAGGCTGGATAGAAATGAAGTGCAGCGGCCATGTTTTGGTCTCCGACGCGCCCAGCCATTCAACCGGCGGACGCCATTCAGGATGCGGAGCGAAATCCGGATAGTCATATCCGGCAATGGTCGAACTGAACAGTTCTATCTTACCGCTTGGTGTTTGCAATGCGTGCTGCTGCGGATCGCGGCGGAAATCTTCAAAGAACACGAATGGCTTCTCATCCATCGGGATTTCGACATGCCCCCGCAGCCAGAATTCATCAAATGACGGCCAGGATTGCGCCGTCTCTTTCTGTCTTCCCCGGCAATCATCATAGAGCGTTTCCAGCCATTCCCGCTCATTGCGGTTCTGCGTGAACACATCCTGATAGCCCAGCCGCTCCGCCAACTCGCTAAAAATATCAAAGTCATGACGGGCCTGATGCTGAGGCGCAATCGCCTGATGCATGGCAAAAATAAAACGATCGCGGGACGACCCACCGATGTCGTTACGCTCCAGCGTAGTGGTCACCGGCAGCACGATATCCGCCATCTGCGCCGCTGGCGTCCAGACGATATCCTGAACAATGACCGTGTCCGGCTTGCGCCAGCCTTCCACCAGCCGGTTCAGTTGCTGATGATGATGGAAGGGATTTCCTCCCGCCCAGTGGATCAGATGAATATCAGGATAGGTATGCGTTTCCCCCTGAAAGGTGTACGGTTCGCCCGGATTGAGCAGCATATCGGCGATGCGCGCGACGGGGATCGCCCGACCGGCGTTCGGCGTGGAGGGTGACGCAGGCGCAGGCGTTGCAATACGTTCATTGCCCACGCTGTTCATCGAGCCGTGCCCGAACGAGAAGCCGCCGCCCGGCAAACCAACCTGCCCGAGCATGGAGGAGAGCGCAATCATCATCCAGTAAGGCTGCTCGCCACGGTGCGCGCGTTGAACGGAATAGGAACAGGTAATAAAGCTGCGCACGCCGATAAGCTGACGCGCCAGACGCCGGATACGCTCCGCCGGAATACCGGTGATGGCGCTGGCCCACTCTGGGGTTTTGGCAATGTCATCCCCGCGTCCGAGCAGGTAATCCGTCAATTGCTCATAGCCCACGCAGTAGCGTTGTAAAAATGCTTTATCGTCCGCGCCCAGCCGCTGGATTTCATACCCCAGCGCCAGCATCAGCGCCACATCGGTATTTGGGCGAATAGGGATCCATTCGGCGTTAACAAACGCCGGGCAGTCATCGCGCATCGGGCTGACGTTAATCACCGGGATGCCTTTCTCCACCAGCTTTTCCAGCGCGGGTTTGAGCGTATGATGCCCGGCGCCACCGGAAGCAACCTGGGCGTTTTTCAGCGCCAAACCGCCGAAGGCGAGGAAAATCTCACAGTGCTCGGCAACGCTGCGCCACTCCGTCACTTTACCGGTCAGGGGATGAAACGTACCGATGACATAGGGCAGGAAAAACTGCGCCGCTCCCCAACTGTAGTTGCCCTGCTGATCGACCGCGCCGCCGCCGGAAAAATAAAAGCGGCGCACCTGCGACCGGGCATGATGGAAACGTCCGGCAGAAGACCAGCCGTAAGAGCCGGCAAACAGCCCGTCGGCGCCATATTGATCGCGAACGCGGCGGTTCTCTGCGGCAACCAGATCCAGCGCCACGTCCCAGTCAACCTCAACAAAATCTTCCTTACCCCGCAGAGAACGATCGCTGTTCTCACGCTGTTGCAGCCATGAACGACGCACCGCAGGACGGCGAATGCGGCGTTCGGAATAGACCAGTGGAACAATAGAGTCGAGCATTGCAGAAGGAGAAGGATCGTCCGCAAAGGGTTCGCAGCGAATCAATTTCCCATCCTCAACAACGGCGGTAAACGCGCCCCAATGAGCAAGGTGTGGATAACGCTTAATCGACATGACAACCTCAGAATAAATAGTTAGCAGGGTGGATAATACCCCGAATCGGCCTCTTCCCCAATAATCTGAGTAGTGAATGACTTATGCATAATCCGAGATTGCTTATCCATATTTAAACGTTCGTTTAAAACGATCGTTAGGATAGGGTTTAACTAGAAAAGCACACAGAAGCTTATCCATTTTTATTATTCAGTGATTATTCAAAACTATTATTCAAAACCAGGAAACCAGCATGAAAATCGTTACGCCATACAGCAAAGGTAATGACGTGATTTCATTACTGCCCCGATGTTGAATTAACCCTGCCTGATTTATTTCCTGCTTCTCTTCCTCTCTGAAGAGAAACGGTTTGTTTCGGCAATTTTTTGTGGCCTGCCATCCCTCGGCCAACGCGTTTTTTGTCATTCAAAAAAATAAAAACGGAGAACAACGTCTCCGTATACGGACGGGAAATATGAAAAAAAATCTATTATTGTCAGCGCTGATTCTGGCTTCTTCTTTCTTCAGTCTGGCAGGTCAGGCTGAAGAACCGGCTCCCAAGCGCGGCGGAACTCTGAATTTTCTTGTTGAACCAGAACCGCCGGTACTGACCACGCTGGTCAGTACCGCAGGCCCTATCCTCAAGGTCAACTCAAAAGTTATTGAAGGGTTGTTGAATTATGATTTCAATCTAAATCCGGTGCCGGCGCTGGCGACGGATTGGTCGGTCAGTCAAGACGGCAAACAATATACTTTCCACCTGCGTAAGGGCGTGAAATGGCATGACGGACAGGATTTCACCTCCGCGGATGTGGCGTTCTCCATTCTGACCGTCAAGCAATATAACTCACGCGGACAAGGCACTTTTGCCAGCGTTGCCGCGGTGAAAACGCCCGATCCCTATACCGCTATTATTGAATTGTCACAGCCTGCGCCTTATTTGCTGAGCGCATTTTCAGCCAATGAAGCCCCCATTATCCCTAAGCATTTATATGAAGGGACAGATATTCGCAGTAATCCGCATAATACGGCGCCGATCGGAACCGGCCCTTATGTATTTAAAGAGTGGGTGCGCGGCAGCCATATTATTTATGAACGTAATCCTGATTATTGGGACAGCCCCAAGCCCTATATTGACAAACTGGTGGTGAAATTCATCCCTGACGCGGCGACACGCACCATTGCCTTTGAAACGGGCGCGCTTGATCTTGGCAGCGAATCGCCGGTGCCATTAAGTGAAATTGATCGAATCAAGAAAAACAGCAAATTGGGGATCGAGACCGGTGGTTATGGTTACGGCCCGACACAAACCCGTATCGAATTTAATCTGGATAATATTTACCTGAAGAACCTGAAAGTCCGTCAGGCCATTGCCCACAGTATTAACCGCGATGTGCTGAAAAACGTAGTGTGGTACGGCTATGCGGTGAATTCACCGACGCCGATTACCCCTGAACTGGCGCAATTTCACGACAGTACGCCGTCACCTTACGACTTCAATATCGCTACGGCCAACAAGCTGCTGGATGAAGCCGGCTTCCCGCGTCAGGCAAACGGTATCCGCTTCAAGCTGACACATGACTACATGCCGTATGGCGACGGTTTTAAACGCGTGGCCGAATATCTTAAGTCTTCACTGGCCAAAGTCGGCATTGATGTGACCATCCGTTCTCAGGACTTTGCCACCTTCGTTAAGCGCGTTTACACCGATCGCGACTTTGATTTCAACAACGGCTCGATTTCGAACCTGTTCGATCCCGCGGTCGGCGTACAGCGTCTGTACTGGTCGAAAACCTTTAAGCCCGGCGTCCCCTTCGGCAACGGATCGCATTACAGCAACCCGGAAGTCGATCGTCTGCTGGAGCAATCCTCGGTGGAAACCGATCCGGCGAAGCGTGTGGAAGGGTACAAACAGTTCCAACGCATCATCGCACGCGACATCCCCGATCTGAACCTGCTCCAGATTAAACGCCTGACGATTTACAACAAACGCGTGCATAACCACCTGACCGATATCCAGGGCGTCAACGGCAGCCTGGCTGACGTGTGGCTTGATCAGTAATACGGCGTTATCCCCTGTTTCGGCAGGGGTTTCCCCATGAAGGTATGCGATGAATACATTAGAACGAATCGGACGCGCATTGCGACGCACCCTGCTCCATGCACTGCCCACGGCGGTTGGTATCATCGTGCTGGTGTTTTTCCTGCTGCAACTGGTGCCGGGAGATGCGGTTGACGTACTGGCAGGCGAGTCAGGCAGCGCAACCGAAGCCACCATGGCGCACCTGCGCGCCCAGTTCGGTCTCGATCAACCCATTTTGCAACAGCTGTATGTTTATCTGAGCAATCTGGCGCAGTTCAGCCTCGGCTTCTCACCGCGTTACAACGCCCCCGTCATGGATCTGATTATGTCCCGCCTGCCCGGTACGCTGTTCCTGATGCTGCTGTCGCAGGTCGTCGCCATTATTATCGGGATTCTACTGGGCGCCGTGATGGCCGTCTGGGCGGGGAAATGGCCCGATCGCCTTCTTTCCTTACTGGCGCTGCTGCTCTACTCCACCCCCGGATTCTGGATCGGCCTGATGACGCTGATCCTGTTTTCCGTTCACCTCGACTGGCTGCCGAGCGGGGGGAATGTCACCATCGGCGCAAATCTGACTGGCTGGGCACATGTCAAGGATATGGTGCAGCACGCGGTTCTCCCGGTGCTGGCGCTGAGCAGCTTTTTCATTGCGATTTATGCGCGGCTGACCCGCGCGGCCATGCTGGAAATCGCCCAACAGGATTTTGTCCGTACCGCGCATGCCAAAGGACTATCGCCGTTGATGGTCACCGTAAGGCACATTCTGCGCTGCGCGCTGTTACCGATCACCACCGTCGCCGGCATGCACTTTGGCAATCTGTTGGGCGGCGCCGCCGTCGTCGAAACGGTCTTTAGCTGGCCGGGTCTGGGCCGTCTGGCGCTGGAAGCGGTCATGGCGCGTGATTTCAACGTGTTGCTCGGCGTCCTGCTGCTCTCCGCGTTTCTGGTCATTCTGGCTAACGTGCTGGTGGATTTACTGCAATCCTGGCTCGATCCCCGAATTAAGGCTCGATGATATGAATAACCTTGCTCGCGATAATCTCACCCATAAGAAGGCGGCGCCTGATGGCGTCGGTCCGGTTGCGATCCACCCGTTGAAAACGCCATTTCGCCTGCCGCCGGAAGTGCGCGCATTTATCCGCAATCCGGCGGGGATGGCGGGTTTATTTTTACTCATCGCGGTTTTTCTGATGGCGGCACTCGCCCCTTTTTTGTATCCCGGCGATCCGTTGGATATGGTCGCCCAACCTTTTTTGTGGCCGGGTGAGAATCCCGAATTTCCACTGGGCACCGATTCTCTGGGGCGTGATGTCGCCGCCGGTATTGTCCACGGCTCACAGGTTTCATTGCAGATTGGTTTCTCGGCAGTGGTTGTCAGTCTGCTGATTGGCACCGTCGTTGGCGCGCTGGCCGGCTATTTTGGCGGCCGGGTGGACGACATATTGGTTCACATTACCGAACTGTTCCAGACCTTTCCCACCTTCCTGCTGGTCGTGGTGCTGGTCGCCATCGGCTCGCCTTCCGTCTCGCTGATTTCGCTGGCGATCGGGATTGCCTCGTGGCCAACGATCGCCCGTCTGGTGCGCGCCGAATTCCGTTCGCTGCGCGAAAGCGACTTTGTACTGGCCGCGCGCAGTCAGGGGTTTTCCAGTGTGCGCATCATTTTTCAGGAAATGCTGCCCAACGCCTTACCGTCCATTATCGTCACCACCTCGGTCATGGTGGCATCGGCCATTCTAATTGAGTCCGCTTTGTCGTTTCTGGGCTTTGGCGATCCGAACCGCGTGAGCTGGGGCAGTATGATCGGCGCAGGTCGGGAATCGCTGCGTACCGCCTGGTTTCTGACCGCGCTCCCCGGCACCGCACTGGTATTGACCGTACTGTCGCTGAATCTGGTGGGCGACGCCCTGAACGATGCCCTGAATCCACGCTTACGGGGGAGAAGCGCATGAACCCACTATTGGATATTCAGGATTTGCGCGTCACCTTTCCCGGCCATCAGGCAGTTCGCGGGCTGAATCTGACCATCAATGCCGGCGAAACGCTGGCGCTGGTCGGTGAATCCGGCTGCGGAAAATCCGCTACGGCGCTCTCGATGATGCGGCTGGTCGCTGAGCCGGGGGAAATCAGCGGACGTATCCTGTTCGACGGAAAAGACCTGCTCACCTTGCCGGATCGTCAGATGCGCCAGCTGCGTGGCAATGCGCTGTCGATGATTTTCCAGGAGCCGATGACGTCGCTCAACCCGGTGTTATCCATTGGGCAGCAGATTATCGAAACGCTGAGGCTGCATGAAGAACTGCCCCCAGCGGCGGCCCGAGCCAGAGCTATCGAACTGCTGGATCTGGTCAAAATCCCGGAACCCGCACGCCGCGTTGATGACTACCCACACAATCTGTCAGGCGGTCAGCGCCAGCGGGTAATGATCGCCATGGCGGTTGCCTGTCAGCCGCGCCTGTTGATTGCCGATGAACCGACCACGGCGCTGGACGTCACCATTCAGGCCCAGATTCTGGAACTGCTGGATAACCTGCGGCATGAGTTATCCATGAGCCTGCTGCTGATTACCCACGATCTTGGACTGGTGGCGCAGTGGGCCGATCGCGTCGCGGTGATGTATGCCGGGCAAAAAGTGGAAGAGGCGTCGACCGCCCATCTGTTCCGGTCACCGGCTCACAATTATACCCGCGGGCTGCTGGCAACCTCCCTGCATATGGATCAGGATATACATTACCGCACCAGCCGACTGGCGGAAATTCATCACGACCATACGGCTGAAGAATCACGATTTACACTGCTCACCCCGCCGCCGCTAACCCACCGCGACAGTGAAGCCGGTCAGCGACCGCTGCTGTCGTTAAAAAATATTCACACCGAATATCAGACGACACAGGGCAAGGTCACCGCCGTTAACGACGTCTCACTGGATATACTGCCGGGAGAAACTCTGGGGCTGGTTGGCGAATCCGGCTGCGGAAAATCCACTCTGTCAAAAACCATTCTGCGTCTGTTGTCGCCCACTCAAGGGCAGATCATTTTTGACGGACAGGACATAACCTCACTCAGAGAGTCACGGCTGAAGGCGCTGCGTCAGCGGGTGCAGATGATCTTTCAGGACCCGTACGCCTCGCTGAATCCACGCCACAGCATTCAGCACATTCTTGAGACGCCGTTAATTGTGCACGGCATTGGCAATCGCGCGCAGCGGCAGCAGTCGATCCGCAGCATCATTGATCGCGTCGGGCTGCCGCAAAGCAGCCTGAATCGCTACCCCCACGAATTCTCCGGCGGACAACGCCAGCGTATCGGTATCGCCCGTTCGCTGGTGGTGCGTCCTTCACTGGTGATTTGCGATGAGCCGGTTTCCGCACTCGATGTCTCCATTCAGGCGCAAATCCTTAACCTGCTGGTCGAGTTGAAAAATGAAATGGGGCTGTCGCTGCTGTTCATCTCCCACGATCTCGCCGTGGTGCGCTATATCGCCGATCGGGTCATGGTCATGCAAAACGGACGCTGCGTGGAAAGCGGCGATCACCACAGCATCTGGCATCAGCCGCAGCACCCTTATACCCGTAAGCTGATTGATGCCGTGCCCGGTGGCCAACGAGAAACGCTGCTGCGTCAACGGCAGACGACCGCCAGCGCCGTCACGCCCGTAAATCAGCAAATTATTCAGGGGGTTTAACCGTATGAATCTGGGTATTCAGGGGAAAAAAGCGCTGGTCTGGGGAGCCAACCGGGGGCTGGGTAAAGCCGCGGCCTTGCAGCTGGCGCGAGAAGGCGTCGATGTCACGCTGCTGGCGCGCACCGAAGCGGTATTACAAAACGCGCAACAGGATATTTACCGGCAAACCGGCAATCGTCCGGCGGCTGTCGTCGCCGATATCACCACGGCAGCCGGACGTGCCGCCGCACTGGCGGCCTGTCCGCAACCCGACATTTTGATTAACAACGCCAGCGGCCCGACGCCGGGAGACTTCCGCGAATGGCAGCGCGAACATTGGATCGCCGCCCTCGACAGCATGATGCTCGGCCCGATCGAAATGATTCGTCTGGTGGTCGATGGCATGAGCGCACGCAAATTTGGCCGCATCGTCAATATTACCTCGCGCAGCGTGAAAATCCCCCAGCTTGAACTGGGCCTGTCCAACAGCGCGCGATCCGGACTGACCGGGTTTGTGGCCGGGCTATCCCGGACGGTCGTTGAGCACAACGTGACCATTAATAACATTCTGCCGGGAATTTTTGACACCGAAGGACAATGGCAACACATTCAGTCGCTGTCTGAACAAACGGGGCGGAATTTCACCGCTATTCAGCGTGAACGGGCCGCCGCCAATACGGCAAAACGCTACGGTCGGCCGGAAGAGTTCGGCGCCGCCTGTGCTTTTCTGTGCGCCGCGCAGGCCGGTTATATTACCGGCCAAAACCTGCTGATTGATGGCGGCAGCTATCCCGGTACGTTTTAAATGATATCGAATACAGGAAACGCATGATGACCGCGTCAATTTTCCCTCCTGTTGATCAACAGGCAATGGAATCGGCCATTCAGGACTTTTTACCGGAACTGATTGCCATTCGTCATCACATTCATCAACACCCGGAGATTGGCTTTGAAGAGTTCGCCACCGCCCGGTTGGTGGCCGAAAAACTGACGGCGTGGGGGCTTTCCGTCACAACCGGTATCGGGGGAACTGGCGTCGTCGCCACGCTGCACGGCCGTTATCCCGGAGAAGACCGCATTGGCCTGCGGGCAGATATGGATGCGTTGTACATCAGCGAGAAAACCGATCTGCCTTACGCTTCGACGCACGCCGGGAAAATGCATGCCTGCGGCCACGACGGTCACACCACGATGTTACTCGGTGCTGCGCGCTATCTGTCACAGCACCCGGATTTTACCGGTGCGGTACATTTTATTTTCCAGCCAGCGGAAGAAGGGTTAGGCGGCGGACCTGCCATGCTGAACGACGGCCTGCTGACGCGTTTCCCCTGCAACCGGCTGTTTGGTTTGCACAATAAACCCGGCATTACCGCGGGCAAATTCTCCATTCGCAGCGGCCCGATGCTGTGCGCCAGCGACACCTGGCAGGTCATTTTTCACGGGACTGGCGGACATGGTGGCTCAGGCGCCCACTTATCGGTCGATCCCACTCTGCCCGCCGCGCAATTTATGCTTGGTCTGCAAACCATCATCAGCCGCAACGTTCCCGCGATGGAAGCGGCAGTGCTCAGCATCGGTCATATTCAGGCGGGAAGCATCAATGCGCCTAACGTTATTCCCGATCGGGTCATCGTGAAAGGAACCGGGCGAAGTTACTCACCCGCTATTCGTCAGTTGCTGGAAACGCGTCTGCGTGAACTGGCTCAACATGCCGCTCAGGGCTTCAGCGCCTCGGCGGAAGTGACCTATGAACATCAATATCCGCCGTTGATTAACGATGTCCATGTCACCCAACAGGCGATTAACGCTGCCGTGCAGGTGGTGGGCATTGAGCAGGTTGAAACGGCAATGACGCCGCTGTTAGGCGCCGAGGATTTTTCCTACATGCTGGAACAGCGCCCCGGCGCTTTCATGATGTTGGGGAATAGCGGCGAAAATGACGAGGACGTGCGCCATCTGCACACCCCGCATTACGATTTTAATGACGCGTTGATCCCATTAGGGGTCCGCTATTGGGCGACGCTGGTCTATCAGGAAATGCGGCCGGTTTAATCACCACGCAGCGATATCAAAACACGGCGGTTTTTCTTTCGTCGTCATGCGTAACACAAAAAGGATGAATTATGGTGGCCTTACTGAAAACCACAGCGCAAACCAAAGAAAAAGAAGCAGACATCAAACAACGCATCCTGCGTGAAGCGATTACGCTTTTTGCCTGCAAAGGCAGTGAACTGACCACTATTCGCGAAATCACCGAAGCAACCAACGTCAATCTGGCATCGGTGAATTATTACTTCGGCTCCAAAGATGGGCTGCTGAGCGCCGTTCTGGACGCGGTTCTGGGGCCACTGAATGAAGAAAGAACGCGCCTGCTGGATAAGGTTGAGCAGACCTATCACGGCGATACCCCTCCCGTCGCCGCGTTGCTGGATGCGCTATTGCGCCCGTTGGTCAAAACGGCTCGTACCCCCGACGGCGGACGCATTGTGGTGCGCCTGCTGCAACATCTGCGCGCCACGCCGGGTCTGGGGGTGACCGCCCTGCTTTCCGCCCAATTTGATCAGGTGGCGCACCGCTTTATCGATGCCTTTTCCCGCGCACTGCCTGAATTATCCCGGGCAGACATTATCTGGCGTTATGAATTTACCCGCGGCGCCGCCATGCACGTTCTGACCGATGCCGACCCGCGTTCCGGCCGTCTGGCGCTGTTATCCAAAGGGCTGTGCGACAACAGCGATGACGATCGCGTTCTGGCGCACTTATTACGTTTTGTTGAGGCTGGTTTTATCGCCAGACCGCTTCAGTCCTGATTTTTATTTACCCGTAGCATGACTAAACCGACAGGAACGAAACATGAGCAGAGAAAAAATTGAAGGGTCGTTTGTTGCCCTTATTACCCCATTCAATGAAGATGGCAGCGTCGATTTCGGCGCATTTGAAGCGTTATTAAAATTTCAGGAAGACAACGGTACGACCGCCGTTTTGATCATGGGGTCCACCGGGGAAGTCTCCATGCTTTCCGCAGAGGAGAGAAAAGAGATCATCCGTCGTACCGCACAGTACAACACCAATAAAATGAAGCTGTTTTATGGTTGCACCGGCAATAACACCGATACCACCATTGACTATGTCCGCTTTGCCAGGGATAACGGCGCAGACGGCGCCATTATCGCCGCGCCCGCTTACATTTGCGCCAGCGAAAGCGACATCGAAAACTATTTTCTGGAAATCGCCGACGCCACCGACTTACCGTTGGGGATTTATAACAACCCGCCACGGGTGAAAACCGATCTGCACTGGACTTCCCTGCTGCGTATTTTCAAGCATCCCAACTATGTTATTCATAAAGAGTCCACCACCCGCGTCGGACAGGTCGCGCAGGTGCTGGCGGGTAATCCGGACGTTTCAGTAATGTGCTGCGATTCACCCAATCTGGGCTTGGTGATACCGACCATGTCATTAGGCGGTCACGGGACCGCGAATATGACGGGTAATATTGCCCCGGCAGAGCTGGCGGAGATTTCTCGTCCGTGGAAAAACGGCGATGATGCCGAGCGCTTCCGCAAAGCCTACCAGCATTTGCTGCCCCTGTTGCACTACACCTACTCAGCGATCAACCCCGTCGCGGTGAAATCCCTGATGAAGGCCGTTGGTTTACCCTCCGGCAGCCTGCGCCGGCCGCTGCGGGATTTACAGGGTGAAGCCTTGCAGACCGGCGTTCGCCTCGTTAACGAATTAGGCTTGAGCAGCAAATACGGTTTTAAAAGCTAATTCCCGTTTTATTTGAACCCATGAAAAAGCCGCCTGGTATTCAGACGGCTCAGATTCACGTCGCAAAGAGAAACGCTGCCTAATTTCCTTTGAGACGCAGTAAAAGAACATAATCAATTTTGCGGATTACTGACCAATAACGATCCTGAATTGCTGACATTCACCGCAGGGCTATTTTGCGCCGAATGGAACAATGTCCCGCCGCTCTGGTTATTTTTTATGACAGGCAATTCCTGTCCGTCATCCTTGCGGGCCGTCGTAAACGGCGTTGAAAACGCTTCCGGCGTTTTTTTCAGTACCCATACCCGACCATAGTGGTTATAGAAGCCAGCGGCATGCCCGGCTTCATGACCAATGCCCTGATAGATATCGAAGTGCTGGCCTTTAATCGCCCCTCCGACATCCAGCGCAATCATCAGACGCATTTCATACTTACCCGTAAACTTTCCTTCATTATCCAAAAGCGGCACTTCAGCCAGCAGGGCCGTCCCCGCCGGAATGAGCGAACGGTCAGAGGCAACGGAGGCTTTCGCCACCAGCGGGACGGCACTGGCGCCTTTGACTGGCGCAGACATCATTGGTTTAAAGAACACAAAAGACGGATTTTGCTCCAGCAGTTCACGAACTTCATATTCGCTATGCTGTTCCGCCCATTGGCGAATAGCCTGCATGGACATATCTTCACGGGCAACTTCGCCACGATCGATCAGCACCTTGCCGATACTGCGGTAGGCATGGCCGTTTTTACCGGCATAACCAAAGAACGTTAGCGGGCGACCGTCACCAAAATCAATGTAGGCGCTGCCTTGCACTTCCATCATGAAATTATCCACCAGCGAATTGCTCCAGGCCAAAATCAGACGGTCATCTAATGCGCCAGAATAAATAGAAGCGCGATCCGGCAGGCGACGATTCGTCTTACCGCGTGACGGCATGGCGTAGAGCGGATAGCGGAATTCTCCCTGGCGGGTATAGCGAGCTTGCAGTACGGGCGTGTAATAGCCAGTGAATTGAACGTTGCCGAAGTTATCCACCCCTTCCATTTGCCAGGCGCTCAAACCGAATTTGCTCAGTTCGCGCGTATCGGCGCCAGACATCATCCAGTTTTCGATCGCCTGAAAGGTGTTGGTGTTGCGGGTATAGAGACTCGGAGAAGCCGCCCTGATTTCCGAAACCTGCGTGACAAAGTCGCGCGCATTGACAGGTTTCCCCTTTGCATTAGGCTCATTCACCAGTTCCAGCGGCTGATTAAGGTGTCCGTCTTTATACTGCTGTCCCCGATCGGTCGGTCTGGACTGACACCCCGCCAGAATGGCAATCACCAAGCCAGTCAGCACATATTTTCCCCAACATCCTTTCATCTTCGTTGCGCTCTCTTTTGACATCATGTAGACCCACTGCCGAACGATAACAAACGCCTATAGATAAAGAAACGCACCTCTCCAAAAAATCGCGAAAGCGGTTTATAACGTTGCATAAACAACGGCCCGAACAGTCGCTGTCAGAGAGAACACCGCATAAAGTCCAGCACATGGCGTTTAAAAAACAGACTATCAGGCGGTAAATTCATCACCTGAACAGGCGATCCCGTGTTTTTTACAGAAATAGGTTGCATCGAAGTTCATGCAGAGTATAGTGCGCTTCCACGGACGCGGGGTGGAGCAGCCTGGTAGCTCGTCGGGCTCATAACCCGAAGGTCGTCGGTTCAAATCCGGCCCCCGCAACCAATTACTGATGTGTGTTGCCATCAGAGAAAATAAGATATCAAGACGGACGCGGGGTGGAGCAGCCTGGTAGCTCGTCGGGCTCATAACCCGAAGGTCGTCGGTTCAAATCCGGCCCCCGCAACCAATTGATTATCAGAGAATAAACACCCTGACGGGTGTTTTTTGCTTTCTGGAACACCCTTCCCATATCCATCCCCTTTATCGCATTACTACGCTTTGCTCCAATCCCCATCGATTCCTGACGGATAACCGGATACTCCCGCGCTTTCGCTTATCGTGCCGACTGACTGGCAAAATAGGCTTTGATCCCGGCCAGAATAGACTCCGCAATCTGTTGCTGAAAATGGCTGGTTCGTAACTTTCGTTCTTCTTCAAGATTGCTGATAAATGCGGTTTCCACCAGAACGGAAGGAATATCCGGCGCTTTTAATACTGCAAAGCCAGCCTGATCGACACTGTTTTTATGCAAACGGTTCACCTTACTCAGCCGCGTCAGAATTTCTTTACCGAATTTCAGGCTATCGCTAATCGTGACCGTCTGCACCAGATCAAACATGGTATGGTCGAGATAGCGATCGCCGCTCATGCTGACCCCGCCAATCAAATCCGATTCATTCTGCGTCTGCGCCAGAAAGCTGGCGGCAGTGCTGGTTGCCCCTTTCTTGGAAAGCGCGAATACCGATGAACCTCTGGCCGCACGATTGGTAAACGCGTCCGCGTGAATAGAGATAAACAGATCGGCCCGCTGCTTGCGCGCTTTCGCCACCCGCACCCGTAATGGAATAAACACATCCTCATTACGGGTCATATACGCTTTCATATTGGATTCACGATCGATCAAAGTACGCAGACGCCGGGCGATCTGCAAAACGATATCTTTCTCGCGCGTCTTGTTTTTACCAATCGCTCCGGGGTCCTCGCCGCCATGACCGGGATCCAGCATGATGACCAACGGGCGATCGCGCCCCGCCCTCCCCGCTTTCGGCGCTTCTGCGGGCAACGTACGTTCCAGTTCACCTTTGTTATAGTCTTCCAGCAGCGCCAAGAGCGGATCGTCTTCGTTGTCATACTTGCCGACATCCGGATAAAGATCGACAACCAGGCGATGCTTGAATTCCGCCACCGGATTCAGCGTAAACAGTTTGGTGCTGGCGCCTTGCTTTAATTCCAGCACCAGCCGCACCGTATTTTTATCAAACTGACCAATACGGGCTTCTTTAATCAGCGGATCGTTTTGCTGGAACTGACCGGAGATATTCTTCAACACGCTATTCAGATGGATATTCTCAATATCCACGACAATGCGGTCCGGATTGCTGAGAGTGAACTGTTTGTATTTCAGCGCAAGATTCGATTCCAGCGTGACACGGGTATAAGAAGAGGAAGGCCAGACGCGCACAGCAATAACCTGCGCTGTCGCTGCCAGCCCGACGCCGCTCACACTTAACAGCCAGGTTGCTGCCGCGCTTTGTAACAAGCGCCGCCGAGTCAGATTGTGATTCGAATGAGACATGCAACTCCGGTCTGATTACGGTGCCATTGGCAAAAACTGAAAACAGAAATAAGAAAATTGTCAAAAACTTTAACGAATCTCCCCTGCGCTGTCATGCAAAAATCATGTTTATGCTTTATATCTTTATCTCCTTCAAACCGAAAGCGTGCGCTTCCCCTGACACTTTCTGGTTATAGCCTTAACTGAACCGACGAAAATATAGTCAGTTACCGCATGAGCAAACCGTGAATAAGGTATCGGTTTGAATACGTTGAAAAATCCGATTCCTCAGTCCTCACGGCAGAGAGAATGAAGGAATAAACGAGATGAATGCTGAATTTATCGCACAGGCTCCAGCCCCGTTACTTGCCCCTTGCCTTTTGCCTCATAAAGAATAAAAATACAAAAATTACGAATAAAAATTCAAAAGAGGGCTCACAGTGAAGGAACGTAGTACAGAACTGGTTCAAGGCTTTCGCCATTCAGTTCCTTATATCAATGCCCATCGCGGCAAAACGTTTGTCATCATGCTGGGTGGAGAAGCCATCGAGCATGAAAACTTCGCCAACATCGTCAATGATATCGGGCTATTGCATAGTCTGGGAATCAAGCTGGTCGTGGTTTATGGCGCCCGTCCGCAGATCGATGCCAATCTGACAACCCATCACTACGAACCTCGCTATCACAAAAATACCCGCATAACAGACAGCGTCACGCTGGAACTGGTTAAGCAGGCCGCAGGGATGCTGCAATTGGACATCACCGCAAGGTTGTCCATGAGTTTGAATAATACGCCGCTACAGGGCGCGCACATCAATGTCGTCAGCGGCAATTTCATCATTGCCCAGCCTCTTGGCGTTGATGATGGCGTGGACTACTGCCACAGTGGACGCATCCGCCGAATTGATGAAGAGGCATTGCACCGCCAGTTAAATAGCGGCGCGATTGTCCTGCTGGGGCCGGTCGCGGTTTCCGTTACGGGTGAAAGCTTCAACCTGACCTCTGAAGAAGTCGCCACTCAGTTGGCGATCAAGCTCAAAGCCGAAAAAATGATTGGTTTCTGCTCTTCCCAGGGCGTAATCAACGAAGAAGGCAATATTATTTCCGAACTGTTTCCGGATGATGCCCAGCGGCGGATTGAAGCGCTGGAAGCGGACGGCGATTACCACTCCGGTACGGTCAGATTTTTGCGCGGCGCGGTTAAAGCCTGCCGTAGCGGCGTGCGTCGCAGCCACCTGATTAGCTATCAGGATGACGGCGCTTTACTGCAAGAACTGTTCTCCCGTGACGGTATTGGTACGCAAATCGTGATGGAAAGCGCCGAGCAGGTGCGGCGGGCAACGATTAACGATATTGGCGGGATTCTGGAATTGATTCGTCCGCTGGAACAACAGGGTATTCTGGTCAGACGCTCGCGTGAACAGCTGGAAATGGAAATCGACAAGTTTACCGTGGTGGTGCGCGATAACCTGACCATCGCCTGCGCGGCGCTCTATCCTTTCCCGGAAGAGAGCATCGGCGAAATGGCCTGCGTCGCGGTGCATCCTGACTATCGCAGTTCTTCACGCGGTGACATGCTGTTGCAGCGGATTGCATCTCAGGCGCGCCTGCAAGGGCTGAGCAAACTGTTTGTTCTGACGACCCACAGCATTCACTGGTTCCAGGAACGCGGGTTTTTACTCGCCGAAGTGGAAATGCTGCCGAAGAAAAAGCAGGCCCTGTACAACTACCAGCGTCGGTCAAAAATTCTGGTGCTGGATCTGACCTGAGACTTACCGGCCACCTGGCGACAATACGTGATGGCCGCGCATCAGCCGCGGTAAAAAATTGCTGTTCCGGAGGAGTTCAAATCCACGGAACAGCATGTGTCACAGGGACACCAATCACCTGAAGTTATTGCGCCGCCGGCACGGTAGTTATTTTGATTCGCTCCAACGGTCCGACAATAAACAAGTAAGCAATAAGGCCGATTCCCCCCATCGAACCCACGTATAAAATGGCGTAATCGAACGATTGAGTGGAGGATAAAATAAAGCCAATAACCAGAGGCGTAATGATACTGGCCATATTACCGCACATGTTAAAAACGCCGCCCGCGATGCCCAATACTTCTTTCGGGGAAGTGTCGCTTAATACACACCATCCCAGATTGCCAAATCCTTTGGCAAAAAACGCCAGACTCATCGCGCCAATAACGACCACTTCTGAACTGGTGTAGTTAGCGGTAATAATGGTGCACGACAGCAACATGCCGCAGATAATCGGAAGCTTGCGCGATATTGTCAGGCTATAGCCGCGTCGTAACAGATAATCAGAAAATATTCCGCCGATTAATCCCCCGATGAATCCGGCAATAGCGGGAATGGCAGCGACCAAACCGACTTTCAATATTGACATCCCTTTCGCCTGATATAAATAAGTTGGAAACCAGGTGAGAAAGAACCAGGTGATAGACGTAACGCAAAACTGACCGATATAAACACCAATCATCATTCGGTTAACGCAGACAAGTTTAATTTGTGAAAAAGTAATTTTCTCTTTCTTTTTATTAACGCCGAGAGTCGGTTCCCCGCCACCAGAATGGATATAGTCAAGCTCCTCTTGATTAATTTTTTTATGTTTAAACGGCTCCTGAACATAGATAAACCAGAATATTCCCAGAACAACACCGATTGCGCCGATATAATAAAACACATAATGCCAGCTTAAATTATGTAAAATCACCGTCATTAATGGCGTAACAATCCCCAGAGAAATATATTGGGCCGCCTGATAAACCGAGGTCACGAACCCTCGTTCCTTATCCGGGAACCACTGAACGCTAAGACGGCTGTTGGCCGGAAACGCAGGAGCCTCTATCGCGCCCATTAACAATCGCAGAACAACCAGCGCAACGAGAGGGGAGGTAAACAGATAAATCGTCCCCTGAAACATCGTGACAATAGACCAGGCAATCAAAGCAAAGCCATATACCAGTCGTGAACCAAATCTATCGAGTAATAATCCTCCGGGAATTTGCATAATGACGTAGGAGATACCAAAGGCAGAAAAAGCAAATCCCATTGCCTCTGGATCGAAGCCTAATTCTTTACTCATGAAAGGTGCGACAACCGAAAGTGTCGCACGATCTGCATAATTAAAAACCGTTGCTAAAAAAAGGAAAATTAATATCGTATATCGAACATTGGTGCGTTTTTTTAATGTATTCATGGCAGACAACTCCTGTCAACGAGGGTTGCATTTAATTAGATAAGTAGAGGTACAGTTAATTATCGTGACTGATAAAGAAAATATCAGTCACGTGACATATCAGGGTTGTTTACCAAACTCGCAGGTCAACGCCGTCCATTTTCTTGCTTGTTCACTCAGGGTAAAACCAAGCCCCAGACGATCGGAAACCCACATGCGGCCATCACGTAACTCAAGCTGCTCATTAAAGAGTGGGTTCAACCATTCGAAATGTTCCAGCCAGGGCTCAATCGGATACGCCGCAGCCAGATGCAAATGCACCTCCATCGCGAAATGAGGCGCCAGTTTGCGTCCATGCTTCGCCGCCAGATCCATGATTTTCAGGAAGGGAGAAATCCCGCCGACGCGTGGCGCATCGGGCTGAACAAAATCGCTGGCATTACCGAGGATCAATTGTTCGTGTTCGCGGAAACTGGTCAGCATCTCGCCGGTGGCAATCGGCGTGTCAAGGGCAGCAGACAACGCAGCGTGACCCTCAACATCGTAAGCATCGAGCGGTTCCTCAATCCAAATGAGATTAAACGCTTCCATTTTCCGCCCCATACGAATGGCTGTTTCACGATCCCATTGCTGGTTCGCGTCCACCATCAACGGGAAATCATCTCCCAACGCTTCGCGCACGGCGGTAAGACGGCGAATATCTTCCGCCGTATTGGGTTGCCCCACTTTCAGCTTGATCCCGCCGATGCCGCTTTCTCGCGAAATGACTACATTTTTTAAAACCTGTTCCAGCGGCGTATGCAGGAACCCGCCGGAGGTGTTATAGCACTGCACGGAATCACGGTGAGAGCCCAACAGCTTCGCCAGCGGCAACCCGGCGCGTTTGGCTTTCATATCCCACAATGCGATGTCGATGGGAGAAATAGCCTGTACCGCCATGCCGCTGCGGCCAACAGACGCGCCAGCCCACAGCAGCTTGGTATAAATCTTGTCTATATCGTTGGGATCCTCGCCGATCAGGTTATCTGCAATTTCTTTGGCGTGGGCGTAAATCCCCGGTCCGCCCGCTCGTTTCGAATAGCTGAAGCCGACGCCTTCAAACCCATCCCGACTATGGATTTCAGCAAAAATAATAGCGACTTCGGTAAGCGGTTTTTGTCGTCCGGTCAGAACTTTGGCATCACTGACCGGCGTCGCCAGTGGCAGAAAGGCCAACGAAATTTTTACCCACTCGATTCTATCCCCGGTATCGGCGGCAGTTTTGGCGTTACTCGCTTTCGCGTAGCTCACGGCATCTGAATTAGCGCTAAGTGTCATGTTCTTTCTCCTTCATGAATGATTGCGCTAACATAATTAAACAAAATATCAGAAACGAACAGAAAAAGAACATACGAATGCAAAACAGATCACAATTTAACCAAAAAAGAGACTAAAACGACAAAATAACCATTAATAAACAGATGATATTCATGATGAAAAATCACAATGATAGCGCAATCATTTTATGCAGACGCACAAAATCAGGAAAAAGTCATGCGCAGGGAATACGCACCCCGATCGGGGGAGGCGCTATCCGGCACACATTATCCTTATTCATAAATCTTGGCTGGAAAATGACCCACTTCAACGATAATCTGATAGGCAGGAAGTCAGGAATACATTGGGGAACATCGAGTGAAGAGTGATAAACACGCAATCAATAACCCGACACGTCCCCCCACACTGGAAGATGTGGCCAGAGCGGCGGGGCTTTCACCGATGACCGTCAGCAGGGCATTGAACAATCCCAAAATTGTTCGTGCAGGGACCCTGTCCCGCGTTATGGAGGCCATCCGCGCGACAGGTTACATTCCTAACATGTTGGCGGGAGGGTTAGCCTCAAAACGCAGCAAACTTATCGCCGTCATCATCCCTCAAATCAATAACAATATGTTTGTTGATACGGTTCAGGCTATCAGCGACGAACTGGCTACCCGCGGTTATCATATGCTGCTGTGTGTTGCCGGCTATACGCATGAGTCCGAAGCCGATATCGTTACGACTATTCTCTCGCGTCGCCCGGATGGCATTGTTCTTACAGGGATTCATCATTCCCCTGCGCTTAAGAGAATTATTCTGAACGCCAATCTTCCCGTCGTTGAAATCTGGGATTTAACGCCAACGCCGCTTGATATGCTGGTCGGGTTTTCCCATGAAAAAATTGGCAATACGATTGGCCAGTACCTCTTAAATAAGGGCTATTCACAATTTGGTCTGCTTTGGACTGAGGACCGAAGAGCGGGACAAAGAAAAAAAGGGATCTGTGAGATTATACAAAAGAAACCAGATTGCCATGTTCATGAAATTACGGTGCCGCTACCGGCAACGCTGGCGCTGGGCCGTCAGGGATTGAGTACGCTGTTTGCAGAGGATAACAACCGGTTCGATGTCATCATTTGCAGTTCTGATACTCTCGCTCAGGGAGCCATCATGGAAGCAGAAACAAGAGGTTTGAGCGTACCGGACAAACTGGCGGTTATCGGGTTTGGCGACCTGAATTTTGCGGCGCATAACACCCCGTCGATCACTACGGTCAGGATTGATCGCTGGAAAATCGGCAAAGACGCCGCCACGATGCTGGCGGACAAAATTGAAGGCAAACCGATCTCCGACCCAATCGTCGATATTGGGTTCTCACTGATTGAGCGGGAATCATCATAACATTTTGTTATAAAACATAATATTACACCGGCATTTATACTGTCTTGTCAGAAGACATCATGATTATTCTTTCCACCAGCCCACTATGCCGTTGGGTTGGTGTTTTTACTGCCCGACACAGGATATTCATATCCGCAAACAGCGACAAACGCTTACGTGCGCGGGTAATCGCGGTATAGACCAGTTCGCGCGTTAACACCGGCAAATAGTGGTTTGGCAGCACCAGCGCCGTATGCTCAAATTCCGATCCCTGTGATTTGTGCACCGTCATCGCATAGGCGGTCTCATGAGGCGGCAAACGGCTGGGCGCGACGGCTTTGAGCTTGCCGTCAGGCAGTTGGAAATAGACTCGCAATTCACCTTTTTCACTCATCAGCGCGATACCGATATCGCCATTAAACAACCCCAGCACCGCGTCATTTCGTTCGATCATCACCGGACGACCAATATACCAACGGTTGAGCGGATTGCGATTTCGACTGATAAGCCCGGCTTTATGCAACGCCTGTTCAATACGCGGATTCAGCCCCGCGACGCCGAACGGCCCTTCACGCAACGCGCACAGTTGACGGTAACGCTGAAACGCCAGCAGTACCGCCTCAGGACTCTCACCGGCCGCCATACGCTGTAAATAGTCACGATATCCCTCAACGCTCTGTTCCAGAATACGCGGGTAATCCTCCGTTTCTGACAACGGACAACAGGTAATATCCGCGAAAGCGCCATTCAATACGGCCCGCACGCGCGGTTCATCGCCGTTATTCACCGCCAGCGCCAACTGTCCGATCCCTGAGTGCTGGTCGAAACGATAACTTCTGCGCAACAGGCAGATACTGTCTCCAACGGTAACCTGACTTTCCGTGCTCATCTCATCCAATCGGCAGCCCGTCAAACGCTGTAGCTGCTGCGCCCTGGCGCGGCTATATCCAGCCTCGGCAAAACGGCAGATATCGCCCAGCACCGCGCCCGCCTCTACAGAAGCAAGCTGGTCGCGATCGCCCAGCAGGATAAGTCTGGCTTGTTCAGGCAGAGCGGCGATCAGGTTAGCCATCATTGTCAGGTCAACCATGGAGGCTTCATCCACGACCAACACATCCAGATGTAACGGATTGCCCTGATGGTGACGCAGACGCTGACTATCCGGCACCGCCCCCAGTAAACGGTGCAGCGTTGCCGCTTCCTGTGGAAAAGCGTCACGGCGCGCATTACCCAACGAAAGGTTGTTCAATGCCGTCCCCAGGGATTCGGTCAAACGGGCCGCCGCCTTACCCGTCGGCGCCGCTAACTGAATTCGTAACGCGTCCCCGTCGCCGTTCAGCTGAATCAGCGCGGCCAGTAATTTGGCAACCGTCGTGGTTTTTCCCGTTCCCGGGCCGCCGGAAATAATGGCGATTCGCCGGGTCAACGCCACCGCAGCAGCAATTTTCTGCCAGTTAACCTCACCGTCTACCACAGGAAATAAGCGATCCAGCACGGTACGAATCTGCGGCTCATCATTGGGCAACGCCTGATGCCCATCGGCAATGAATGCGGCTACGCGACCTTCACTTTGCCAGCTTCGCTGTAGATACAGCCTGTTCTGTTGCAACACCAGCGGCGTCGGCCGGCTGCCATCGCTGACCGCTGCCGATGCGAATAAATGCCGCTGCCAGGCTGCAACGTCCGGCTGTCCAAGCAATGCCCCGATCCGCTGAGCCAGTTCATGGTCGCGGCCATCGAATAACCATGGCGGCTGAAGTCTCTCCAATGGCAAACACACGTTACCCGCGCCAGACTGAGCACTCAGACAGGCCGCCGCCAACAATAAATGAGGATGTTCGCCATCAGCCAGCATTCTGGCGAATTGCCTATCCAGCGGTCGCAGCAGCCGACGCTGCAATGCCATTTCAAGTAAGTCAATCATGGTAGTCATGGCGTATCGGCCTCTTCTGCCTGGTTCCCCTGAAACAACCGGTCCAGTCCGGAAACAAAAGCAGCCTGTGGCCGACAATAAAACACACCGTTGCCGGGATAGCGTTCGTCGATCCCACGTAAAAACAGATAAAACACACCGCCAAAGTGCCGTTCATAGTCATAATCCGCAACGCGATGACGCAAATAGCGGTGTAACGCCAGACTATAAAGCTGATACTGCAAATCATAACGATGTTCGGCCATCGCCTGCGCCATCGCGGGCTGCGTGTAGGCACTGGCATCGGCGCCCAGCCAATTGGATTTGTAGTCCAGCAGGTAATAGCGCCCTTTCCAGCAGAACACCAGATCGATAAATCCTTTCAACATACCTTGCACTTGCTGAAATGATAGCGGAGGGCACTGAGCAGACAGCGGGTCATCCCGTTTCGCCAACTCATCAAGCTGCGCAGCCTGCATCGGCGCCTCAATAGGCAAATAAAACTGCAACTCCGCGCGTTTATGCCGTGCGTCCAGCGCCGATAGCGTAATACCGTCATCGTTGAGCGGCGTGGTCAAAATCACCGCCATCCACGATCGCAACACCGGATGCCAGGCGGTATCCAGACCTTGCAATAACAGTTGCTCGGCCAGCCATGCGTCGTCCACTGGCTGGGTAAAATCCAGTGTCTCGAACAGACCATGTAAAAACGTGCCCGGGCTCGCGCCTCGTGGAAACGTATGCGGAGTAAACCACGTTTCCTGCTCTTCCTGCCGTTCTCCCATCGCCTCAATATCCAGACGAGGGATTAAATCCTGCGCGACAGAGGAACCGTGCTGCTGCAAACCGGAATAGCTGGTCACTCGCCAACCATTGCGCCATACCCGCTCATTGCGGCGGGCCTGCAACGTCACCTGAGCGGGTTCATCGGGTCGCCATGGTTGTTCATCGCCAGGCTGTACAAGGGTTACGGCCACGCCGTCCCCGGCCAGTGCTTTAAGCTCGGCCACCAGCGTTGCCGCGTCGGCCTCTTTGCCTCTCTGGAGCAAATAGCCCAGCGCACTCTGGTGCATATCACTGCTTTCGCTTTTCCTGCGTGAACGTTGCAGCGGCGCAACACCAACGCTACAGTGATAGATCGAACGCGTCAGCGCCACATAAAGCAGGCGCAAATCCTCAGCCAGCCGCTCTTCTTCCGCCAGCGCCTGACTCGCTTCGCTGTTATGCAGATCGAGCAAAGCCTGGTAGCTGCTTCTGTCATGATAAATGCCCTGATCCTGAACCCGGAAATTACTGATAAAAGGCAGCCAGACCAGCGGATACTCCAGCCCTTTCGATTTATGGATCGTCACGATCTGCACCAAATGACGATCGCTTTCCAGACGCAACTGCTGATTCTCCGCCTGTGGATTAGGCTGAATAATCTGCTGCGAAAGCCAGCGCACCAACGCATGTTCGCTATCCAGCGCCGATGAAGCATCCTGCAATAATTCACCAATATGCAGCACATCGGTCAACCGCCGTTCACCGTCATCGCTGGCCAGCAGGTTTTCAGCCAGTTGATGCCGACTCATCAGCGCGCGCAGCATTGGCAATACGCCACGCTGTCGCCAAAGCGTGCGGTAGTTGGCAAACTCTTCGACCCGGGCATCCCAGTCTTCTTCACTATGGCTCAGGGCATTCAGCGCCAGGGCATCCAACCCCATCAACGAGGTCGCCATCGCACTGCGTAATGTTCTCTCTTGTTCCGGGGCCAGCACCGCCTGCAAGATCCACAGAATATCGCGGGCCTCCGGCGTTGTGAAAACGCTGTCGCGATTGGACAAATAGACCGATGGAATAGCAAGCCGGCCCAACGCCTCTCGCACCAATGCGGCCTCATGGCGGCTGCGCACCAGAACGCTCATGTCGGACGCCTGAACCAGACGCCGCTCTTTACCGGTACTCAGCCAGGCCTGCCGGCGTTGGCTGGCCGCCAGCCAGTCCCGAATCTGTAGCGCACATTGCCGGGCCATTAACTGTTGATAATCCCCGACGCCAATGGTCTCCTCACCCGTCAGCCAAAATTGCAGCGCGGGTTGAGGCACGCCGGCAACCTCAAAAGCCAGATCGCGTTTAGGCCCAGCGGGTTCAACCGCCAGAAAAGGAATGTCTTCAAAAATAAACGGGCATTCAAGACGCTGAAATAAACGGTTCACGCCCCGCACCATCGGGTGCGATGAGCGCCAGTTGGTTCCCAGCGTGTAGTGCGCGCTCACCTCAGATCGAGCGCGCATATAAGTAAAAATATCCGCGCCGCGGAATGCGTATATCGCCTGTTTGGGATCGCCAATCAACAGCAGACCACACTGCGGTTGTCCACCATACAGCGAGCGAAAAATACGGTATTGCTGAGGATCGGTATCCTGAAACTCATCGATCATCGCAACGGGATAACGTTGCCGCACGGAACTGGCTAACTGTTCGCCGCCCGGCTGTTGCAACGCCTCATCCAATCGACTGAGAAGATCATCAAACCCCAATTCCGCGCGCTGTCGTTTTTCCTCACGCACAGACTGACGAATTTCGCTCAGCGCGCGCACGATGACAACATCGCGCAAAGAAAGCGATTCCTCCAGTAAACGCTCGACAGCCTCAAACACCGCGTGTTCAGGCGCTTCGCCCTTTCTGGTTTTCTCCGTCAGGATCTGCTGGCTAAACCGTTCCAGATCTTTTGGCAGTTGATAATCCTGCGTCTGCTGCTCTGCCCATTGTGTGACTTTCTGCAACCAGTTAGGCAGGTTTTTGCTGCTGTAACTGCGTTTATCCACACCGGATGCGTTGATCACCCCTTCCAGTTCCGCCGCTGAAACCAGCCACTGCTGTTTAACAGCATCAATGACGGCAATAATTTTCTGATGCCGGCTAATCAGCGTTTCATCCCCATCAGGAGGGTGGTGAAAAACCGGACTTTCACCTTGCAGGTAAGGCATCAGGTCGGCGAGCAGGCTCTCCGGCCCGCTCCACTCCATACCGACGACGCGTGCGATATCCATTGGCAGCGGATAACAGTAGCGACGCCAGAAATCGGCGCAGGCCTGACGACGTAACGGATGCTCATCCTCTATCAGCACCTGTTCAAACAGGACGCCGGACTCAAATGCATTGGTACTCAGTATCCGCTGACAAAAACCATGAATAGTGTGAATCGCCGCTTCATCCATCTGCCGTTCAGCAGACAACAGCATCTCTGCCGCATCCTGACGATCCGGGATTTCAGCCAACAGTTCCGACAGCAGCGGCTCCTTGCTTTCCCCACGGATGCAGGCAATACGCAATACGTGGATTTTTTCCCGAATACGTTCGCGGAGCTCCTCTGTGGCCGCCTCTGTAAACGTAACGACCAGAATTTCCTCAACCAGTAGCGGACGCGGGTAGGCAGACTGCTTTCCCAACCCCAGCAGCAAACGCAGATACAGCGCCGCCAGCGTGTAGGTTTTCCCTGTACCTGCCGATGCCTCAATCAGCCGCTCTCCCAGGAGCGGCAACGTCATGACGTTTAATGATTGCGGCGCGGCCTGTTTCATTTTGCCATTGCCTTGTTGACAGAGGTTGCGGTTTCAGACGGGGAAACGCGTGCTTTATTCATTGCCGGCGAACTATCAACGGGCAACGTTTTCTGTAATGAAGACGCATTCGGATAGGTCTTCCATCCCTGCGGCGCGGCATAATCCGACTTGTCATGATGGCTGCCGGAAATTTGCGACAGCACGGCCAACCCTTCCGGTTTTAACGCCTGCTGGAAAAAATCCGCCAGTTGCCCCACCGTCAGCGGTTTAACTTCAGCAATCAACTTCTCACGGGTATCAAACGCAAAGTTCTCCCGGTCCAAGTCATTGCGCAAACGGCTGATTTCTTCGCTCAGCGTTTGCGGGCGCTGGCTCAACTCATTGATGACGCCCTGTTTATATTGCGCAAACTCTTCCTCGCTCATCCCTCGCAGGCGCTTTTCCGCTTTCTGATAAAAATCCTGATAACGTTGGTACAAATAGGCCGGCTGTTTACTGTTGCTTTGCAGCAGGAAACCGATCCCCCATTGCCGCCCGATGGATATCGGGAAAGCAAATACCGCCTAGCCAAGCTGTTCTTCCGTTCTCAGTTGACTGTAGAACCAGGGCTGAATAATCTGCCCCAGCACTGAACTGTACGCCATACTTTGCGTTTCGGTATAACCGGCAGGAATGTAAACCGCCGCCAACGCAGAGTCGGTGCTGCTGCCCGTACGCTGCATATTGGCCTTCTGCGGTTGAGCGATCCTGATCTCATCACTACGCCAAAGCGTTTCGCCGCCGCAGTTCAGGCGGGTTTTCAGCGTTTTCGCCAGTTCGGTGACCTTTTCAGGTTGCAGATTACCTACCACCAGCATTTCCGGCGTCGCTTTTTGCAGTAAATCCTTCCGATAATTAGCCAGTTCCTGCAAGTTGATGTCTTTCAGCAAATGACGACGTTCCTCGCGTTCACTGTACGGCAGTTGAGACAGCGACTGGATTGGCTGTATGGCCTGTTCAAACGCTTTTGCCTTTTCTGCCGAATCCAACTGTTGCTGATACCAGGATTTGGCCTGCTCCAGCTGTTCTTCTGTCGAGGTAAACGAGGAATAGCCCTCGGCCAGCGCCAGAAAGAGCTGCGGCAGGTGCTGAGTGTAGCCGTCAGCGTTAATCACCAGGCCATCATTGCTTTTGGTTGAAAAGCTAATCCCGCCAATCGATGCCTGATAGCTCAATTCGTCCAGCGCAAGACCGGCGAGGTAATCATTCAGCGCAAACAACACCTGATTACGCGCGGTACTGCGGGCTTCATGATTGCGCAGCAGCAAGGTAATTTCGGCTTTAGGCTCATCCGCGAAATAACGACTTGGCATATACAGCACACGCAGCCCCGGTTCCTCCAGCAGAGTTTTCGGATGAGTCAGACGGCTATCGCCTTTGATCAGAGAAAAATCATTGGGAATATAAGGGTTGGCCGCGGGCAGCGACAATGAAATCTTCTGTCCCAGCGTTTTCCATTTGGCAAACGTTTCTGCCGGAATTTTATTGACTTCATAAGGCGCTTCAACAAAGTAGGCCACCTTGTTATGCGGCTCGTTCGGGCTAATCATCCAGATACGCGCATTCTGCGGCGTCATGACATCCAGGCGTTCCGCAATCGCCCTGGGATCATACTGGTCGGCAAGATACATGGCATCCAGCGTATGTTCGACCGGCACCCGTAGCATGGTATCAACCAACCACTCGATATAATCCATATCACGGCTGATGGACGGATAGCGGAAATCCAGATCCAGAACATGGGCGATTTCGTCAAAATAGCGCTGTTGGATACCCTCGCGGCGAATCTGCTGCAAGTAACTGAATATTGCGGCGATGACTTCATCACGCCGCGCCAGCCCTTTATCCGTCAACGACGCTGAAATGGCAAAGACCCCGCCGTTGCGATCGATCATCGGATCGGCGCCCGCGCCAATCGATTCAACCAACCCTTCCTTCTGTAGCCAGTCGGACAGCGTATTCTGACTGCGGTTACCAAGCAGATAGCTGATATAGGTATCGGTTTTACTGCGGAATGCCTGGCTGTTGTTATCGACCCTGAATTCAATGCGCAGCTGTTTTCTCGGCTGTGCCGGGACATAGTGAATCATCAAACCGCGCTGTTTTTCGGTCACAACCGGAACCGTAATCGCGGGTACGCTGGCTTGATGATTGGCAATGCGGCCAAAGGTCTCCGAAGCCAGTTTTGCCAATGCAGGCAGAGGCTGATTGCTATAAATCACGCCTTTCATCAGATTGGCGGAGTAATAGCGCTGGTAAAACTTCACCAGTTCATCATGCAATTTACTGCCGGGCTTATCGCTGAGCGTTTCAAGATTGCCTCCGGAAAAGCGCGCGCTGGGGTGCTCGGGGTTCAACGTCTCTGCGCCGACCTGCGCCATGCGGTGACCATCGCGGGAGCGCGCCATGGTCATTTCGGCGTTGACCGCATTACGTTCACGGTCGGCATTCACCGGATCAAGCAGCGGTTCGGCAATGGCATCGGCCAGACGATCCACCGCGGGTTGCAGCGCATCGTTTTCCACTTCCAGATAAAATGCCGTGCGATAAGACGCGGTGCTGGCATTGTGACTGCCGGCGTGTTTTTTCAGAAACTCTGACAACGCTTCAGGCTCGGGATAACGTTTGGAACCCATCAAAACCATATGTTCCAGGTAATGCGCCAACCCCAGTTGACTGTTCGGATCTTCAAGCGATCCTACCGGCAAGGCCAATGAAGCCAGGGATTTCGTGGCCTGCGGATCTGAAACCAACAGTACCGTCATCCCATTATCCAGTTTTATCGCCTGGTACTGACGCGGATCCTTTTCACTTTTACGGATAGTCTGAGCAAGGGGCTGCCAACCCGTATCAGCCCAACTCAGTGGAAGCCAGAAAGTGAATAAAAAAAACAATCCGGTAATCCAGACAAACTGTTTACGCATGCAATTCTCCAATAGCCTTCACGTATTCAACATCAATCAAGCCAGATTAGAACGAATCGGCGGCAGCAACCAGGTTTGCGCCGCCTCAATGACCTCATTCATTCGTCTTTCATCCAATTCACGCACAATTCGTTGCAGATAGTCGTCTTCGCCCTCACCTGGAAATCCCATATTGCCTTGCCAGGCTAATAGCAGTTTGGCGCGAGCCTTACCCTGCGTTTCATCATCCCATTGAATACTATCACTTTCACGGTCATAACACTGCGTTAACCACGCGCTGCCCGATTTGTTGAGCAGCAGGAGTGGCTTATTCATACCCTGTTGATAGCCATCCAGCATCTGTTGCAGAAACTCAAGAGCCTGCTTCTCTGACATGGGGGCAAACCGCCATGCCGTTTTTTCACGTCCATACATCCGGCTTTCCCCCTTCCCGCCCGAGAGGCAGTAAACCAGATGCTCCAGCCACAACATCATGCCGTCTGTCATGGAGAGTTTTCCGGGACGCCAGCGCAATAAACCATCTTGCCGCACCTGGGCTAACCAGCCACGAATATGCATGTCATCAATTCGGATATCGATTTCCAGGCTATCCGCCACACCCGGCGTCATGTCCTCGCGTATGCGCGCAGCCAGTTCCGCCATTTCCTCTTGCTGAGCCTGCCAGTAGAGTTCGCCAAATGCGCCAAAGGGCAGTCCGCCCGCGGCACGGACGCGCCGGTATAACCGTTCAGGATCTTCTTCAACAATCAGCGTGTTAAGCAGTTCAGTATTTAACTGATAGCGACTCAGGTTGTCGACGGTAAATGGCTCTTCATCAAGAAGTTCATCGTTTTGCAGCATGAACCCCACGCCCAGCCGGAGCTGAAAGAAAGCCCGAACCGGATGCCGATAAAAACGTTTTAAATCGTCCAGACTGATGTCGGTATAGCGTTCCTGCGGTAGCTGACAGTCAAAGTCAGGCTGTGGTTGCCCCTGCCGGTTGGCCGCCGCCAGCCATTCCGCGGCGAAGCTCTGCGGCATCGGCGCCGCCAGAAAGTTTTTTGCATCAAACGGCATCCGGCTATGTTCGCGACACAGATGACGCATAACCCGCTCCGCACTGCTATCAATATCGAGCGCTTCGTCCCCCGACAGATAGTGACTTTGCGCGATGTATTCCATCAGTTCACTGACCAACACGGAAGGATAGCGACGGGTGTTATCCTGTATGGAACGGCCGATATAGCTGATATACAGCTTGTTCTGCGCGGATAGCATCGCCTCCAGAAACAGATAGCGATCGTCATCGCGGCGGCTGCGATCGCCACGTTTGATACTTTTCCCCATCAGATCGAATCCAAGGGGCGGCAAGGTTCGCGGGTAAACACCGTCATTCATGCCCAGCAGACAAACCACCTTGAAGGGAATTGAACGCATCGGCATCAGCGTACAGAAATTGATTGAACCAGCCAGAAAACGCTGGCTGAGCCGCTCCTGATCAAGCCGGCGAGAGAGTTCGTCGCGCAACAGCGAAACCGGCACAGACTGTGGATAACGGGATGCCGTTCCCATGCCAAGCACCTGCTGCCACTGTTTCTCGATCAGTGCCAACGCGGCTTCCGTGTCACTATCCGCGTCAAAAAAGGTTTCCAGCAGTTGGCGGCACAAGGGCAACCATTCCACTAACGTTCGGGGTTGGCGCAGGCGCTGACGCCATACGTTAAGCTGCATCAGCAATTCGGCCAGTTGCCCGGCAAGCTCTGCGACCAGACCGCTTGATTCATCGTAAGGCAACACGCCTTGCCAGTCTCCAGCCTGACTGTCCATAGCGTAGCCCAACAGCATTCTCGTCAACCCGAAACGCCAGGTGTGCTGCCCGGTTGGCGGGAGCATCAGTTCCCGGACGTTATCGTCGTCCAATCCCCAGCGAATACCCGACTCCACGACCCATAACCGCAAGCGGCGCAGCCCTTCTTCCTGAATGCCGAACCGCGCCGCCAACGCGGGGACTTCCAGCAAAGCCAGAACCTGCTCGGCAGTAAAACGGCTGTTGGGTAAATCCAGCAGGCTGATCACCGCCTGTAGTGCCGGGTGAGCATGTTGTGCGCGCCGATCGGAGATCGCGAAAGGCAAATAGCGTTCTGTCGGGGCATTACCAAATACGGCCTGAATAAACGGCGTATAGCCGTCGATATCCGCCACCATGACAATGATATCGCGCGGCGTCAGCGCCGGATCGTCGGCCATCATGGCCAAAAGCCGATCGTGCAGCACTTCAACTTCACGCTGTGGGCTGTGGCAGGCATGGATATCAACAGAACGATCGTGATGCTCCAGCGGACGCTTCTTCACGCTGGTTGCCAACGATTCCTTACTGACGGCCACCACGGCATGATCTTCCAGTTCCAGAATATCGCGTTGCAGGGTTTGCAGCAGGTTATCGGCGTCCAGATCCACAAACGCATCCACCTCCTGTACCGCATCGAGTTCAGCCAGCAGATACAATTGATCGCGGCCTAATTTCCCCCAGGACGCCAATAACGGATTATTGAGACGCTGTTCCCCTTCGGCATTAAACAATCCATCGGCCTGTTGCGGATCGCGAAATAAGGGACGGTTGCTTTCAGGCTGAGCGCCGTCCCAGCGATGTAACCGGCGATAGCTATTTTTCAGCCTGGCCAGAAATTTATAATCCTGAATGTCACTCCAGTAGTTGCGGCAGGGATTGGTAAACAGCAGATGCACATCAATATGACGGACCAGCGCATGCAGCGCCTGCAAATAGATCGGCGGCAAAGCGGAAATACCGCAGATAAACACCCGAGGCGGCAGCCCGGATGGGCAGGTTTTCGCCTGTTCCAGCGTTTGAATGAAGCGCTGGTACAAGATCGCATGGTGCCAGTCAGGCTGTTGCAGTTCCCGGGTATAATCAACCAATGCGCGCCACAAAGCCGCCTGCCAGAGCTGGTTGCCGCCAAGGCCATCAACCTGGTTACCCGCTTGCCATTGAGCGATCCACTGCGGGCGATATATCAGATATTGATCGAAGAGATCGGCAATACGTCCGGCAAGCTGGTATCGCTTGCGCTGATCGTCATCATCCTGCAGGTAGTGACGCAAAGGGGCAAAATCAGGTTGCTCCAGCTGTTCGGGCAGCAAGTGCATCAGCTTCCAGGTCATCGCCTCTTTGCTGAAAGCGCTCTCTTTCGGTATATCGGGTAAAACGTGACGGCACATTTCCCACAAAAAAACGCCGGGCAGTGGAAAATGGATATTGGCGGCAATCCCAAAATGTCCGGCCAGTTCAATCTGCAACCACTGAGCCATTCCGGGACTTTGCACCAGAATGACTTCCTGCTGAAAAGGATCCTGAAGCGGCTGACGCCTCATCAGCTCGACCATCAGCCTTTTCAAAATATCCAACTGGTTGGAATGATAAACCGTAAACATGCTGGCTCCTGTCATGCCACTGTGTGACAAATTATCCACTGACGGATTGCGCCGCCAGACAAAACCAGCGGGTGAGCTGTGCCTGATAATTTCCCGGCGTAACGATAGCTGCCGTCACTTTCCTGCATTCAGCCGTCATCATTTGCTCCGACAAACTGAACCGCCACTCTTGTCCAGACCCGGTCGCGCGATCAAGCGCCGTTTTGTCACTAATCTTGTCGTTAGAGCCCGCGTTATCATTGAATCCTATAGTGTACTTCACTCCCGCCTCATACGCTTCCAACTGCTGCACAAGCAGCCGCCATGCCTGCCGCTGCTGCCATTGATGCAGAAATGACTGTTGCAATATCTGGTGATATTGCAGTAACCCCAGCAGCGACACCGTTAATAATAATGCCGCGACCAGCGTTTCCGGCAGACTGAACCCCCTCTGCGGGTATAGATTTCCGGTCATCGCGGTTTTATTCCGGCTCAATGCAGCGCCCCGCCTGTTTATCCGGACAAAAATCCAGCCAGCCACGGGAAACGATCTGAAGCGTAATACGGTCTGATGCCAGACCAGAGAAAGCCACCCGCTGGTACAGAAAAAGCGGCCGATGCTGAGACGGCAGCAAACCTTCCCCGCGCAATAACCCCAGCCCTTCATCAGAAGCCTTTTTCAGGCATACGTTCAGCGCATCGGCTGCCAGCGTCTGACACGTCCAGTCATCCTGTAGCGGGGGCCAGTCTAAATGCATACCCCAATTCAGAGAAGATAATGCCTGATTAAACGCCCGCAGGTAATGGCGCTCATCATTTCCCATCTGTATGGCCGCATCAAGCTGACGTTGCAGGCCAGACATGAGCAGCAGCCCGATAACGGAAATCAACATCACCATGACCAGTGTGCTGCTGCCGTACTGTTCTTTTCTTTTCATTGGTTCCGTCCCAGAATCAACCGCGTGATCGTGCGCTGAATGGCAGGACGTTTTATCCAGAACCCTGTCAGTTGCAATTCGTACAACCGGGCTCCCGTCGTTCCCCCCAATGGCCGTACATGAAAGTACGTCAAAATCACTTCCTGCGGATCAAAGAGTTTCTCCCAACGATCGCCATAACAGTTGTGCGCTCCGCTTTGAATCTCCAGCGCCCCGGCACGCAGGCGGTAACCAAACGATTCTTCTTCCTGCTGCTCTCCTCCGTCCCAGGCTCCATTGCGATTCAGATCGTAAGAGACATTGAGGCAGCTATTGGCCATTTCTCCCGGATAGTGTCCCAAGGTTATCGACGTTCCCTGACACGCTCCGGCGCAAAAACCAGCACGGCGAATATCTTTTTCAATACCGGAAGCAGCCTGACTGAATAACTGTTCCAGACGGAAATATTGCGCACTGTTTTGGCTCTGGCTGCGCAAAATGGGATACCACTGTGCCGCGGATAGCATAATCAGGCTACTCAGGCTTAGCGCCAACAGAATTTCGGGCAACGTGAAACCCATATGCACAGGTCTCAACATAGCGGGATCGCCAGAACCGGCTGTTCTTCACTGCACAGACGCATACGTCCGCGAACGGATATGATCAGGCGTAACTTTCCCGCCGGATTCATCAGCGTCATGTGACCGGCCTGCGCAGTACTGCGCAAACCATAAAAAGCAAAACTATTGCTGGTCGCCCTCGATACCGAAATCTCTTTGGTAGTGCGGACATATTGCAGAAGGTTCGCTTCACGGCAGGCCGTATTTTCCTCCTGCGGTTCAGCATCACTGACCATACACCAGCGTTCTCCCTGCTGTATCAGCCGTAGCGTGCGGGTTTTATTATGCCAATAGGCATTGGCCTGAACCCGGTTAAAAAAATCCAGTAGTTGCTGTGCGCTCTGCTCCAGACGCAGCGCCTGTTGATAGCCGATCCAGGCGTGCATACTGCCGCCAGCCAACAGCGCGACAATGGTTAAGACGACTAATATCTCAAGCAAGGTAAACCCCCGCTGTTGCCGATTTCGTATATTCATGACGACAGACTAGGTACTTTTGCCATTAAATACAGCGCATTAGCATCTTTATGCATACCGATACGCAATGATTTATTGCAACGATGCAACAGCAGGAAAAACTTGCGAAGCATCAGGAAATACAGGGAAGCATTGCATGGGCATCCATACCTCTAAATATTCTTTTATCGGAAATATGAATATGTTAGCGGGAAAGAATAGTCAGAAAATGTGTCTTTCATCAGGTTATTAAATAGATCGTATATACCATTCATACTTGCAATCGCGCTTTCCCACAAAGGAAAATCTATCTTAAGTAAATGATAGAATAAAAGCGCCTGACGCTACAGGGTAATGAAACCTTGAAGCACCACTTATCACAAAAGTCCATTTCATTCAGACATAGCGATCCTCAACGTTCAATCTATTCACAGCCATAAATAACACACTTCCCAAAGTCGAAATATAATGCGTATAGCTTTATTTTAATTGCATAGCTAGTCATTGTTTAATTCCACATAAAAAACACAACTATTAACAGTTTATTTACTTTCATGGTAAAAAAATGAGCATTTATCAGGAAAATAAAGGCCAGGGCGTGATGCCAATGGCAAAAACTGTTGCATATCACCTCTGGCTTTCAGCACCCATAAGAAAAAAATATGCATTATTTATGCAATTAAAAGTGAATACAAAATGAATAATTATTTAAAAATGAAGAGTTTTTTTGAAGTGAATCACAAAAACTTATATTTTATGCAATATACTGACACCGAGTCATAAGACTCAATGAATAGTTATAAGGAGGAAAAAGTGGAGAACAACAACAGAAAATCTGCCCACATCAGGCGCACGACGCACATCATGCAATTGTCCCACCGCAGCTGTTTTGACTTTCATCTTTTCAACGCCAGATAAACCTACCTCAAAAACTGAGTATCCCTTTTCAGGATGGTCATGTTTTCTTTAATACATGTGTAAAAATCTGCCTGACGATAACTTCGTCTAGGGTAGCTCATATTTTATCACATTAATCAGACCATTTATTATTCGAAATATTTTATTTTTCGAAGAGAGATACTCGTATTTTCGCCAGAAAATCCGTAAAGGTTATTTATTTCCTTTACCGCCCATTCCTGCGCGAAAAAAACAGGCAACACCTTTATATGCAAATTTATTCCATGCATAGGCATGACTGTATTTAAAAAAAGAGGATATTATGGCTAAGCTTAATTTAAAAGTAGCCGTTAGTTCAGATGTTATCCATAGTTTCAATACCGAGCGTGAAACAGTTGATATTAAAAACACATCATTTATTGATGTCTGTGCCGCAGTACTTTCTTTACAGGATGCGGCATCAGGGATGCTGGATAAGATAGAGCAGACCGCATTCGATTTACCTGTTTTTATCGCTGTAATCCAGGGTGAAAACATACCGGCAAGCTATCTGCTGCGCGTCAGCGGCGTTTTCGAATTGAATGACGGCAATGCGGATTACTACGGTAGGCAGCTAACATCGGTGGCAGATAAATATGAAAGCGAGTTGCTCCCCCCCTTCTTTGGACGACTGGTCGATTACGTAGAACAGGGGTATACCGCATTTGACTGTCCGGGACATCAGGGCGGGCAATTCTTCCGCCGCCACCCTACTGGCCAGCAGTTCTTTGATTACTTTGGCGAAACGCTTTTCCGTTCCGACCTGTGTAACGCGGATGTGGCAATGGGCGATCTCCTCATTCATGAAGGTGCGCCTTGTCTGGCGCAACAGCACGCAGCCAAGGTTTTCAACGCCGATAAAACGTATTTCGTTCTCAATGGGACCTCCTCTTCAAATAAAGTGGTATTAAACGCGCTATTAAGTCCCGGCGATTTGGTGCTGTTCGACCGTAATAATCATAAATCCAACCACCATGGAGCTCTGATTCAGGCAGGCGCGACGCCGGTTTACCTGGAAACAGCCCGCAACCCGTTTGGTTTCATCGGGGGAATCGACGCTCATTGTTTTGAAGATAAATACCTGCGCGAGCTGATTGCAGAAGTGGCGCCAGAACGGAAATCGGAGCAACGCCCCTTCAGGCTCGCCGTGATCCAACTGGGCACCTACGACGGCACGATTTATAACGCCCGCCAGGTTGTCGATAAAATCGGCCACCTGTGTGACTACATCTTGTTCGACTCCGCCTGGGTAGGCTATGAGCAGTTCATTCCCATGATGAACGCCTGCTCTCCGCTATTGCTGGAACTGAACGAAAACGATCCGGGTATTCTGGTCACACAGTCCGTACATAAGCAAATGGCTGGCTTCTCTCAAACGTCCCAGATTCATAAAAAAGACAGCCATATCAAGGGACAGGCTCGATACGTCAATCATAAACGCATGAACAACGCCTTTATGATGCATGCTTCCACCAGCCCCTTCTATCCCTTATTTGCGGCACTGGATGTCAACGCCAGAATGCACGAGGGTGAAAGCGGGAAAAAAATGTGGATGGAGTGCGTCAAAAACGGGATTGAAACGCGTAAGTTGCTGTTGAAACTCTGCCATTACATCCGTCCCTTCATCCCGACCACGATCGATGGTCAGAAATGGGAAGAATACTCGACGGAAGAAATGGCCAACGATCTTCGTTTCTTCGATTTCGTGCCGAATGAACGTTGGCATTCATTTGAAAATTATGCAGAAAATCAGTACTTTGTCGATCCATGCAAACTGATGCTAACGACGCCGGGCATTGATGTCAAAACCGGGGAATATGAAGCATTTGGCGTACCTGCGACCATTCTGGCCAATTACCTGCGTGAAAACGGGATCGTGCCGGAAAAATGCGATCTCAACTCCATCTTATTCCTGATGACGCCAGCAGAGGATATGGCAAAGATGCGCCACCTGGTCGCACTGATCGCTCAATTCGAACGCCTGCTGGAAGAAGATGCGCCGCTCTCCGAAGTGCTCCCCAGCATTTATCGTCATCACGAGGAACGTTACCGCGGTTACACACTTCGCCAACTCTGCCAGGAAATGCACGATCTGTACGTTAGAAACGACGTCAAAACGTTGCAAAAAGAGATGTTCCGTAAGGCCTATCTCCCGCATTCCGTTATGAATCCGCAGCAAGCCAATATCGAATTTGTGCGCGGTAATGTCGAACTGGTCGCGCTGGCCGATATCGAAGGCCGGATCGCCGCGGAAGGCGCACTCCCTTACCCACCGGGCGTGCTATGCGTGGTACCGGGAGAAAGATGGAATGGCCCGGTGCAGCACTACTTCCTGGCACTGGAAGAAGGGATCAACCGCCTGCCGGGCTTCGCCCCTGAATTGCAAGGGGTTTATATCCAGGACGAGGACGGACGCAAGCGCGCTTACGGCTATGTGATTAAAAACGAACCTGTCAGCAAAAATGGCTGATCGGAATGATCTCAGCGGAGATCATTCGCTCCGCTGACCTGTTTGTTAAGGAACAGATGATGAGTAAATCCAGAAATAAAATGAGCGTGCTACAGCTCACTATTCTAACCGCCGTCAACATGATGGGGTCAGGGATTATCATGTTGCCAACCAAGTTAGCCGAAGTGGGAACGATTTCTATCGTGTCCTGGCTGGTTACTGCCGTCGGCTCAATGGCGCTGGCCTATGCGTTTGCCAAATGCGGGATGTTCAGCCGCAAGAGCGGTGGTATGGGCGGTTATGCCGAGTATACTTTCGGTAAGTCCGGTAATTTTATGGCGAACTATACCTATGGGGTGTCGCTGCTCATTGCCAACGTGGCGATTGCTATTTCGGCAGTGGGATACGGCACCGAATTCTTCGGAATCAGCCTGAGCCCTCTCAGCATCGGTCTGGCGACAATTGGCGTGTTATGGATATGTACCCTCCCCAACTTCGCCGGCGCACGCATTACCGGGCAGATTAGCGGCATCACCGTATGGGGGGTTATCATTCCTGTCGCCGGTCTATCCGTGATTGGCTGGTTCTGGTTCAGTCCCGAATTGTATGTGTCCTCCTGGAACCCGCATAATGTCCCGACGTTTGAAGCGGTTGGCTCGTCTATTGCGATGACTTTATGGGCATTTCTGGGAATGGAATCGGCGTGCGCCAATTCGGAAGCCGTGGATAATCCAGAAAAGAACGTACCTATCGCCGTTCTCGGGGGAACCCTGGGCGCCGCCATCATTTATATTCTCTCTACCAACGTGATCGCCGGTATAGTACCGAATATGGATCTGGCCAACTCCACCGCACCTTTCGGTCTTGCCTTCGCACAGATGTTTACGCCGACAGTCGGTAAAATCATTATGGCGCTGATGGTCATGTCCTGTTGCGGTTCACTGCTGGGATGGCAGTTTACTATTGCGCAGGTGTTCAAATCCTCTTCCGACAGCGGTTATTTCCCAAAACTGTTCTCTAAACTCAATAAGTTTGATGCGCCGGTACGGGGTATGTTGGCGATTGTTATTATCCAGTCGCTGCTGTCTCTGCTGACGATTAGCCCTTCACTGAACAAACAATTCAACGTATTGGTTAATCTGGCGGTCGTCACTAATATCATTCCTTATATTCTCTCCATGGCGGCGGTCTGTATTATCCAGAAACAGGCAAACGTGGCCTCCGGGAAGGCTCGCACGACAAACGCAATCGCATTTGCCGGGGCAATATATAGCTTCTATGCGCTGTATTCGTCCGGCGAGGAAGCAATGATGTATGGCGCGATTGTGACATTCCTGGGCTGGACGCTATATGGTCTGGTATCGCCGCGGTTTGAAATACCTCGCCACAATAGCTGAGTAAGCATATCCCGGCGAAACAATGAAAGGTGCGAAGGGATAACATCATCAGGAACAAGAATGGCCGCAAAAGCGGCCATTCTGACGGCTGACAACGCCGCTATTCGCGACGTCGAGCCCTAATCTGTCACGCCTGCGCGGGGATAACGGAGGAAGACAAATCTGTCATCAACCTCCATTGCTACGCGATAGCGATCAAATCGCCACCGGCGCTTTAATTGCCGGGTGCGGATCGTAGTCTTCGATCTCAAAATCTTCAAAACGGTAATCAAACAGCGTATCGGGACGGCGTTTAATCACCAGTTTCGGCAACGGGCGCGGCTCACGGCTCAATTGCAGGTGAGTCTGCTCCATATGGTTGTTATAGAGGTGCGTATCGCCGCCGGTCCAGACAAAATCACCCACGGCCAGATCGCACTGTTGCGCCACCATATGCACCAGCAGCGCATAACTGGCGATATTGAACGGCAGCCCCAGGAACACATCGCATGAGCGCTGATATAGCTGGCAGGATAATTTCCCATCGGCGACATAGAACTGGAAAAAGGCATGGCACGGCGCCAGCGCCATTTTGTCCAGTTCCCCGACGTTCCAGGCTGAAACAATAATGCGGCGCGAGTCAGGATCCTGTTTCAACTGCGTCAGTACCTTTTTCAACTGATCGATCTGACGTCCGTCGGCCGCTCCCCAGGCGCGCCACTGTTTCCCGTAAACCGGCCCGAGATCGCCGTTTTCATCTGCCCATTCGTCCCAAATACTGACTTTGTTCTCATGCAGATAGGCAACATTGGTATCGCCATTCAGAAACCAGAGTAGCTCATGAATAATGGATCGCAGATGACAGCGCTTGGTTGTGACCAGCGGAAAACCTTCCTGCAAATTGAAACGCATCTGATGACCGAAAATAGAGCGGGTGCCGGTGCCGGTGCGGTCCGCTTTGGGCGTTCCTTCATCAAGCACTTTCTTCATCAGATCCAGATACTGTTTCATACTACCTCACCACAAATATTAGAGAATGACGGCTGACAATTACTGCTGTACTGGTTCGCGGCGATACGCCCACACCATCATCAGGATGCCCACGATCACCATCGGCAGTGAAAGAATCTGCCCCATACTGAAGAAACCGCCGAACAGGCCCAGCTGCGCATCCGGCTGGCGGAAAAATTCGGCAATAATCCGAAACAGACCGTAGCCAATCAGGAAAAGCCCCGAAACGCTGCCCATCGGGCGGGATTTACGAATAAACAAATTCAATATGATAAACAGCAGTACCCCTTCAAGCAGCATTTGGTACAGCTGGGATGGATGTCTCGGCAGCATACCGTATTGATTGAAAATAGCCTGCCATTGGGGATTGCTGACCGCCAGTTCCAGATCTTCACTGCGTGAGCCGGGAAACAACATGGCCCATGGCGTATTGGTTGTGACACGCCCCCACAGTTCACCGTTGATAAAGTTTCCAAGACGCCCCGCGCCCAAACCGAATGGAATCAAAGGTGCAATAAAATCAGATACCTGAAAAAAATGCCGTTTGGTTTTACGGGCAAACCACAGCATAACGCAAATCACGCCCACCAGACCACCGTGGAACGACATGCCGCCATCCCAGACTTTGAACAAATAGAGCGGGTTTTCCAGAAACGATGGAAAGGCATAGAACAGGACATAGCCCAGACGTCCGCCGACAAAGACACCGAGGAAGCCCATATACAGCAGGTTTTCGACTTCATCCTTCTTCCAGCCGCTGCCCGGTTGGTTAGCCCGACGACCAGCCAGCCACATGGCGAACACAAAACCAACCAAATACATCAGTCCATACCAGTGCAGCGCCACCGGGCCAATTGAAAAAATCACTGGATCAAACTGAGGAAACGCCAGATAGCTCGTCGTCATCGTTCACCACATATTTTGTTGTATTATCCCCCGCAGACGGGGAGCATTTATAGCCAAGACAGGAATATCATCCTTTCCTGCAAACCGCGGCTGCGAATCATAGCATAGCGCAGCGGATCCGGTGGTTATCCGGCTGGGAAAAGATCTGTAAAACCTTCCCTTGAATCAGCGTCCGCCACGGACCAATCCGCCCAGTCCGCGTTCTTCGATGAAGATCGATGCCCATTGTCTGACTTCGCTGGCGGTGCGCGCATTCAGCAGTTGCTGTACCAGAGACTGCGCATCGGGCAGCGCGATCTGGCGCAGCAGGTACTTAATGCGGGCAACGCTACGACCATTCATACTCAACGTGCGATACCCGAGCCCGGTCAGCAGCAATGCGCCCAATGCTTCCCCCGCCATCTCGCCACATACGGAAAGCGCAATGTTGTGACGCTGACATTCAATCGCGATGAGGTTCAGCGCCCGAAGCATAGCCGGATGCAAGCTGTTGTACAGGGAAGCGACATGGGCGTTGTTGCGATCGACGGCCAGCAGGTACTGAGTGAGATCGTTGGTGCCCACCGACACAAAATCGATACGGGAAGCCAGATGCTGCAACAGGAAAATCATGGAGGGGACTTCCACCATGATACCGATGCGTGGCTTAGGCTGTGGAAACCCCAGCATTTCCTCCACTTCACCCGCCGCTTGATCGATAAGGCGCCGGGCCTCATCAACCTCATCCAGGCTACTGATCATCGGCAGCAGGATATTCAGGTTGCCAAGATGCGCGTTCGCCCGCAGCATGGCACGAACCTGAATCAGAAAGATTTCCGGCTGATCGAGCGTAATACGAATACCGCGCCAGCCCAGACAAGGGTTCTCTTCGCTGATGGGCAAATAAGGCAACGGTTTATCCGCGCCAATATCCAGCGTACGCAACATGACCTGGCGTGACGGATAGAGTTGCAGCATGCTTTGATATTGCGCCATCTGTTCATCTTCAGACGGAAAACCGCTCTGGAGCATAAAGGGGATTTCGGTGCGGTACAGACCGACGCCGTCGACCTGATTGATAAACCGTTTCTCATGCTCCGCACTCAACCCCGCGTTCAACATGACCTGAATGCGCTCGCCGCTTTTCAGAACGGCGGGACGTTCCATATCGCCTTCCGCCAGACGGGTCAGTTCATTCTCTTCAATCAGCAGACGCTGATATTCCTGCACCAACACAGGTTCAGGATCCACCAGCAGCTCGCCACGATAGCCGTCAATAATCAGCAGACGCTGATGGAGCAGTTCAGGCTGAATATCCGCGCCAACCAACGTAGGGATCCCCATTGCCCGCACCAGAATCGCGGCATGGGAATTGGCGGCGCCGTCGTATACCACAACGCCAGCCAGACGTTCCGGAGGGAGCTCCGCCAGTAAGGTGGCCGTCAGTTCATCCGCGGCAAGAATGAAACGCTCGGGCCACTGCCCGATGCTTTGCGCATTGTCATCAAGATGGAACAACAATCGTTGGCCCAGCGCTCGCAAATCCCCGGCCCGCTCACGCAGATAGGTATCCTGCAAATTGGAAAACTGGGCCGCAAAACGTTCAATCACCAGTTTGACCGCCCATTCCGCCGCGTTACCGGCGTCCACTTCCTGAAACAGTTCGCGCTTCAGGCGCGCATCATTCAGCAGGTGGGAGTACAAATCGAAAATCGCAGCGCTTTCTTTTTGGGCGCTGGCGCTGAAACGTTTGCTGAAACGCCGAAACTCCGCCGTAGCGTCTTCCAACGCCTGCGTCAGTCGGGAACGTTCACGTTCGCGGTCCAGGCTTGACGCGGGGAAAACCTGATCCAGAGAAGGCTGACTACAGTCCTGCCAGCCCGGCGCGATCGCCACACCGGGCGCGGCTACCAGCGCGTTAATTCGCGTCTGACGGTATTGACCAAACAGCGTCTTAATCTGAGATAAAGAGAGGATGGCCGCCATCTGCGTTGCCAGCGTGACCATGAATGACTCTTCATTCTTGTCAAACTGGCGATGTTCACGCTGCTGGACGACCAACACGCCCAGCAGTTGACGACGATGGATAATGGGGACGCCCAGAAAAGAGCGGAAATGTTGCTCTTTTACGGCGGGAATAAATTTGAAACTGGGATGAGTACGGGCATCAGCCAGATTAATCGGTTCGGCACGCTGACCGACCAGACCAACCACGCCTTGCCCAAACTCTAACGTGACCGCGTGGCCGCGCGGTTTCTTTAACCCGCGCGTTGCCATCAGGTAATAGCATTGGCGATCGTGGTCAGCCAGATAAATCGAACAGACCTCCGTGTCCATTGCCTGACAGGTTTCATTGACCAGGATTTCCAGCGCATCATTAAGGCGAGCCATTGAGGCTACTTTTTCGACAATTTCTCGCAAACGCGTGAGCATAATGTGCGTGAATTACCCTCTTTTTCGTCGGGAGCCAGACGGTGGTGCCGTCCGTGCCGCCGTATTCTCCTGGAGTTGTATCACCGGGCTGATAAATTCTTTCATTACGCGACGGTAAACATCGCGTTTGAAAGACACAACCTGACGAACCGGATACCAGTAACTGACCCAACGCCAGCCATCAAACTCAGGCGTGCCACTGCTTTGCATATTGATATCAGACTCATTACACATCAACTGTAGCAGAAACCATTTTTGTTTTTGGCCGATACAGACCGGTTTAGTATCCCAACGCACCAAACGTTTCGGTAACTTATAACGTAACCAGTTGCGGGTAGATGCCAGGACGCGGACATCTTTTTTCTTCAGACCCACTTCCTCAAACAGCTCACGGTACATCGCCTGCTCCGCGCTTTCTCCGGGGTTTATTCCCCCTTGAGGAAACTGCCAGGAGTGTTGACCGTAGCGACGGGCCCACAAAACCTGTCCCTGCCGATTACAAATTACGATACCAACATTCGGGCGGTAGCCATCATCATCGATCACCGGACTACCTCGATAAACTTTAAATGCAAAGATAACCTGATTGTTTCACACTCCCGGCAGACGGTAAACCACTGCTTAGCGCAGTTATCACTCTAATAAAATGAAGATAACCCACAGATCGAATCAAAGTTATAAACAGATGAGGTCAAGGAATGCCGGTTTATTCACTATTTCTGTGGACATCTTTGTGCAGAACCCATGAAAAAGTGAGTAAAACTTATTTTTTGCAGATAAAAAATTGCTGACAGACTTAAAAAATACTGCTTTTTTTTCATAAAATTAAGCCTATTTTTCACAGCAAAATCACCGCAAAGGATCCTGATCGAATGATGATCAACGCCGTGCTGGCGAAAGATCGTTCTATGTCGATTTTATCCACAGAGGCAATGGCGGCATCAGACAATAAATAAGCAAAAACAGCAAAAAGCGCCGACGTCAAGGCTGTAAATCAAACCAGTAATCCATCTTTATGCAGGTTATCCAAGAAATCTGTGGATAACCTAGTGTAAGATCCTGTTCATTGTTGGTTTCTACAAGTGCACAGTTTGAAAAAACCGGATCCTCCTCTCGTTTTCACACTAAAAAAAAGCACTATGAATCATGCTATTATTGAATTCTTCAGCCGTCTCGCAGACTGTGCGTTAATGTTTTTCACCCGCTGCGTTTTTTTTGAGCGGAAAATATCAGGTTAGACATGCCATGAATTCACCGTCGGTTCTTACTGCGCCACCACATAATGAACAGGAATTACTACAGCGAGCCCAATCGCTTGCGGGCTACAATCTGGCTGAGCTGGCCGGCATTGCGCAACTGCCGCTGCCGGCAAACCTGAAGCGTGATAAAGGCTGGATTGGCATTCTGCTGGAACGTTTTCTGGGAGCCACCGCGGGCAGTAAACCCGAGCAGGATTTCCCCGATATCGGTATTGAGCTGAAAACCATTCCTGTTGATGAACAGGGGCGGCCGCTGGAAACCACATTTGTCTGCGTCGCGCCGCTGACCGGCAATAGCGGCGTCACCTGGGAAAGCAGCCACGTTCGGCACAAGCTGGCGCGTGTGCTGTGGATTCCGGTTGAAGGTTCACGGCCGATTCCGTTAGGTGAACGACGAATTGGTACGCCGCTCATCTGGAGCCCAAGCGAAGAAGAGGAAGAGCAACTGCGCCGCGACTGGGAAGAATTAATGGACTTGATTGTGCTCGGAAAAGTTGAAAGCATCACGGCGCGTCATGGGGAAGTGCTACAGTTGCGTCCCAAGGCCGCCAACAGTCGCGTCCTGACGGAAGCAATCGGTGAATTCGGGCAACCCATCATGACGCTACCCCGTGGGTTCTATCTGAAGAAAACGTTTACCACGCCGCTGCTGGCGCGCCATTTTTTATGACGGGCTATCCCTGCCCGTCACTGCGTGACATCGGAAAACGATCCTGCGTTTATGGGGAAATAAACCGGGAAACCCGCACCTCTGTATGTCTGAAAAAAGATGAAGAGTACCGCCAACCACACTTTCACTTGCCCGTTCACTCATGTAGCGGCGTATAATATCGTTTACGTTTCGTTTAAGGTGTATTGATACAATGTTTGATTGGATTGTTGATCCGAATGCCTGGTTGGCGCTGGGAACGCTAACTATTCTGGAAATCGTTCTTGGCATCGACAACATTATTTTCCTGTCGTTGGTTGTCTCCAAACTTCCTAAAGCTCAGCAAAATAAAGCCCGCCGGATCGGCCTCATGGGCGCCATGCTCATGCGTCTGGGACTGCTGGCTTCGATTGCCTGGGTGATCCGCCTGACCAATCCTTTATTTACCGTGCTGGGTAATGATATTTCTACCCGTGATCTGATCCTGTTTTTCGGCGGCCTGTTCCTGATCTGGAAATCGAGCAAAGAAATCCATGAAACCGTGGAAGGGAGCTCAGAGGAACACGCATCACAGGTACACTCTTTCTTTGGCGCGATCGTGCAAATCATGCTGCTGGATATTATTTTCAGCCTGGATTCCGTGATCACGGCGGTAGGGCTTTCCGATCACCTGTTTATTATGATGGCCGCCGTGGTTATCGCGGTTGGCGTGATGATGTTTTCCGCCCGCACCATCGGAGAGTTTGTCGAACGTCATCCGTCCGTCAAAATGCTGGCGCTGTCATTCCTGATCCTGGTAGGCTTCACGCTGATTCTGGAAAGCTTCGATATTCATGTACCGAAAGGCTACATTTACTTTGCGATGTTCTTCTCAATGTCTGTCGAAGCCCTGAACCTGTTGCGCGGCAAAAAAGCCAAAGAGGCCGACTAATCGCCCGCAGCGTGTTTTCCCCTCAAGCCGGCTGCGACAGGGCATAATGAAGAAAATGCGGTGATGAGGCACATTTTACAACGCCTCGCACCGCGTCTTGTTCTTTCCATCTTCGTTCTGACATATTCCGTCGTTCGTTTTAACCAAAATTAACCGTTTTCTCATTAGTTTTTTCCATTATTCCTACTTAATCCCCACGGACTATTTGTTAGACTTGTTCAATAACCTTCAATTTTTTTGCTGTCGGAAGACAGGTGAAACAGGTAAAGATAACGATGAAAGTACGGGTAAAAATGGCAGTGGCTCTGGCGGTATTATTCACTCTTTGCGGCTGCTCCAGCCGGTATGTCATGGCAACAAAAGAGGGCCAGATGCTGCTGACACAAAATAAGCCGGTTCTGGATAAAGAGACGGGAATGCTCAGTTACATTGATGAACATGGAAACGAAAAACAGATTAACAGCGATAACATTTCTCAGATTATCGAACGCTGATTGTCAGATATTTCTCTCCCCGCCCGACACCATTACCACACCGTCAGAGAGTAAAGAGGCTTCCCCACATCGCGCGGCTTCGTTATAGTCAAATTCAGGTGTGTCATCCCAAAAGATTTCACGTTGCAGGAAAACGGCAACCCCTCTCCCCTCCCAACGCCGAAATGGCATAGTCACCAGCCGGAGAGAAAGCCATCGTCTCCGCAATTGAAAAGATGACGGGTATAGCGATACATCTGCTATTTTCAGACATACAAGGAAGCTGGCAATGCAATATCACCGTATTCCCCATAGTTCTTTAGAAGTAAGTGTGCTGGGCCTTGGCACGATGACCTTTGGCGAACAGAACAGTGAAGCTGAAGCGCATGCACAGTTGGATCACGCCATTGCCGCAGGTGTTAACCTGATTGACACAGCAGAGATGTACCCGGTTCCGCCACGGCCAGAAACCCAGGGGCTGACCGAAAGCTATATCGGTTCGTGGCTGAAATCCCGCGGCGGGCGTGAGAAACTCATTCTGGCAAGCAAGGTCGCCGGTCCCGTGCGCGGCAATGATAGCGCCATTCGCCCACAGCAGGCGCTGGATCGTAAAAACATTCGTGACGCATTGGACGCCAGCCTTAAGCGCCTGAACACTGATTATGTTGATTTGTATCAGTTGCACTGGCCGCAACGCCAAACCAACTGTTTTGGCAAACTGGGGTATCAGTATACTGAGGATAAACCGGCAGTTACCCTGCTGGAAACGCTGGAAGCCCTGAATGAGCAAGTCAGGGCCGGTAAGATTCGTTATATCGGCGTGTCCAACGAAACGCCCTGGGGCGTGATGCGCTATCTGCATCTGGCCGAGAAACATGACCTGCCGCGCATTGCGTCGATTCAAAATCCGTACAGCCTGCTCAACCGCAGCTTTGAAGTCGGGCTGGCGGAAATCAGTCAGCATGAAGGCGTAGAGTTGTTGGCATATTCATCGTTGGCTTTTGGTACGCTGACGGGGAAATACCTTAATGGCGCCAAACCAGCAGGTGCCCGTAATACGCTGTTCAGCCGCTTTACCCGCTACACGTCGCCCCATGCTCAGCAGGCTACCGCCGAGTACGTCGCGCTGGCGCAGAAGCACGGCCTGGATCCGGCGCAAATGGCGCTGGCTTTCGTCCGCCAGCAACCGTTTGTGGCAACGACCTTGTTGGGAGCAACCTCGGTAGAGCAGCTCAGGATCAATCTGGCGAGTCAGGAACTGACGTTGGATAGCGAGATTCTCAGCGAGTTGGAAGCGATTCACCGCCGTTTTACCTTCCCGGCGCCATAGATAGCCGAGGATCCCGGCTACATTGAACGGGAAGCCTTGGGCCATCGTGACTGTATCCGGAAACCGCGCATAACAGACCAATCAACGGGAGCAGGTCAAATGCGACCGGCTCCCTGGCCCGATTTCTTACGCCCCTGGCATTGCCATTATTTCACCAGGCCTAATAGCTGCCACCACCCGTAACCGACCGTCATCGTCACGACAAAGCAGACAAACGCGACCACGGCGCCAGAACTCCACCACGTTTTTACATCGCTATAGCCGGCACCAAAGATAATGGGAGCCGCGCCGCCGCCATAGTGCGTCAAGGCACCGCCGTAAGAGTTGGTGGCTGCCAATACGAGCGCGAGCGCCATCGGGTCGGCACCAGCCACTTTACCCACGGTAAGCAACACCGGAAGCATCGCGACCGCATACGAACTGGCCGAAGCAAAAAAATAACGCACGATGATACTGATAAACCCAATGATAGATAACGTGATATAGGGGTTATTGCCGAAGTCGACATTGTTTTGTATGGTTTCAGCCAACCAGTCGAACAGTTTTGCCTTATTCAGAGCAGTCGCCAGGCCGATGATTCCGCCGAACCAAAGCAATGTATTCCAGGCGCCCTTGTTGTTGAGAAGGTCATCCCATTTGATGATACCGCACAGTAAACACATGACCGTAGCGACCATGGCAACAGCGGTGGCATCGATTCTGAGCGTTATGCCGAATACCTGTCCCAGGAGGGAAGGCAGCGCCCAGCCAAGCAAAGCGAAGATAAATATCACCACTAAGCCTTTTTCATTCCTCGTCATAGGACCGAGTTCCGCCAGCCCCTCTTCCGCAATCTTTTTGTTATCAATTATCGTCAGTTCGGGCTTGTCCATGTAATAACCGACGGCGGGGACAATTAGCAGCAGCAATAGACCAGGGACGATCATGCCCAATGCCCAAATGCCCCAGTCGAGATGTACGCCCAAAATTTTATCGGCGAAATCCGCGGTAAGAAGATTCGGAGCCATCGCCGTAATGAAGATGAAGCTGCTGACCTTCATGACAAAGTAAATGTTAGACATCAAATAGGAACCCGCTTTCTTGGATGTTTCACCGGGTTCCGAGCCCAGGGCTTTCACCACCGAAAGAATAATCGGGAACACTATCCCTCCGCTCCGCGCCGTGTTGGACGGCGTGACAGGAGAAATGATGAATTCTAAAAATGCCGTAATATATCCAAGCCGAAGCGTCGTGCCGCCAAAAACCCTGATCATAATAAAAGCAATGCGCCGCCCCAACCCTGTTCTGACAAAAGCGACGCTTATACCGAACGCGGCAAACACCAGCCATACGGTTGATGTCGCATACCCGACGAGAATTTGACTGGTGTTATTAAGGAAAAGACCCGCAAAGCCTACGGCGCCCAGCAAAACCACGGCTTCCGGCAACGGTTTTAAAATAAGGCCGAAAATAGCCGCCAGATAGAACCCAAACAGACGCCATGAGTCCACAGTCAGTCCGGTTGGCGGCGGGATAAACCATATCGCAAGCGGTATACCCGCCAGGATACACAACTTCCAGATTCTATTTTTCATGTTGTAGATTCTCTTTTTAATATATAGGGATATCAGAACCTGCCAGTAATCGGTAAATGTCAGTTCAGTATTGTTGTCCCCCGTTGGTTTAAACCGAACGTTTTCCCATTACGGATGGTTACGTGCGCTGCCTAAGGTAACGATCCGCATTCATCAATTTCTGGACATTCTCAGCGCAGCGTTTTTCCTGCCCAAATCGAACCTGGAACAGCGACATGGCCGTCGAACAGCAGACGCGCGGTACGTATCAATCCGCTGCTATCGACTTCATCTGCCGGATTACGGCTCAGCAAAACGCTGAATTCTCCGCTGGGATGTTCTACGGAAATATGCTGCCGCCGCGCGTCACCCACGACGGCTACGCCTTCCGCAACGCTACCGGGGAGCAGGCAGGCTGTCGCCACGCTTACCGCGCCAAGCACGCCAATCGAGGCATGGCAGCGGTGGGGAATGAAAGTACGGGTGGCAATGGCTCCTCCTTCTCTGGGAGGGGCAATCAGCGTCATTTTGGGCACTGTCCGCTGGCTGACGTCGCCCAGGCACATCATTTCACCGGCCCGCAAACGAATAGCTTCCAGTTGCTCCTTCAACGTTGAGTCCTGATCCAACTGTTCACGGCTTTCGTAGCCAGTACGCTGGAGGTCGGCGGCGCGCAATACCACCACCGGCATACCGTTGTCGATACAGGTCACATCAATACCGTTAATACGGTCCAGCACCCGGCCGGTGGGCAGTAACGCGCCGCAGCTGGAACCCGCGATATCGCGAAAATTGAGCACCAGTTCAGCGCCGCAGCCGGGTACGCCATCAATACGCACGTTGCCTTCATATTCCACGCCGCCTTCCGGCGTCTGCACGACCGCTTCGGCGATCTGGCCGGTATTTTCCATATAGATACGGACGAGGGTCTGCGCGCCCGAAACCGCCACCAGTCCCTTTTCAATGGCGAACGGGCCGACAGCGGCCAGAATATTGCCGCAGTTCTGGCCGTAATCCACCAACGCCTTATCTACGCCGACCTGGGCAAAGAGGTAGTCAACATCCGCGTCGTCACGCCCGGAAGGCTTGATGATCGCGACTTTACTGGTTAGCGGTTCCGCGCCGCCAAGTCCGTCGATTTGTCGGGGATCGGGCGATCCCATGACCGCCAGCAGGACGAGATCCCGCAATGCCGGTTCAGCGGGTAGATCGGCAGCCAGAAAGCAAGCGGCTTTTGAGGTTCCGCCGCGCATCAGTACGCAAGGAATATATGTCTGTTTCATGATGGTTATGACTTCAGATCGTCAATAGAATCGACATAGCGCAACCCTTTTGCCGCCAGTTGCGCCCGCATTTGGTAGATATCCAGCCCCAGCTCGCCCTCCGCCAGACGCTGACGCTTACCTATTTCAAGGTCCACACGCTTCTGTGCCGCATCAGCGACCGCGGCGGCCCGCCTCCGCGGCACGATCGCCACGCCGTCGTCGTCCGCGACCACGATATCGCCCGGCGTCACCAACTGGCCGGCGCAGATCAGCGGAACATTGACTGAACCGATCGTCTCTTTCACGGTACCCTGCGACCAGACCGTACGCGACCAGACCGGGAACCCCATCTCACGCAGCGTCTGGCTGTCGCGGATGCCGATGTCTCCCACCAGCGCCACTACGCCGCGCGCCTGCAACGAGGTGGCCAATAGATCACCGAAAAAACCGTCGTGACATTCAGAGGTCGGCGCCACCAGCAGCACATCCCCTGTCTGACATTGCTCAACTGCCACATGAAACATCCAGTTGTCACCGGGCGTCACCAGCACCGTCACCGCATTACCGGCAATACTGCGACCTTGCTGAATCGGCCGGATACGCTCGTCCAGAAGTCCCTGACGTTGCTGCGCCTCATGCACTGTCGCCACGCCGTATTCGGCAAAGCGCGGCAGCAGAGCAGGTTCCACGCGTTCGATGTGCCGCACCACAACCCCTTTCATACCGACGATGCTCATGACAGGTTCTCCGTTACACGAGGGAAGATACTTTGATAGCCCTCGCCATGGGTGATCACGCGGGAACTGGCGATGCCGACATTACGTTTCGCCTGTACCCCTCGCTGTAGCGCGACACGCGTGTAGTATTCCCACAGGTGCTCCTGCCCCGCCATGCATTGGATGGCGGCATATTTTTTCTCCCACACCGGCGTGATATCCAGCAGCACGTCAGGCTTCCAGCCGCACTGCTCCGGCTGATGCGGCTCAAAGCAGTAGACCGGCGGCGCGCCAATAATGCTTTCACCGGGACGATACCCTTCCGCCTGGGCGATGATGCGCGCCTCTTGCGTCAGGCTGGCGGCCAGCGGGTGGTCGTAGTTGTAGGGATCGGCCAGCGAATGCGTGAGCACGAAGTGAGGCTGTACCTGACGAAATACATCCGCCAGACGGAATAACGTCTCTTGGTCCGCGCGCAACGGGTAATCGCCCATATCAAAAAATTCAATGCTGGCACCGAGAAGACTCGCCGCGGCTTCCGCTTCTTCACGGCGTTTTTCTTTGACGATGGTTTCAGTCATATTGCCTTTGCGCCACAATTTGGCGGACTCACCGCGTTCACCGTAGGAGAGGCAGACAACATGCACCTGATAACCCTGTTCGACATGCAGTGCGATAGCGCCACCAGCGCGCCAGACGAAATCTGCCGAGTGGGCGCTAACCACCAGGGCGCTTTTTTGCCGGATATTTGCCATGTTTGTATCCTGTTTTTGCTGTTGTTGACTGCCTGGCATTCTGGCATGGCGTAATCGGCGGGAAGTAGTGCGTTTCATTGCATCAGCTATGAATTTTATTTATGTTGTCAAAAAATAACCAATGAGAATTGGGTGAGAAATGAAAAAGAAAAATAAAAATAATATGATAAAAATCATGCAAATAAGATCTTTTTGCATGATTGTTGAACAGGGCTCGGCGTCCAGAGCGTCGCACAATTTATTTCGGACGCAATCCGCCATTACTCGTTCAATCCGTGATCTTGAGCACACTTTAGCCACACCGTTGTTCGAACGTCATACCGGTGGCATGTTATTGACAGATATAGGAAAAAGCATACTCCCACGCGCTCAACGCGCCATTGCCGAACTAAAAGGGATCCCGAGACTACTCAGCAAACTGAAACAACGCGACAGCGAACGACGCGAAGAAGCCGAACCTATCTGGCTATTCAACGTACGCCGGTTGCAAATTTTTCTTGCTCTTTACCGTCTTCATCACACCCAGAGCGTGGCTAAAGAACTTGATATCACCCAACCGGCCGTGAGCGCGGCGTTAAAAGTACTGGAGAAAGGCGCTGGGATCGCGCTGTTCCAGCGTACGCCGAAAGGAATGATGCCGACCCCCGCGGGTCGTGAGATAGCGCCTGGGATCAGCCGTGCGCTAAATGAACTCCGACATATTCCGGAGGATATCGCCGCCCGTCAGGGCGCGCTGATTGGCGCTGTCCATGTCGGCGCCCTGCCGCTGAGCCGAGCACGCCTGCTGCCCCAGGCGATAATCAGACTGGTTTCCCGCCATCCAGGTATCAAAGTGGTCACCTACGAGAGTATGTTCGACTCGCTGATCGCCGAACTGCGCGCTGGCGATATCGATTTCATCATTGGCGCATTACGCAAGGAAGAAACCGTGCCAGAAATCCATAATGAGGTATTGTTTGAAGAGGAGTTGATTCTGCTGGCGCGTCCCCATCATCCACTGGCCGGTCGAGCGCTGAAAAAATCGGATCTGCGCGGCATCCAGTGGGTTCTGCCGCGCGGCCACGCGCCGTCGCGCTACCTTCTGGAACACGCGTTTCATTGTATGGGCATCGCGCCTCCGCAGCCAGTGGTGGAAAGCGGCGATCCAGCGGTGGTACGCGCGCTGCTACTGGGCTCAGACATGGTGGCGGCGGTTTCCTCACACCAGTTGGATTACGAAGTTTCAGAGGGGATACTCACGCCGCTGCTTATTAGTCTCGCGGATACCCGCCGGAAAATCGGCCTGACGTTTCGCCAGGGCGTTCTGCACTCCCCCGCCGCCGATGCGCTGCTCCGCTGCATACGTGAAGAGATACACGGGAACAGGAAGACGATGAAGTGAATAGACGGCGGATACGCCGTCATCGGAATGCGGAAATGAAACTCATCAAAATTAGTTCAGCGTTTGCAGCAGGCCTTTACGCTGATTTTCCAGCGAGGTTACCCGATCGCACACGTCACGGCCGAAACGTTGAAATTCCATTTCCTGATTATTCCACTCGGTCTGAATCGCTTTCTGCAAGCCGCCGAGATTCCCCATCATCGCCTGCAACGGGTTACCGCCGCTGGACATCTGTTTCACCCCCATCTCGTTCAGACTGTCCTGCAAAACACCACCCATGCTCTGCTGTACAAGTTGCTTGCCATCCTGCTCAACCTGTTTGATCGCCTGATGGTGGAAGGTCAATCCATCGCTACGGTGTTCAATAATGCGATTCATCTGCTGCTTGAGCTGCTTATCCAGCGTAGTCAGTCGGTTACGCACATTACTGTCGCTGCCCAGTTCCTGCACAATGATTTTATCCAGCGCGACACGCGCTTTTTCCAGATGCTGCTGAGCACCCTGATCGATCCAGGGAATTTGCTGGCGCAGATCGGCCTGATAGGCTTTCGACTGCTGGCGCTGCGTGGCGTCCAGCGTCAACGGCGTGCCGTTACGTATAATGTCTCCCTGCGGTGAAATCTGTAAATTCCCACTGGCGCCAACAACCTGCACATGCTGAGGGCTGATGATGATATCGTCCTGCGGGTTAACGCTACACTGGTACTCCGCCTGAGCTTGCCAGGACAGTAACAGCAGCAAACCGAGAGTCATTTTACGCAACATATTTTCTCCTGAAGAAAACAACGGCAACTGCGGGATATGACGCACGCCCTCTGTTAAATAAGAAGGCGGCTGAAGACGAGGCCAATACGCCAATTCCCCTCAGTGAAAGCACGGAATAACGGGATGGAACAGCCAGCTTGCTAATCCCATCCCTTTATCCGCGTCCCTGAAATCAGGTTCAGCCTGTTTACTTAACTGCGGCTACAGCAGGTTTTCTGGCAGATCCCACCAGATGTCGAACACATCGCTGACTTTAACATCCGTCAGTTTCTGCTCTTCCAGCCAGCGGCTGACCAACTGACGGTGTTCATCGGTGCAATGACCAATTTTCTGCAAGCAGATCAATCCTTCCCATTGCAGATAGCCGCTGCCTTCAAACGCCAGACCGTTCGGTTCAATGACGTCATCGACAAACTTGTCCACTATCCGATCGATATCTTCGACGCTGGTCCCTGCCGGGAAACGCCAACTGACTGAAAAACCTAATTCCTGAAACTCATCAATGTGTAGTTTTTTACGTAAACGACGGCTACGAGCTTGTGCCATTTTATATCATCCTCTCAAACATCAGATCCCAAACACCATGCCCTAAACGCTGGCCGCGAGCTTCAAATTTCGTCAGCGGACGTGATGCCGGCCGCTCAACGTAGTCATTATTATCAGAAAGGTTGCGATAGCCTGCGACAGCGCTCACCACTTCGAGCATATGTTGCGCATAAGGTTCCCAGTCTGTCGCCATATGAAAGACGCCGCCGATCCTCAGCTTGCGCTGTACCAATTCCACAAAGGGCACCTGCACAATACGGCGTTTGTTGTGCCGGGCTTTATGCCACGGATCGGGGAAGAAAAGCTGTACCATCGACAGCGAACCATCGGGGATCATGTTTTCCAACACTTCCACCGCGTCATGACACATGACGCGCAGGTTACCGACATCGGCATCATGCGCGGAAGAGAGGCAGGCGCCCACGCCCGGCAGATGCACTTCAATGCCCAGAAAATCCTGTTCCGGATGTTGCGCCGCCATGGTCACCAACGACGCGCCCATGCCAAAACCAATTTCCAGCACCACCGGCGCCGCACGGTCAAACAGCGAGGCGAATACCAGCGGCTCCGTCTGATATTCTACGCCCATCACCGGCCAATAGTTATCCAGCGCCAGCTGCTGCCCGTTGGTCAGACGTCCCTGACGACGAACAAAACTGCGTATGCGACGCAGTAGGCGTCCGTTTTCATCAAATTCCGGTGAGATGACGTTGTTAATCATAAAGAGTGCTTACTGTCTGTCCGATTTCATTAAGGAAACGCGCATTATGCAAGGATACCGTGGTTTAGCAAGTCTGCTGCCTCGGAAAGTTCCGGTTTACAGCACAATGACTCTGTGCTGGAATCGCTGTCAGACTTTTACCTGCCGGATAGTGATTCCATTTTATGATGCAAGCGCAACAGTTCGCGCACCAGGTGCTGAACTGGTATCAGCGTTATGGCCGCAAAACCCTGCCATGGCAGCTAGAGAAAACACCTTACAAAGTATGGCTGTCAGAAGTGATGTTGCAACAAACGCAGGTCACCACAGTCATTCCCTATTTTCAGCGTTTTATGGCCCGCTTCCCTGATGTGAACGCCCTGGCGAATGCGCCGCTGGACGAAGTACTGCACCTGTGGACCGGGTTAGGCTATTACGCTCGCGCTCGTAACCTGCATAAAGCGGCGCAGATCGTCGCTTCCCGACACGGCGGCAAGTTCCCCACCACGTTTGATGAAGTGGCCGATTTACCCGGCGTAGGCCGTTCTACCGCCGGCGCCATCCTGTCGCTGTCGCTGGGACAGCACTACCCGATTCTGGACGGCAATGTAAAACGCGTACTGGCGCGCTGCTACGCCGTTGACGGCTGGCCGGGTAAAAAAGATGTCGAAAAGCGGCTGTGGGCGTTAAGCGAAGACGTCACACCCGCCGAAGGCGTCAGCCAGTTCAATCAGGCCATGATGGATTTGGGCGCCATGGTGTGCACCCGCAGCCGCCCCAAATGCGAGCTGTGCCCGCTCAATACCGGCTGTATCGCTTACGCCAACCATAGCTGGGCGCAGTATCCCGGCAAAAAGCCCAAACAAACGCTGCCGGAGAAAACCGGCTGGTTTCTGCTGCTGCAACAGGGATCAAAAGTATGGCTGCAACAACGCCCTGCCGTCGGGCTATGGGGCGGACTATTTTGCTTCCCGCAGTTCAGCGAACGCAGTGAATTGGAACTCTGGCTGCAACAACGCGGTCTGAACGCTGACGGGTTGCGGCAGCTCGTCGCATTCCGCCATACATTCAGCCATTTCCATCTGGATGTCGTACCACTCTGGCTGGACGTCTCAACAATGGATATCTCGCCCAAAGGGGTCTGCATGGATGAAGGCGCAGGTCTCTGGTATAACTTAGCGCAACCGCCTTCGGTCGGATTGGCTACCCCGGTTGAACGCCTGCTACGGGAGTTGACCCAACCGCAGTCAGCACAATTACATTCCTGCGCAATTGATGAGGAAGAAGCATGAGCAGAACGATTTTTTGCACTTTTTTACAACGCGATGCCGAAGGGCAGGATTTTCAGCTATATCCGGGCGATCTGGGGAAACGCATCTATAACGAGATCTCCAAAGAGGCCTGGGCGCAATGGCAAACCAAGCAAACCATGCTGATTAACGAAAAGAAACTCAGCATGATGAATGTCGCCGATCGTAAGCTGCTGGAACAGGAAATGATCAAATTCCTGTTTGAAGGTAAGGACGTGAATATCGAAGGCTATACGCCTCCGAGTCATTGATACCGCAGGGTCTGCGGACCCTGTTACGTCTTTATTCCGACACGGCTTTTTATATGAAGAAAATTTTAGCTCTGCTGGTTATCGCACCGTTACTGGTTTCCTGCTCAGGAAACAAAGGTAGCGCTGACAATGAAGCATTTATCAAGGATACCAACGCCTTTGATATTCTGATGGGGCAATTCGCCCATAACATTGAGAATATCTGGGGCATGAACGAAGTCCTGATCGCCGGGCCGAAAGATTACGTAAAATATACCGACCAATACCAGACTCGTAGCCACATTAACTTCGATGCCGGTACCATCACCATTGAAACCATTTCGGCAACCGATTCCGTCGCCAGCCTGCGTCAGGCGATTATTACTACCCTGCTGATGGGTGACGACGCCACCAATACCGATCTTTACTCGGACGCCAATGATATTCAGATCAGCCGGGAGCCGATGCTGTACGGTCAGGTGTTGGATAACACGGGTCAGCCGATCCGCTGGGAAGGCCGAGCCGCCAGTTTTGCGGATTATCTGCTCCAGAACCGTTTGCAGAAACGGAACTCCGGGCTGCATATTATCTGGTCCGTCACGATTCAACTGGTTCCCAACCATCTGGATAAACGTGCGCACAAATATCTGCCGCTGGTGCGTAAAGCTGCCGATCGCTATGGCATTGAAGAGTCGTTGATTCTGGCCATCATGCAGACAGAATCCAGCTTCAACCCTTATGCGGTAAGCCGCTCTGACGCACTCGGTTTGATGCAGGTGGTCCAGCACAGCGCAGGCCGCGATGTCTTCAAAATGAAAGGGAAATGGGGTCAGCCGAGCCGCAGCTATCTGTTCGATCCGGAAAATAATATCGATGCAGGTACTGCCTATCTGTCGATTCTGAAAAACAGCTATCTGGTTGGCATCGAGAATCCAACCTCGCGGCGTTACGCCGTGATCACCGCCTACAACGGCGGCGCAGGCAGCGTACTGCGGGTATTCTCCAGCGATAGAAATCGGGCGGTCAGTGTTATCAACAAAATGTCGCCGGGCGAGGTATACGATACGCTGACGACCAAACATCCGTCAGCCGAATCCCGACGCTATCTGTACAAGGTGAATACCGCGCAGAAAAATTACCGCCGCTAAAGCCGCTAAAAAAGCCTCTGGAGTCATATCTCCAGAGGCTTAGCTCAATACCTGGTGTTGACGCCAAATGGTGTCGGAAAATTAACGTTTAATATTTTTGAATTGTTGCGTCGTGGCCGTTAACGCCACTTCTGTCGGCAGCCGTTCCATTGAGCTTGCGCCATAGAACCCATCACACTGCGGGCAGTTGTCCATGATGTACTGCGCATCTTCAGGCGTTGAAATCGGCCCGCCATGACACAGCACAATCACGTCTTTACGCACGGCTTTGGCCGCTTCAGCCCACTGGTTAATCAGCGGGACACAGTCCGACAGCGTAAGCGCGGTTTCCGCACCGATATTACCGCCGGTGGTTAACCCCATATGCGGCACAATAATGTCCGCTCCCGCTTCCGTCATCGCAACCGCATCGGCGGCGCTGAACACATAAGGCGTGGTCAGCATGTCCTTCTCATGCGCCAGGCGGATCATTTCGACTTCCAGCCCATATCCCATCCCCGTCTCTTCCAGATTGGCGCGGAAGTTACCATCAATCAGGCCGACGGTCGGAAAGTTCTGCACGCCGGAAAAACCCAACGCCTTCAGATCATCCAGAAATTTATCGAACTGGCAGAACGGGTCAGTGCCATTCACGCCCGCCAAAACGGGCGTATGACGCACCACCGGCAGCACCTCTTTCGCCATATCCACCACGATTTCATTGGCGTTACCGTATGCCAGCAGACCGGCCAGTGAACCGCGCCCCGCCATGCGGTAACGACCGGAATTGTAAATCACGATCAAATCAATCCCACCCGCCTCCTCGCACTTTGCGGAAAGCCCGGTTCCCGCGCCACCGCCAATAATAGGTTCCCGGCGAGCAATCATCTCTCTGAATTTTGCTAACAACTGCTGACGACTTATCGCAGACATCATGTTCCCCTTTTAGTTAAGTATTGCGCGGAACGCCTCAACGGCGGCGTTGGCGAATAAAGGATCGTTAATATGGAATGGCAGACGCACGATCCGCCGTTTTTCTGTTTGCTGAACAGTATCTTCCAGCGTCTTGATAAAGGCATCGCGCGCTTCGGGATGCCAGAAAGCCTGACCCGGCGCATCCAGGGCGGAAAAACCGCCTTCCGGGATCAAGAATCGCACTTCGCCTTCACAGCGATTGAGTTTCTCCCCGATCCATTGCGCCATAGCTATATTCTCTGCCACCGTGGTGCGCATCAGCGTGACCTGAGCGTTATGGTTATAAAACAGCCGGTTGGCGTATTTCTCCGGTACGCTGGCCGGCGCACCGAAATTCACCATATCCAGCGCGCCACAGGACGCCACATAAGGCACCTGCGTTTTGGCAATGGCATCAAAGCGCTCCGGCCCACAGGCCAGTACGCCGTCAAACAGCAGGTCGCATACTTCCGTCGTGGTCAGATCGAGCACTCCGGCCAGCAGATGGCTGTCCACCAGCTTCTCCATCGCCTTGCCGCCGCTACCGGTTGCATGGAACACCAGACAGTCAAATTCCTCTTCCAGCGCTTTACTGGTCGCCTGAATACAGGGGGTAGTGACGCCAAACATGGTCAGACCGATGGCCGGCTTATCGTCGTGGCTTTCCTGAATATGAAATTTCACGGCTCCGGCAATCTGGTGCGCGGCATTACCCAACACCTGGCGGGAAATGCGGTTCAGGCCAGCAACATCGGTCACGGAATACATCATGCTGATATCACTGGCGCCGATATAACCGGAAATGTCGCCAGATGCCATCGTCGATACCATCAGCTTTGGTAAACCAATGGGCAAAACCTGCATCGCCGGCGTAATCAGCGCCGTACCGCCCGAGCCGCCCAGCCCAATCAATCCGGCGATATCGCGACGTGACAGAATGAAACGCTCAAAGGCAACGGCCATTGCGTTAATCGCCCGCCCCCTATCGCCGCAAAATACCGCTTCTGCGCCTTGTGGATGGTAAGCGGCAACCGTTGAGGCGCTAATATCCGCCGGAGAGGCAGCCGACGGTGATGTTGTCGATAAGTCTACCGTGACCGTTTTCAGACCTGTCGCTGCGATCAGATCGCGGACATAATTCTGTTCTTTCCCTTTAGTATCTGATGTTGTTGCAATGTAAACGCTACCAACTACCTTTTCCATAGGGTATTCCTCTCACCAGTAATGGGAATTATTAGCTACTGATATTGTTATTAATTATTTAAAAGCAAAAATAGATAGATTATTTTTAAATCATATTGAGACTACAGTATCAAAAAAACAACCGTTAAATCCCCAAATGAGACCCAAGTCTCATTTAATCTTCTTCCCTTATTGTTTCTGTTAGAAAAAAGCTTGACGTGGTGCAAGAATCACTCATCTTGTTATAGTTTGGACAATGGCGCTCTCCCGTCCGGCCCGCAAATAAAATGAGGTCTATGTGACTGAAAGGGATAACAAACTAACATCTACACGAGCAAGAACCCGCCGACTGCTCGTCGATACGGCGATTAACATGTTCGATCAGGGAATTTTTCCCTCGATCACCGACGTTGCCAATGCGGCTCAACTTTCACGCGCCACGGCATATCGGTATTTCCCCACGCAAAGCGCACTGGTTTCCGCCGTCGTTGGCGAAAGTCTGGGTCCGGTGCTGTCGTGGCATCCCACTCAGCCTGATGCCAGGCAACGGGTTGAAGAATTATTGCACTTTGCCTATCCGCGGATGCTGCAACACGAAGGCGCGTTGCGCGCCGCATTGCAACTCTCACTTCAGCAGTGGGCCAACCGTCGTTCCAATCGCGTCACCACTGAAAAATTGGAACGCGGTAACCGTAAACGCCTGCTCAAAATAGCGGTGGAACCGTTAACAGGTAAAATCTCCGCCGAAGCACAACAGCGCGTGATTCATGCACTGTCGCTCATTTATGGTTCCGAGGTTTTTCTGGTTTTGAAAGATATTTGGGATCTGGACGAAAACGGCATTCAGGATGTTACGCAGTGGGTTGCCAAAGCGATTTTGCGACAGGCAGAAGAGGATGCGGAATTGCAGCCGTCAACGCAGGAAAAATAAAAATCCTCTCGAAAACAAGAGCGCCCAACGGTGCGAAAAGATAAACGCCTCGTTAACCCGAGGCGAGGTTGATGACAAACGCGATGAGCGGCGATAACGCTGCAAGTACCTCCCTGTAAGCCCGGGCTTTTACTGCTCGATCACATAGCCATACAGACGTTTAGTGCCATCTTCTTCGGCTACGCTGTAAACGCCCTGTAATTCGGGGGAAAATCCCGGCAGCAGGTTAATCCCCGCTTCCAACGCCAGGAAATAGCGCTGAACCGCCCCGCCCCAGATTTCCCCCGGCACTACGCACAGCACGCCCGGCGGATAAGGCAGCGCGCCTTCTGCCGCGATGCGGCCTTCAACCTGCGCAATTGGCACCAGTTCAATCTCACCACGAACAAAAGCGCTATTTGCATCCTGCGGCAACATGGCCACCTGCGGCAGTGATGCCTTACGGAACATCGCTTTTTGCAGATCTTTCACCTGGTGGCTGGCATAAAAGTCATGCATTTCCTGACAGAGTTGACGCAGCGTATAGCCGCGATAACGCTGTTCATACTTTTGATACAGACTCGGCAACACCTCGCTCAGCGGCGCGTCACGGGCAATCATTGCCTCAAAATAAACCAGAGCCTCCACCAGACGCTGCATTTTCAGGCTGTCTTCCGCAGGCGTCAGCAGGAACAGGATCGAGTTAAGATCGCATTTCTCAGGGATAATGCCGTACTCACGCAAATAATTTGCCAGGATCGTGGCGGGAATACCAAAATCGGTATATTCGCCGCTGATCGCATCAATTCCCGGCGTCGTTAACAGCAATTTACAAGGATCGATAAAATACTGATCCTGCGCGTATCCCTCAAACGAGTGCCATTTCTCGCCCGGTTCGAAGTTGAAAAAGCGCACGTCATGTGCAATCACGTCCGTATCATGATCCTGCCAGGGAAGCCCCGCCACCGTGGTAGGGACAAACGGCCTGATCAAAGAACAACGCGACAGCAGCTGCTTGCGCGCATCGATGCCGAGCTTCACACAGTCCAGCCACAGGCGGCGTCCGCTGTTACCCTCATGCATTTTGGCATTCACATCCAGCGCCGCGAACAGCGGATAGAACGGACTGGTGGAAGCATGCAACATGAACGCATTATTGAATCGCTTATGGTTGCAAAAGCGCTTTTGCCCTTTGATGTGCGTATCTTTCTTATGCACCTGCGAAGTCTGGGAGAAGCCGGCCTGCTGTTTATGCACCGACTGGGTAACAAAGATCCCCGGATCGTTTTCATTCAAATCAAGCAGCAGTGGCGAACACTGTTCCATCATCGGAATAAACTGCTCGTATCCCACCCACGCGGAATCAAACAGAATGTAATCACACAGATGTCCGATGCTGTCGACCACCTGACGCGCGTTATAAATCGTGCCGTCATAAGTGCCAAGCTGAATCACCGCCAAACGGAACGGACGCGGTTCATCGGCACGTTCCGGCGCGACGTCACGCACCAGATTACGCAGATAGGCTTCATCAAAACAGTGCGCATCAATCCCACCGATAAAGCCGAAAGGATTACGCACCGTTTCCAGGTAAACGGGCGTGGCCCCAGCCTGAATCAGTGCGCCGTGATGATTCGACTTATGGTTGTTGCGATCGAATAGCACTAAATCGCCGCGGGTCAGCAATGCGTTGGTCACCACCTTATTCGCCGACGAAGTCCCATTCAGAACAAAATAGGTTTTATCGGCGTTAAACACGCGTGCGGCAAACTTCTGCGCCTTTTTCGCGGCCCCTTCATGAATCAGCAAATCGCCCAACTTGACGTCGGCATTACAAATATCTGAACGGAAAATATTTTCGCCATAAAAATCAAAAAACTGCCGCCCGGCAGGATGTTTGCGGAAAAACTGCCCTCCCTGATGGCCCGGACAAGCGAAGGTCGTATTCTCCATCTCGACATACTTGGTCAGCGTATCGAAAAATGGCGGCAGCAACGCATCCTGATAGCCTTGCGCAGCATGTTCCAGCACATCCGCATGCTCGCCAGCAGCATCCAACAGTAACCACTCGCTGCCCGTCGGCAACATTTCAGCCAGTGAATCCGCGTCATTCTCCCTGACGACAAAGGCAGGAATGGTAAAGCCGGTGTGATGCAATATTGACAGAATCCCGCTACGGGCTTCCTCAACGGAAACAACCACTGCCGCCACATCAGTAAAGTCAGTCTGACTCAGCGCGACAATTTCACGTGTAGTGATTAAACGACGGGCAACCGCCACATTAGCCGCAATTTTTAACTGTTTCATTTAACCAAACCCAAACGGTTAAGGATGAGTGTACGTGCCCGGAAGACACGGCGCAGGGATAGCAATCCCGACCAATCACAATGTCAATCAGTCACGACAGGCGTATGACGCCCACAATCATGACTGTAGGTTAAGAATGGAAAAACTGGAGCCAGCACCATCCGATAGACATCAGTAAAATCAGAGGGAAACTCTATTTTTACTCATGCCTAACAGCGAGCGTACGAACGCCTCACCGCATGGTGGCAAAGGATAATCGACAGGGAAAACGAACAACGCGGCTAAAACGGGAAAAACGCCATGACATCATCAAAGATCCGGCGCGCTGATTTTGCGCCATGCACAATGAATCCGACATATCAGCAGCCCTCTTTAGCCACAGGTGAACAGGGAGTTCAGATGAATAGAAAGTTGAAAACCGCGCAATATTGGCATTATTTTTCATCAAATTCAAGAAACGGCAAACCACCTTTTTACCGCAAAATATGACGTTGCCCAAAAACCGCGGCGCGAATCAAACCGTAGCCATACTGATGCACGAAAAGGAGAAACGAAACGGTGAAAGAACACCGTTTTTGCCTGAAAATAGAGCAAGCACGCGGGTTTGTGACAGAAACACATTGACGACATGCAGCCAATACGGTTTAATGCGCCCCGTTGCCCGGATAGCTCAGTCGGTAGAGCAGAGGATTGAAAATCCTCGTGTCCTTGGTTCGATTCCGAGTCCGGGCACCAAAATTTAGTTTCATGGCGTCTCTATACGTCCTGAAACGTTAAAAAATCAGTAAGTTAAAGAAACCTGATGGTACTGAAAAGTTCCGTCAGGTTTTTTGACATCCAGAGTTTTTGGGGGCTTAATTGGGGGCCTGTTGGTTCGATAAATTCTGGAGCCCCCGCTATGCCATATGCCACTCACCGATACCGCCATCCGTAACGCCAAGCCCATCGACAAACCTTATAAACTCAGCGACGCGCAGGGCTTATACCTGCTGATTAAACCTAACGGCTCTAAACTCTGGCAACTCAAGTACCGCTTCGGCGGCAAGGAGAAGAAGCTGGCGTTTGGCGCTTACCCGACCGTGACGCTGGCGAATGCGCGTAAGCTGCGCGAGGAAGCCAGAGCCATACTCAGCGCGGGTGACGATCCGGGGGTAAAGAAGCAACAGGAGAAGCAGGCGAAGAAAAGCGGTAATACCTTTGAAGAGGTTGCCCGCAAGTGGCTGGCGGGGAATATCCGCTGGACGGAGCATCACGCGGCAAAGATCCTGCGTTCGCTGGAGCTGCATGTTTTCCCGCTGATTGGCAAGATCAGCCGCTCCAGAACTGGAATTTGACATTGTCGCAGTTAGCCATTTATTTTGATGGGCGACTGAATAACGTGATTACGCTGTAATATTTTACCGTGACACAGAATTCTGAACGCTCCCTTTATTTCTTACACACTCAATGAAAAATGTAAAGGAGCTGTATATGAAAGGTATGAAATATGCTTCCGTTTTGGTAAAAACAATGGCGTGTGCCTTAATGCTCGGCAGCTTGCAAGCCCATGCAGACGGTGGATACAGTTCGGAAGTTGTAGCCAGAAATATTTCCACCCCTAACTTTTGGGTTAAAACCGATTTCACGATCCCTTCCTATGCCACATTCCCTTCAAATGCCAAACTTTATAATGTGATCTGGAAATATACGATAAACGGAAAAATTCCATCAAAAGGAACGTTTATTGCTTGGTTATGTCATGGTGATGACAACACTTGTCTTAATGTAACGAACGCAAAGAGTGGAACCACTACTGCGTTCAATACTGATGGAAAAGCCCTTTCTACACCTTTCTATCTGAAATATCGTATCAATAGTTCATCATCTTTCTCTACTGTTGCGACTGGCTCTGCACAACTTATTGTCAATATGTCATATTGACAATAAGTTGTGCAGATATCACTTCAACATAAGGAAACTGAAAATGAGTATTAGTGGCGTAACCTCTTCGAGTTCCAGTATCGCCGATCAGATATCGACTGTCGGCACGAAAAAAACAGATGACGGAGTTTCTTTTTCAGCAGTATTAAATGAGATCTCTTCAGATAATGATAGTGCCGATGAAAGTACCGTCATCTCGTCTTCTTTTACTAAATCATCCAGCATAAAATCTTCATCTTATAGCGCCAGCATGTCAGAGTTCTTGCATAATAAGAGCGATAAAGATGAGGTGGCCAATGTTGTTAAAACATTGGCCACTACTTCGGATTATGAACTGTGCTCCATCGCTAACAGCCCGGATGGCATTCATGGAGTAACTTACTCTTCGACGGGACAGCCAGTAACTTCCGCTTCATCCGCCGCTTTTAACGAACTCAGTGTATCTGTATTAGCCGGAAGAACAGCGATTTACAACGAGGAAACAGCTAAAGGAACCGATCCCGCAGATATTTTTGACAAAATTGTCAGTTACATGAACACACAGCCTCAGTCTTACCTAGATGCGATTAACTGGAGTTGATTTTTATTAAATCGAGATGCGGCTCATTAATACAGGTCGCATCTCTTTAAGCAAATGTGATGCACGTCATTTTGCATATAACCTGGAAGGTTAATAAGATAATCGTGGTGGATGTCTAATGATTAAGCTGGAGCATATTTCCCATAGCTATTATTCAGAGCGGGGGGCTTTGCCGGTGCTCCAGAATATTTCTTTCTCTGTGTTCCCCGGAGAGAGTTGCGCCATTATCGATCGGCGCGTCCGGTTCTGGTAAAAGCACTTTGCTGAATATCATTGGCCCGCTTGACCAACCCACGGCCGGACATCTTCTGCTGAATGGACGTGATATATCCCAGGCCACAATCGATGAGCGCGCCAGAATGCGCAATCAGGTGATTGGTTTCGGGCCGAGTTTGACATTGTGCAAACGGAAGCGGACGTCGCTACGCGGGAGGAGATAAAATCGGCGGTATTCGAGTATATCGAGATAGATTACAACCGACATCGGCGGCATAGCGCCACTGCTGGGCTAAGCCCGGTGCAATTTGAGGAAAGAAATCTCGCTTAAGGCTGTGTCCACCGTTGCTGGGTAAGATCAGCATGTTACATTCAACAACAAAATGCATGGGCCACCCCTTACCAATAGTGCCATGAGGATTTGTTTGACAAATTAAATTAACAACATTAATTTAATTGAATTAATTTAAATCCGATATAAGGTCCTCCATGTCACGACCACGAAAAGACCAGCAGCTCGATATTCCGGGTCAGGCAATCAGGGAAACTATTCGCCTGCTTGATGAGCGGGATGCACAGGTCATTACTCTTGCTGATGTCGCTGCTGCGGTAGGGTGTAGGGCTCCCGCTCTTTATGCCTATTTTGCTGGCAAGGATGCGCTTTTAATTGCGGTACATAACGAAGGTTTTCGTATCTTGTTGCAGGAAAAATTAGCCGTCGCCAATAAAAACGCCAGCGACCCTCTTAATCAATTATGTGAAGGTGGACTCACCTACTTACGTTTTGCTTTTGAACGCCCCGGGCTTTATCGACTTATGTTTTCCCCCCCGCTCGTTAAAGGGTTATCCAGCGATCCCTTTGCTACCGATCCTGGTGCGGAATGCCTTACAATTTTACGCTCGGCCGTCACTGCCTGTCAGAAGAAAGGGTATTTATCGGGGATGGATGCCGCACACATCGCATTTGTTTTGTGGTCGGCTGTTCATGGCGCAGCGTCATTGCTTCTTCAGGGAAGAGCACCTGCCCAGACTAAGCCGGATACTAAGGCTGCCGCCAGCGTCGTTAATTCCATCATGTCTTTTATTCAACTAACCCGGGCTGAAAAGACCGATGATATATAAATCATACTAACAGGAATATTCTATGCGCCGCTATCTCCGGTTTCTCTTCGTGCCCATCATTGCTCTTGCCACCTGGATTGGAATTTCCACCCTGTTGACGGAACGCGAAATCACCGCTCATTTCGAATCGGTTCGCCAGGTCGCCAATCGAAATGAGCCAAATAATATCAATTCGGATGCAATGAAAACCTTACCAGAACCCGTTCAGCGATATTTCGCGTTTGCGATACCAGAAAAGAATATTCGTTATCGGGTTGTGAAGATAGCAGCTGAGGGCGAATTTCGACGCCCGCTAACCTCAGAATTTGAGCCCACGACCGCAACGCAGATAATTGCGACACAAACACCGGCGATGATGTTTGCCGCCACCACACCTGTAGGTTGCTGCTTGTGGGCAAGGGCTTACGATTTTTTTGCTGACGGGCACATGGAAATGCGAGCTAAAATCGTGTCAACGCTTACTGTCATGAATGAAAATTCCACACAAGCGTTAAATCGTACTTCACTGCGACGTTGGTTGCTGGAAAGCCCGCTTTATCCAGTAGCGCTGCTTCCCGGAGGCCCGGTACGCTGGGAGGCAATTGATGATGACCACGCTAAGGCGATCGTTTCCGGTTTTGGGCTTGAAGAATCACTAATTGCAACTTTCCAGGCCGATGGCAGGCTTGTGAGTTTTAACGCCGGGCAGGATGGCGATTTGACAACGCCGTATCATGGCTCAGGAGAACATGTATCACGCAGCGACTATCGTCTGGTTGCGGGAATGATGATTCCATACGCTTTTGAAATATCCCGCATAGCAAAAGGTAAGATCTTGCCATTCTGGAAGGGGCGCATCACCACAATTGAGTTCGAATGACTAATTAATCGTATCAGTTAATCCTGAAATATCGGAAAAATCGTCCTTTGTATCCTATAAAAAATAAAGAATGCTAACGCCCGTCAGTGCCGCCAGTTTTCCAATTTGCACAACATCCCCTTGACTCTGACACCACTGTCAGAGTGTAAGCTTTCAACTCTCTAAATAACAGGAATAGCGACATGTTAAAATTAGTTATGTATGTCAAAAGGCGTGCCCATTTAACGCGAGAAGAATTTGATCATTACTGGCACGATCACCACGCTTCATTGGTGATTAAACACGCTGAACGTCTTGGTATTCGCAAGTATATCCAGACCGTTCCCCTTGCGAACAATGCAGCGCAATCAGCACTTCAACAGACAAGGAATTCATCTCCCGTCGATTTTGATGGTTGCGCCGAGCTATGGTGGGACGATCTGGAATCACATCTTGCGGCCCGAAAAACAGAAGAAGGATTAAGTGCCCTTCAGGAGCTTATTAACGATGAGAGTAAATTCGTGGATTTGGAGCATTCGCAATGCTGGTACGGTGAGGAGCGGTTTGTGATTTCTGAGTGAAGGATATACTGGTTTGAAAATCTTGATATTTGTCCATTAAGAGGCGACTTTTGAGTCATAATCTAAACCAACCCATTCTGGCGTTATATGCAGACTTGGACACATAACAAAGCCCCCAACCCTTAAACAACGATTTTTCGTGATGACTCTCACAAAAACAAAGCGATTTTTTATGGGGACCCTAGTGGGAGCGCTGTTTCAAGAATTTAGCAACTAAACCAATAACAAACAGCACGTTAATGGTGGATATAGTTCCGAGTCGCCACCTTTTCTTTTTATGCCTCCTTATCAATAAATATATTCATGTAATTCAATAGGTTATCATAAAATCTTTCCCGATACGTTTTGCTTTATCCCTTCGTATTCGGAAAATTTGGGGTCAGATTGAGGGCCATTCAGTTCGATTTGATTCATTGCCGATCACACACTTGAAGTATACACTTTCAGTATGTATTAAAGAGGAGCGAAACGATGAAACACCGCGTTAGCGTTACCGTGGACAAAGACAATTATCAGGTTCTGAGTGCTGCTGGAATCAATATTTCTGGCCTGGTGAATGATGTCATCGGTAAGGAAGCACGCCGTATCAAGGCGGAGCAGTGGAAGAAAGAGAACCGTGAAGGGATGGAAGAAGTCGCCAGATTTATCACACAGAATGGCTCCTTCGCTGATGAAAACAGGAACTGGTGATCATGCAATTCATTGTTTATCAATACAAACGGGCCAGCCACTACAAAATATTTGTCGATGTGCAAAGTGATATTGTTGAGACACCAAAGCGACGTATGGTCATTCCGTTTATAGAATCGCATCACCTGTCTGAGAAAGTGAATAAAACATTGTTCCCTCAGATCCTCATCAACGGCGAGCATTATCGACTGATGACAACTGAACTATCAAGCGTTCCCGTTGAAGTCATTGGCGAAGCTATCGCGGATCTTGGCAACTGCGCGGATGAGATTAAAAATGCGATTAACCTTATGTTTTGGGGGATTTGAAAGGCATCAATAGCATTACTCTAGGTATAGCGATCTCATCAAATAAACTTTCAAAATATACCTCAAAAAGTGAAATGGTGCGGTTTACCGAGATACTTACACACGCACTTTTTAAGTTTTCCGAGCACAGTGACACTTTAAAATTAAAGGCTATCCACCAAATCCCCCAACGTCACCATCAACATCATTGGATCCATCGGCGAAGACTCAAACCCCACCCGCAGGTAAAACTCTTTCGATTCATCAGACAACGCATGAACCAACATCCCGCGAATACCGATAGTCTCTGCCACCTGAATAACCCGTAGCCCGGCATCACGCACCAACGCCCGCCCAACCCCCTGACCACGTAATGATTTATCCACCGCCAGACGGCCCAGCACCACAACTGGAATCGGATCGGGCATATTACGGCGAAAGCGTCCGGGGGAGGCAAGCGTTGCCACGGCACTGGAGGCCAGTGAGTAATACGCCAGCACCTTTGAGCCGTCGCAGCAAACGAATGTACGGGATGCGCCCGTTAGCTGATTTTTCATCGCCCGCTGTTTCAGCCAGTTATCCATAGAGTCCACACCGCAACAGAATGAGGAAAGTACATGTTCGGCGTGGAGAGGCTCAGGGGCGGAGATCATTTTTTCTGTTCCCACGGCGCGGGCGTTTGCATGGTTTTACGCAGAGCGGTATTCGGAGAGGGGGCCTGATCCAAGCGGGCAAGGAATTCCTGATAGGCTTCAGGATCTGCCATAATGAGGCGTTGTTCGATCAACGCTTCTTCTGCGGCGGCACGCGCGGCTTCCAGCACAAAATCAGTACGGTTTTTCCCTCTGGCTTTCGCCGCACGATCGATAAGATCGCGCTCGGCGGGCTTGACGCGTAAATTCAATGTCTCGCGTTTAACTGAAACGCTGTTGGTCGCTGGCATAATGTTACCCTCTGGCATGCTCTCTGGATATTAATCATACAACACATGTAACGCCAATGTCATTACATCACGATATGTTGGCATCCTGGAAAATACGCCTTCCAATATTGCGTCCGGCTTCGAGACAAGCCTCGGGTGTTTTCAACTCCGGCATCAGCAGCATTTCAGAGGTCACCACCGGCGCACCGCAATAGTCAAAAATCCCGTGTGCTATCTGTGCATTAAAGGCATCGAAATAACCGTGCTTTTCGAATGTCCCTTGGTCGGCGGCGCCCAGTGCAATAATATGTACCGGCAAATGTCCCAGTTTCTTTACCACGTTTCCATCCGCAGTGTCTTCATAGGCCCAGCCGTTTGAAAAAACGCGATCGATCCACCCTTTGAGTAACCCCGGCATTGACCACCAATAGATCGGAAATACCAGAACAAGCGCATCCGCGTTGTCGATACGCGACTGCTGCGCAACGACATCGGGCGGCGTTTTGCCTGTTTGCTGAAAAGCAGCCACATCTGGCGCAGAAAAACTCGGATTAAACCCTTCCTGCATAAGATCCGCTATTTCAAACGTATTTTCCGGATTTGATTCAGCGATCCCTTTCGCTACTACGGTAGCGACACTATGGGTCAGTGAGGTATTAAGAGGATGAGAAACCACAATTAATGCATGCATTCGAGGACTCCCTATTGCGATGAAACGGCGCCAGAGTTAGTCTTATATACTAACAGTAACCTACCAATAGTAAGTTACCTTTGGTATATAATCATGTCAACAGGAAATATCGGCAATGCCCATACCGCGCGCACGACAGCGTTTATCAAGAGAAGAGCGCCATGTACAGCTGATAGAAGCCGCATGGCGGATTATCCGGGAAGAAGGTACAGAAGCGCTCACGCTAGGGCGCCTGGCGGAGCGAGCAGGCGTGACGAAACCCGTGGTTTACGATCATTTTACCAGCCGTTCGGGGCTGCTCGCCGCACTCTATAAAGAATTTGATCATCGCCAGACGGCGCAGATGGATGAAATTATCCGAAATACAGAGCCAGTGCTTGAGCAACTGGCGTCGGTCATTGCCACATCATACGTTGAGTGCGTGCTGCTCCAGGGGCGTGAAATGCCCAACGTAATGGCGGCGCTCACCGGAACTCCCGAACTTGAACAAATCAGACAGGATTACGCCACTACGTTTACGGAGAAATGTCGCAAACTATTTGCACCGTTCTGCGGTGATCAGCCGCTTCATGACGCAGCGCTTCGGGCAATGCTCGGTTCCGCCGAAGGGTTATCTTATGCAACGGTTCAAGGGGTTATTACGGAACAGCAGGCAAAGGATGAACTGTTCCATGTGATTCTCTCGATGGTACAGAGGAATCGCATAGAGAACTAAAACCCCATGACGAAATTATCGTGGCAGCCTCATCCATGAGGCTCGTCCTTTTCAGCGGCAACGCACGCCGCCCCGGCGCTACCTCTGGTTATCTTTCAGCACAATCAGCGGCTCAATATCACTCTCTTTTTTGATGACCAGCGAATCATCGCCGCGCAGGCAGGCGCCGCCATAATTGCCGCCAACGGTAAAGGTACAGACCTGAATGTACTTTCCGGCGACATTGGGCAGACACCACAGCTGCTGGTAGATATTTTTCCGATCGACGAACTTGCCGGAAGTTTTATCGAGCACTTCATCATGGTGGCTGACCAGGTCAATGTTGCTGCCGCAGCGTCCGGAAATCGGTTTGATAGCGTAACCGGTTTTCGCCAGTGCGTCGGTCACCTCAAAATCGGTATCCAGCAGATAGGGATGATGCGGGAACAACGACCAAAGCACCGGCAGAATCGCTTTATTGCCGGGGATCACCGTCCACAGCGGCTCAAAGACCATCACTTCGGGACGCAGAAGCACATCGATCAGACGGATCTCGTTATCCGGGGGCCCGGTACGGATCGGTAGCGCCGCATATTCGGTTGCGCTGACCTCACGCACCTGTTCTATCGCGGTCTCCCAGGCCCATGTTTTCCAGACGCAGTTAACCAGCCGGCCATCGCTATCGATGAGTTGCCCGGCGGCATCCCAGCGCAGCTCATCAAGCCCATAAATAATTTTGCTGTCAAAACCGGCCTGCGTCAGGGCACGTTGCATAAACTGGGCGTGGTAATTCTCCTCCAGATCCTTGTCCTGCATGATGTGGACAAAGGGTCGCGCCAGGCTGTGCTTCCACGCGCCGGTCAGCTCGCCTAATAACTCTTCCGCCGGATTATTCCCTTTGCCAAAGCCCCCTTTGCGGGCCCACTGTTCGAGGATCAGTCCGCCTTCGGTGTGGCAGGAAGCGGAATCCGCATTGTATTCATAGACTTTCAGGCCACGCTCATCCATGCAGAAATCCATGCGGCCAGTGATCATATCGTGTCGACGCCGCTGCCAGGAAAGCCGTAAACGCGGCCAGAGAATTTTGGGGATATCAAAAAGCGCCAGTAAATCGTCATCTTTCATCACTTTATCGGTAGCGTGCAGGTACATCAGATGCAGCTCATTGGTCGCCTTGATCAGTTCCTGCTCGGCGCATTCGGTAATGGTGAAATATTGATAGGGATCCTGGTTGATAAAATGGCCGCCATTCGCCTCCACATAGGCCATCTGCAAGGGGTCCTGCTCGTTGAGCCACTTGCCGGCGAACTGGCCTTGATTGTCCAGCCGCGCGCCGTGAATGGCCAGCGCCTCTCCGGGAATGATCGGCTGCGGCAGACTGTGCTCCGTCTCGTCGGTCTGAATCATCCAGCCGAGGATAGTAGTGTCATCGAAAGTGTCGAGAATAGTGTAATGGCCGTCGGTCACTTCCAGCGTCAGCTCGCGCGTCCACTGCTGCCCTTGCGGTAAGAGTGTGTGAATCACGTTCTGCTCGGCGACGCGAACTTTATTGCCCAATAGCTGGGTAATCACCGCCACGTGACCGGTATCCTTAAACTCGCCGCCTTTTTGCCAGATAAGCAGCGAACCCGCCGCCGGTGCGCGACGAGAACCGTTGGCAAAGGCCTGTAAAGGCAGAATATTGTCATTAACGACCTGGCGCAAAAAGCGCAGAGAGAAGATTTCATACGCCATGCTGACGTCGGTAAAGACGAAGCCATAGGTCAAAAACAGAAAACGACGGGCAAACTCGACGCACTGCCATTTATGCCCCATATATTCGTTATCGATATAGCTACGAAACGAGGCGTCATCCGGCATGTTTTGCGGATCCAAGCTTCTGTAATTTGATGAATAAATCGCTACACCGCCCGGCGCGTACCCCAACAATGTTCCAAACGGGGCGTCACTACCTGTTGTTCCTTTGCTCATTGCCTGACCTCAAATTAATGCTGCCCGGACGTTGGCTGTAGAAAATCCCTCTCATTATCCCGTCCAGGCAATACCCGACAGAGGGAGGATTTATGATAGCACTCATTCAACATGATCATGACGCACGGCCAGAAAATTACCCGGCTATCCGCGGTTTTGCATCCGGCATGTCATTTTCCTTCAACCATAAAACCCCGCCTTCTATGAAGGCGGGGTTTTATCTCACACAGAGAAAATCAGAAGTTGTAGCTGGCGGTTACCGAGAAATTACGCGGCGCGCCGTAGACGGCGTATTGGGATACGTAGTCGTAATACTCTTTGTCGAACAGGTTGTTGAGATTGGCCTGCACGGCAAAGTTTTTCGTCACCTGATAACGGCTGAACAGGTTGACGATGCCGTAGCTGCCTTGCTCCGCACGAGTATCGCCCTGAGGGCCGGAAACCGCATTCCAGATTTTGTTCTGCCAGTTCACGCCGCCGCCCACGGTCAGTTCGGGTAGCGTAGGCAACTGATAACGGGTGAACAATTTCAATTGGGTACGAGGCTGATCGGGGTTGACTGCCGTACCGTCTTGATCTTTCACAAGATAGCGGGTCGCGCCGAAGGTGAGCTGCCAGTTATCCGTCAGCGCGCCATTCAGCTCAAACTCCACCCCTTTACTGACCGTGCCATCCACCGAGTCGTAGGCAAGTTCACTGCTGCCCGGAATGTAATTGCCGGTGGACTGGGCAACGTTATCCTGTTCGATTCTGAATATGGCCAGAGACGTGGTCAGACGGGTATTAAACCAATCCGCTTTAATGCCTGCCTCGTAGCTTTTGCCGGTGGTGGGATCGATATAGCGTCCCTGGATGTCGCGCTTATCCTGCGGCTGGAAAATAGAGGTGTAGCTCATGTAGGCGGACCAGGTATCGTTAATGTCATATACCAGACCGGCATACGGGGTAACATCACTCTTATCGCTGGTAAAGGTGCTTTGCGGAGCGCTGGGCGGATTGTATTTCGCGTTCCAGTCGGTATAGCGGGCACCGACGATCAGGTGCAAAGGATCGGCAAGCGAGAAACGCGCGGAGCCATAAACCGATTTCTGACGCAGAGTATCCTTGCTGTAAAGCGTCCACGGCGTCCACTGCGGATCGGCCAGCGATCCATCCCACGTCAGGAAGTTATCGATCGGGATTGCGCCATACAGACTGTCAGGCATGGAGTTATCATAATGGTTGCGCTGACGGCTGTAGCTGCCGCCAAACATCATTTCATGCTGGCGACCAAAGAGGTCGACAAAGCCACGAACATAGGCGTCTATAGCGTCCTGTTTCCGCTCGCCCCTGTTCCAGCCGCCGTAACCGGTGACGCCCGCGCCGGTCTCTTTATCCGGGTAGCCATCACTGTACATCAGTTTGGTATCGAAATTTGTTTCCGTATGCATACCGTTGATATGCGCTTCCCAGCCGTCGCCGAAACGCTGCACCAGACTCGCGAAAACCTTTCTGGCATCTTTATCGGAATATGCCCAGTCCGGCGCAGTATTAAAGCTGCGATCGAAGTGCGTTTTGCTGCCGTCGCTGTACCAGGTTGGCAAACCACCCCATGTCGGGCTGTCGCTGTGCGTTTCCTGATATTCATAGCCGACAGAAAGGGCCGTTGAATCGGTCAAATCCACATCAACCACGCCGTAAAGGAATTTCTTGCGGTAATGATAATTATCCAGCCAGCTGTCGTTATCCTGATAACCGGTAATCATGCGGCCACGCACATTGCCGGATTCGGTCAGCGGGGCGGAGAGATCGAGAACATAGCGCTGCTTGTCCCAACTACCGTAGCTGGCGGAGGCCGAACCGGTAAATTCCCGGCTGTCGGCGTGTTTACGCACCATGTTAACGTAGGCAGAGGGGTTGCCGGTACCGGACATCAGCCCGCTCGCGCCGCGAACCACTTCAATACGATCGTAAATGGCGGTATCGGTGGCGGTGTCGCCAAAGTCCCACACTTCGCTTATCGAGGTGGGTAAGTCGTCGTAGGAATAGTTACTGATGAAGAACCCACGCGAGTAATACACCACGCGATCGCTATCCTGAATCTGGGCTGATACGCCGGTGGTGTTGGTCAGCACCTCGCCGATAGATTGCAGGTTCTGGTCTTTCATCCGCTGCTGGCTGATCACGCTCACCGACTGCGGAATATCACGTGGTACTAACAGTAATTTCGTGCCGGTGGTAGTGGTTTTAACGCTGTAATCCTGCTTTTCAGCGTTGCTCTCGTCACTGGAAGTGGCATCAACAATCACGGTGTCCTGTGGCGTCTCGGCTTGTGCATGGCGGGATGCGCCGAATAACGCGCAGGCGATGCAAACCGCCAGTAGAGCAGGTACGGGTCTGCCAGTGACGTCCCCCGTTGTGATCGAATAAGACATGATTACCCCACTAATGAATGATGAAATAGCTGCGTCGTTCGTTCACCCGCAGGCCAATCCCCGCAGTACGGGGAATATAAGGGCAGACAAGTCAGCGGCTTTTAATAAGAATGATAACTATATGCATTACCAATTAATCTGTAAAATAAGCGCCAAGCGAGGTAATGAAGATATGGGTTTTGATTCTGCCCGTATTGCAGTCCGGGGAATAACCGTCATGGTTGGAAAAGAAGACAGCACGGTATAGGGAACATACCGTGTAACCTTTTGACATAATCAGAGGGGCTAACCGGGGCCGATTGGATTAGGCCATTTAAATTACAGGCGGCCTGGCGGGATTACACCCTTCCCCCGCCTAATAGCACCATATCAAATGTTCTTTTAAGGTCAGCGTGTCGTCAGGGAAAGAATCCAGAATTGGACGATAGCGGGCGGCATCCTTGGGATAGCCCCGTATCGACTGTAGCAACACGCGCAACGCGCTGTCCCAAACAATGCCCTGTAAATCGCGATAGGGCCAGAGATCGGGCTCGGCGATAAACGGAATCAGATACTCAATCCCCAGCTTTACGCAGCGGCCGTCTCGCATCGCATTCCAGCGGTCAAATTCCACATGTTCCGCATAGCGGTTCAGCAGCAGGTGCGCTTCAAGGTTGAATAGCGAGGAATGGAACGGCGTTGCCCGCTCCATCTCCATGGTCTGTTTGCCATCCTGATCGATCTGCGCCGCCATCCGTTGCGTGATGCCTTGCTGAATGATGCGGGCCACCAGTCCCTTATCACCGTAAAACAGCGCGTTTACCGCCCGCTGAACGTCATACCAGGTGCCGTGATTGTTATGCCAGACATACTCGGCATGACCCACGTCGCTGTAGTACATCCAGTGGTTAAAATCGCGAAACCACTGGTGCAGGGCGATGATATCGTCGGTATCCAGCACTTTTGCCGATTCAATCAGCCCGATGGTGTCGATGACCATCCACATCAACCGCGTGTCGATCAGCCCGGTGCCGCGGCCAGAAACAATACCGGGTATCGCCTGGCCATAGTTAAGATGCGGGTTCATCAAGGTTTCCGTATTCAGGAACCAGCAGCGGATCTGCTCCGCCGCCGCCTGCGCATACTTGATGTGTTCGGTAAAATGCCACGCCAGTCCCAGGGTCAGGCAGCGTTCGCACATACGGATAATGCGTGTAGCATCGGTGTCATTATTTTGGCACTGCGGATTGGTATGCCCGTCTCGCCGGATGTAAGGCAACCCTTTTGGACGACGCGGATTCGGCCACCAGTAAGTCCCCAGACTGTAATAATCATGGGGATCACCGCTAACCGGACGGAGCTTTTTATATACCACGCTTTCCATTGGCTGATTGCGCAACTTATCAGCCTCATTGACCAAGCGGGCGAGCGCTTTTTGCAAAGGAGAAAAAGGTTGCTGCAACTTCCGCCTGGCATTCTCCAGACAGTGGATATCCAGGGTATACAACTTCATCCGCAATCACTCCTGTTATTCTTTGGTGTTATCAACACGCTGTCCGGAGGCTGCATCAAAAATATGGATCCCGGCCAGCTTCGGCTGTAACCAGACGGTTTCCCCCTCCCGCAGATCGAGACGTTGCTTAAAGACGGAGGTAAAAGCGCCGCCGCCGGTCTGGCAAAAGAGCTGCATATCCGAGCCCGTATTTTCAATGGCGGCAATCGTAGCCTTCAGCGCCCCCACGGTTTCCTCAGCCAGCACGTTCACCTGTTCCGGCCGGATGGCATAGACCACCTGTTGCCCGTCCCGCACCGACAGCCCCTGTGGTAATTGCAGCGACGAGCCATCTGCCAGCCGCAACAATGCATTGCCATCTTGCAGGGTAATGTCCCCTTTAAGCTGGTTAATTTCCGGCGAGCCAATAAACCCGGCGACAAACAGATTGGCCGGCCGGTCATACAGCTCCAGCGGTGTTCCCACCTGTTCGATGCGTCCGTCGCGCAGCACCACAATCATCTGTCCCATGGTCATCGCCTCGATTTGATCGTGGGTGACATAAACCGAGGTGGTTTTCAGACGGCGATGCAGTTCGCGGATTTCCCCGCGTACTTGAGTACGCAGTTTGGCATCCAGGTTGGAGAGCGGTTCGTCAAACAGAAATACCTGTGGATTACGCACAATCGCGCGCCCCATCGCCACCCGCTGACGCTGACCACCGGAAAGATCTTTGGGCAGACGATCGAGCAGCACACCAAGCCCTAACAGTTCCGCCGCCGCCTCAACTTTACGGCCGATCTCCGCTTTTGGCAGTTTCGCCATCTTCAGCGCAAAGCCCATATTTTCGCGAACCGTCATCTGAGGATAAAGCGCATAGCTTTGAAAAACCATGGCGATGTCACGTAATTTCGGTTCGACATCGGTCACATCTTTCTGGTTGATTTCTACCTGCCCGCCGGTAATTTCTTCCAGTCCGGCAATCATGCGCAGTAACGTGGATTTACCACAGCCACTCGGCCCTACCAGCACACAGAACTCACCATCGGGGATCGTCAACGATACATCCTTAATCACATGCGCATCACCGTAAGATTTACAAACGTTCTTCAATACAACAGATCCCATTTTTGACTCCTTATCCTTTGACCGCGCCGGACATGATCCCGCGGTTAAAATGTTTTTGCAGGCCGAGGTAAACAATGATGCTGGGCAGCATCGCCAATAGCGTGATGGCAATAAAAATGTTCGGTGTGATACTTTCGTCGGTACGCAACGTACCCAGGATCACCGGAATGGTGTTCATGTTTTCCTGATTAATGACGATCAATGGCAACAGATACTGATCCCAAATCATGATGAAACCAAATGTCACCACCGTTCCGAGCGCCGGCTTGACCAGCGGCAAAATGACGTGGAAAAAAATCTGCCATTCATTGGCACCGTCGATACGTGCCGCCTCCTCCAGCTCTTTGGGGATCGCCGACATAAATTCGCTCAGGACGAAGATAGAGAACGCCCAACCGACTACCGGCATGATCATCCCGAGGTAGGTGTTATAGAGCGAGCTGTCGATCAGCGGCAGTCGCCAGTTAATGATCATGTAAAGCGGTATGGCGATCACCTCTTCCGGCAGCATCATGGTGGAAAGGATCACCAGGCTCACCAGCGAGACGCCCATAAATTTTTTGCGTGCCAGTGCATAAGCGGCCAGGGCGCTAACCGACACCTGTAAAATGGTGCCAAAAAATACCACGACCATGGAGTTGAGCAGATACCGCCAGACACCGATGTCCTTCCAGGCGAAAATGAAGTTTTCCAGCGAAAATTCATGCGGCCAGGCCAGCAGTTCACCCGGTTTCACCGGCGCACCGCTGAAAGCAGTGGCGACAATCCCCCAGAAAGGGCCGACAAACACCACCAGCAACAACGCATAAATTAACCAGCGACCAACCCTATCCCAGCGTTGACTCGTCATATTCAGCTCCCTAATAACGCGCGATACGTTTTTTCAGCGTGAGGTGACAAATGGTCAACACCACGGTAAAGGCAAATAGCAGGAAAGAAACAGCTGACGCATAACCATAGTCGAACTGCTCAAAACCCAGCTTGTAGATATGCGTCATGATCATTTCGGTCGCGTTTGACGGGCCGCCGCCGGTCGTGGCATAGACCTCGGCGAAAACGCGGAATCCACGAATGAACGAAAGCATCAATACCACCGAGATGGCCGGGATCATTCCCGGCAGCGTGACGTAACGCAGACGGTTCCACCAGTTAGCCCCGTCAACGTTGGCCGCGTCATAGAGATCGCGGCTGATCCCCGCCAGACCGGCAATAAAAATCACCATGTTGTAAGGCACCGCTTTCCAGATATGCAGCAACATGATGACCCACAGCGCCTGATCCGTACTGGCCAGGAACCCCTGATCCGCGATACCAAACCAGCTAAGAATATGGTTCATAACGCCATTGGGCGTCGGGTTAAACAGGATACGCCACATTTCCGCAACGATGGCCGCGCTGGTCACCGCCGGCAGAAAAATCGCGGTACGGATAAAACGCAGATGGCGCGCCGGCCCTTCCAGCAGCATTGCCAGAAAAAAGGCAAGAACGGCCGCAGCGACCATGGTCACCACAACATAAAGGAAGGTATTGAAAACAGCCGAGTGAAGTTCACTATCAGCGAACGCGCGGGTAAAGTTGGCCACGCCCACCCATTCATCAGCCTGGTTAAAGTTTACCTTGTAAAAGCTCATTACCAGGCCTTGCAGCATGGGAATAAACTTAAACCAGGTAAAGATAATCAGCGCCGGGGCAAGAAACAGCCAGGGCACCATATTCTTTTTCTGACGGGAAGTTAACATCGTCATTGTCGCTCTTGCAGCAGCTCCGGAGACAGGAGCCGGGGGTTTAACAGTGCGCCGCCTAACGCGGCGCGAAGACCATATCATTTAGCCAGTACCTGCTGTTTTTCCAGCTCGGCGTTGACCTTTTCGTTAAGACTTTTCAGTTCGGCGGAAGCATCGCTATTACAATTCGCCAGAATGCGGTTGAAACCATCGGCCGTCACTTGACGGATCGGCGTCCAGTTCGGCACCTGTGGCACATAGCGGGCATGTTCGCCGTAGAGAGTGGCGAATGTCGCCCAGCGGGCGTCGTTATACACCGCCTGAGTATCCACCTGCTGGTTAACCGGCAAACGAACGACGGGAATGTGCTGGCTGCCTTTACCCATGCCAATCTCCTGCCCTTCCTGGGAAATCATGAATTCGATGAATTTACGGGCGGACTCTTTCTTCTTACTGTTCTTCATCAGAAAGACCGTGGTGCCCTCGGCCAGCGTGGCGGCGCTCTTTGGCCCCGTGATGGTGACGACTTCATATTTATCCTTGCCGGGATCTTTATCGAACAAGGCGATATGGTACGGGCCGGTGAAAAACATGCCGGTCTGGCCCGCGCGGAACGACGGAATAACATCCGCGGTGGTCGCGTTGATTGCCCCCGGTTGCGCCACTTTTTCACATATCATCGTGCGCATAAATTTCAGCGCATCTGCCGCGGCAGGCTCATCCAACGCGCCTTTAAAGGTCCCACCGCCCGCCTCGCGGATAAAGTCGCCTCCGGCCTGCCAGAGGAACGCGCTGGCGAACCAGCTGGCGTAGCCACGGGTGGTTGATGCAGGGATGATGAAACCATAGGTATCATTTTTACCGTTACCATCAGGGTCCTGGGTGGTAAATGCTTTTGCCAGGTTCATCACCTCATCCCAGGTTTTGGGCTGCGGCAGACCAAGCTTTTCACGCCAGTCCTTGCGCACGAACAGGGCGAATGTCTGTGCCGAGGTGGGCACGCCGTAATATTTTCCGTCGGTATAGCGGGTACTTGCCCAGGCGGTCGGATAGATGTTCTCGTTGCCGGCGATCGTCTTCGGATCAATTTCGTCGGCGATGCCTAGTTGAATAAACTGACCGATAGCCACCGCATCGTTAAAAATCAGATCCGGTAGCGCATTGCCGGCAGCGGCCCGCGCCAACCGCTGCTCAAAGTCGGTGTTCGCATTGAAATACTCGATTTTGATGCCGGTTTTCTTCTCGAAAGCCTCAGCCTCCTGATTATAGATATTCTTTGAATCATTACTGGCGCGGATCCAGACATTGATAGTATCTGCGGCATATGACTGTGATATACCCAGGCCAAGAGCACTCATTAACAATAAGGATTTTAATTTTTTTGCAGACATTATTTTTCCCATCCTTTTTAAGATATTTGGTAGTCACGAAAACGGATTGAAATAATGACTATTTCATTTAAAAAAAATACAAATTTATTTAATAGGAAGGGATTTATAAAAACAACGAGAAAAAAATAAAAACTGTGTTTCAGAGCTTAAAACCGTGATTAATATCACACAAAAAAATCAGTAAAATTTCAATTTATTATTAATTTCATAATTATCAACAAGATAAATATTGTACAAATGTTTTTAATAAATAAAATTATTTTTAAAAAGTCAATATTTTGTGATTTACCACGCAATACCAAGCTCATTTCTCCATTCATAAGACAAATTTGAACCACATCACAAAAAAAATAATTCGCTCTTTTACACTGCACAAAAATAGTTTTGAAACAATATTTCAATCACAGGAAAATATTCGCATTAAATCGCGGAAAGTCTTTTTTCGCCATTTCTTGGTAAATACTTTTCTCTTAGCTCATTAATAAAAAAACATATTATTGAAAGGATAGAAAAATATGCGACTGATAAAAACAGCTTTATTGTCCTGTTTATCGCTGTTGTCCCTTACCGCGGCAGATTCACTCTTTGCCGCCCCGGCACACCCCCTCATCGTGGCTCTGGAAGATTTAAATTATAGCCAACAGCAGGTTGCAGCCAATACCCCTTCATTCAGCGCCGCGTATCAAACGCTGATCGCTCGCGCCGATAAGGCGCTCACCCATCCGGTTTACAGCGTAATGGATAAAACCCTCACCGCCGCCAGCGGTGACAAGCACGACTACTACAGTTTTCCACCTTATTGGTGGCCGGACCCGGCTAAAAAAGATGGCCTGCCGTATATCCGTAAGGATGGTCAAACCAACCCCGATTCCAACAGCGACGCAACGGACAAAAATCGTCTGGTCAGCATGAGTAACGATGTCTGGACGCTGGCGTTGGCCTGGCAATTCAGTCAGAACCACGCTTATGCCGAAAAAGCCCGCAACCAGTTGGTGGCCTGGTTTATTAACCCGGATACACGCATGAACCCGAGTTTGCAATATGCGCAGGCAATCCCTGGCATCAACGAAGGCCGGGGCATCGGACTGATCGACAGCCGTCCACTGGTGGAAGTGATTGACGCCGTCGAACTGCTGCGACCAGCGGATGTGCTGAGCGAAGAGGACTACCAGGCCATTCGCAAGTGGTACGGTGATTTTTATCACTGGATGATGACCAGTCAGAACGGTTTCGAAGAGGATAACTGGCACAACAACCACGGTACCTGGTTTGACGTGCAGGCGGCGTCTTTTGCGCTATTCAGCGGGCAGCCCGAAGAAGCGAAAAAACGTTTGCAGATAACCCAGCTACGCCGTATCGCCTCACACTTTGATAAAGAAGGGCGTCAGATGGCGGAGCTGGAGCGTACCCGCCCCTGGCACTACAGCAACTTCCATCTCGAGGCCTACAACAAGCTGGGCCGACTGGGGGACATTGCAGGCGTTGACGTCTGGAATTTCACGCTGGATGACCACAGCCTGCGTAACGGATACCGCTACATTGCCGGTTTTATCAACAGCAACGCGCAATGGCCCTGGCAGGATCTCGATAAGATGAACGACAAAAAAGCGCTGGTCAATATCATCAACGCCGCCCGCGCCTGGCCGGACGACGCGCTGTTCCAGGAAAAGGCGGTATGGCTGAGCGCCAAATACCCGGATGACATCAGCACGCTGATCTATCCGTTGAAAAACCACGACGGACGTTAAGGACAACAAGCAATGAAGCAGTTCACCACGCAACAACTTACTCATCTTCGCCAGCGCGCGGCTAACCAGCCCGAGCTGATTGAGCACCTGAAAAAGGAAAATGAAGTGGTGCTCACTTCGCCAATGCTGGTACCGGCGAGCGGGATTGCCACCTGGAATTTGTACTATTACTGCCCGGAGCACGGCGTCCGTCTGGAGTGGGATCGTCAGTCCGCCAAAGCACATCGTTGCCCTGTCGATGGACATCTGTTTACCGGCGAACCCTATGATGGCGCATGGTGGCGCGAAATGAACGGGTTGAATGCCAAGGCCTGTTACCAGATTGGTCTGCTGTGGCAGCTAACGGGTGAACAACGCTATCTGGAAATCGTCAGTACGTTACTTAGCCGTTATGCCACACACTACCCTGATTATCAGGAACACGGCGGTATTCCTTACAATGGCCCCGGAAAGATGAATGCCCAGACGCTGTGCGAAGCCAACTGTCTGCTCGACCTCGCGCTCGGTTACGATCTGATTTCCGACGCGATAACATCGGAACAGAGTGAGTACATCGTCACCCGTCTGCTGCGCTGCGGTGCGGCATTCCTGATGTCGCACCGCACCCCGCAGTTACATAATCACGAAGTGAAAATCAACAGTACCGTGGGGGTGATTGGTTTTATCCTTGAGGATGAAGCGATGCTGGAATTTGCCGTCAACGATAAATACGGCTTACGCTGGCAGTTGGAAAAGGGGTTATTTGCCGAAGGGCTATGGTTTGAAGGATCGGTGCACTATCATTTTTATGCCTTGCAGGGATTCTTCGCATTTGAAAAGCTGGCGCGCGGCACCCGCTGGAGCCTGCTTGCCCTGCCCTTTTACCGGAAAATGCTCACGTTTCCGTTGCAGATCCTCATGCCGAATGCGACTTTTCCGCTCCTCAACGACTGCATTGCCGGGCAGGAGGAGCTCGATCACAGTTATATCTACGAATTTGCCTGGGCCTGCTACAAAGACGAATATTATGCCGCCGCGCTACGGCATATCTATTGCCATAAACCACGTTGTAATATCGATGCTCTGCTTTACGGTGAAGATACGCTGCCTGAAACACACGTTGAACTGATCCCCAGCCAGCATCTGCATGCGCCGGATTGCGGCCTGACCATCTGGCGCAACGCCGAAAAGCGGCGAGCGCTACTGATAAAACATACGCCGTATGGCGGAGAGCACGATCACTACGATCGGTTGAACCTGACTTTCTTCAACCTCGGGAAAGCCATTTTGCCCGATTTAGGAACCACCGGTTACGGCGCAAAAATGCATTACGCGTACTACAAAAACAGCGCCACCCATAACACGCTATCGGTCAACCAGACCAACCAGCCTCCGGCGCTACCGGTTGTTTTACGCTATCATCAGGACGATCATGCTTGCTGGCTGGACACTGAAGTCGATTGGCGAAAAGCGCCACCGCCGCTTGATAGCTATACCCGTATTGAATGGGATAGCAACGCCTGGCGCGATATTCGCTTTCGCCGCCGCCTGTTGTGGCTGGATGACGCCATTATTGACATCAGTACGGTGGATAACCCGCACGGGCAGCAGTTGGATTGGACGTTGCATCTGGCGGGTAAGGCGCTGGACGCAACGGGGGCTCCCGACACGTTCGCTAATCACGGCCCGCTGACGAGGATGCACGATGCCACCGTCACCCCACTTATCGGAAGCCAGCCGCGCCATTTTGCGTTATCCCGTCAGAAGCAGGCGCTGTGGCTTTACGGTGAGGCCATGCTGTGGCAGGGGCTCGCACCGGATAATCCAGCCGTGCGGGATATCAGCTATCTGGTGCTGCGCAGCGATCGGACGCGGGCGACGTTCGTTTGCGTGTGGGATCTGGGTGAAACCACCCCGATTACCGATGTGCATATCAATCAGGAAAACGACGACCTGCGGATCCGGCTCGGTCGCGGCCAGCAGCAAACGGTGATTGACGTGTCTAATGATGCCGCTCTGCTTCCGGAAATTCATCTGACTACGCTTGACGGCTCGGGTACCGCCTAGCGCCCACAGCGCCGCGGCGCCCTCGCTTCCACCGGGCGATCGCGGCTTTATCATTCCGGACAACCTGCCAGCCACAAGAATGCGAGTAAAACAGGGGAACGAACGCCATACTCCTGATTCGCCTGAGTATAATGAGCGGGGCAGTACCTCCCCCGCTCATTTGCACATCGCCGTTACAGCCCGAGCACTTTATCCAGCATAACGTTTAATTGCAGCCAGAACGTATAGCCGTTCTCAGATTTGACGTTGGTATAGGGGTACTGCCAGTTGCTGTTATTCCAGGTACGGGCGCCGATCATCTGTAAGTTGACTTCCGGCGTCAGCATGATGGAGGCGTCGATGCTCAGTTGATACTCGTTATTCGGCACCTGCCACCCCGTTCCGCCCGAAACGCCGAACATATCCTGTAGGTAGTTCTGTTCGCTACTGGTCAGCTTGGCCCAGCGGAAAGTCAGGCCGTAGCTGTCATGGGGACGGCTCTGCCACGGACCGGACCAGATCAGCCCGGTATCCGCCAGCGTGGAAATGCCCCGGTGAGCGTGCGATTGCAGCGTCTGCGTTACGCTGCCGTGCAGACTGATGGCGCTGGGCGCCGGGTTCTGTGGATCGGCCCCGCCGTCGCGCCGCCACAGCGCCTTCTTGGCGGTGAGATAGACACCGGAGACGCCCTTGTGAGTGCGCACCGGCGAGCTGCTGTCGTATACCTTGGAGGTGCCGTTCACGGTGTAGTAAACGTCGTCATACTCCTTGAAGTTATGAAACGCCATGGCTTCCCAGTTGAAGGGATACGGTTCCTGCTGCCAGTTGACGCGCTTAGCCACGTTGGCGACCAGCAGGGTGTTGCCGCTGCCGAAATCGTCGTCCCATCTTTCCCAGCCGTTGGTGAACGGAAACGCCTGATAGGTGCGCCAGGCGCCGATGCCGGACTCCAGCGCCGGCGTAAAGCGATAGCCGATGCGCGCGCCCCAGCCGGCATAAGGCGGCGGCGCGAATACCGCGGTTTCATTCAGCACGGTATTGACGCAGGCCGATGGAATATTGCAATTGGTAAAACCGAAGAACTGGCCGGGATTGCTCTTACCGACCTCGATCGATAGCCGATCGTCGAACAGCTTCTGTTCGTAGGTAAAGCGCATCAGATGCGCCGTTTTAGGAATATAGGGCGGCGGATTGCCAGCCAGCACCCCGCCAGACTGGTTGCCAAGCTCCAGATTATGAGTAAAAGGCACCCACAACTGCATAAAATGGATGTTCCCGCCGGGAATCAGCCCCATGCGATCCAGATCGAAATCTGCGCCGGCCATAAACATCGTCAGCGTTTCGTGCTGGTCGGTGAGCGTCCCCGCACTGGGGTTACCCAAATAGAGCTGAGAGGCGATCAGATGCGGGGTGACGCCATGCTCCGCCAGCCATTCTCCCGCATCGGACAGCGGACGTTCCGGCTGTTTCCCGTCGGCGGCAACCGCCGCGCCGTTCGTCAGCATCATGCCGGACACGACAACGCCGACGGACAGCATTCTCGTCCACATATTGTGATGTGTGATTTTCATTGTTCTATCCCATTGAGATCAATGAGACGGTAACAGCGGTCATTGAATGACAAAAAACAACAGAGCGATCTATAGACCTTATTTCATTGTCCGTTATTTATTTCCACTTCCGGATCCCCGCTTATATGCAGATAACCGTTACCTGGAAACGCCGGCGAATGCCGATACCCCCCATGGGCGAGTGAAATTACTATCAACGGACGTTGAATAAAGTTTTACTCACACTCTTTTCAGTCATAAATATACCCGTCATACGTCAGGTTGCAGGTGCGTTGGCCGGTCCCTCCGTGGGCCTCCCCCTATGAGGTCGCCGCAAGCGGCGTTTAAAACGGCAACGTTTTGCCCTGCAACCCGAATTATTTAAGATATATATTTTATATGACGGCACGGCGGTAATTTTATTCCGCTGATAGCCAGCTTTATTATTTTTACCGCGTTGTTTCCGTCTCGGGTTTTTATTAATGCGGCACATTCTGTGCCGCATGGTCTATACCCGTCAGACTTCAAATTGCAACGGTTTATTATTTTTTCAGAGTATATTGAGCCGCATGTTCACCGGCGATACGGCCGGAGTTCAGTGCAAAACCGTTCGCCAGGCCCTGATAAGGCGGATAACCCGGTACGCTGTAGAAGCCGGCCGCATTGTTGCCAACCGCATACAGGCCGTCGATGGGCTTAAGGTCCGTATTTGTGACCTGCAAGTCAGAGTTCACCCGCACGCCGCCCAGAGAACTCAGGCTGACCACCACCGCCTTAAACGCATAGAACGGTCCTTTTTCGATGCCATATGCCAGATATTCAGGTTTCTTGCCGAAATCCTTATCCTGTTTGGCTTTCACATTGCCGTTATAGCGGTCAACGGTGGCTTTCAGACTCTCAGGCGCGATCCCCATACGCGACGCCAGTTCGGCAATATCCTTGCCCTTGAGGATCGATTTGCTCGTTCCGCCTCTGGTGCCCGCATCCGCCAGCGCGACAAAGTCGCCGGGTTTAGGCGGGTTAGCCGGCCCGGCCCCTGACAGCGGGAACGGCATGGCGTTTTTGCTGAAGGATTGCAGCGTGGGCGTATCGACAATGATGTAATAATTGCCGCCGACCGAATAGGCGACGTTGGCCCAGAAGGCGGTATCGTAGATATGGCCCTCGTCTGCAAAACGTTCCCCGACCACATCCACCCACAGCAGCGGCGATTTCAGCAGCCAAATCAGCGGGCTGTCCAACGCCGCCGCGTCGCCGCCGCCGTGATGCGCGCCTTCCGAAGGCTCGATGTCAACCAACTGCGCGGCGTGAATCAAGGCGGACTGCATATCCCATTTCGCGCCGCCGGCCGCCCAGGCCATTTGCAGACCTTCACCCATATTGGGCCATGCCAGCGGGAAAATGTTCGACGTCAGCATCGCTTCATCCAGCATCTTCTTGTTCGCGCCGAAGCCGCCGCTTGCCAGAATGACGGCCTTGGCGTGTACGGTTAACGTACCGCCGTCCTCTTTTTCCGCGATCAGCCCGATCACTTTTCCTTTATCATCCTGAATCAGTGATTTACCAATCGTTTTGGTCATCACTTTTCCGCCCAGCTTGGCGAACTCCGCGTACAGCGTCTGGTAAGCGGCCTCTCCCCCGTTTTTGATACGGTGATACACATCCGATTTAATCGGATCTTCAAGGTGCGCCTGCTGTACGGAGCTCTGCTTGGCATCGCGCGTCGTTTCCACGATTTCCAGCTCTACGCCATGCTTGATCATCCAATCGACCGTTGATGCCGATTTATCGACGATCCTTTTGGTCAGCGGTCCGTTGGACAGATACTGGTTATATTCCAGTAACCGCTGCGTCAGCTCGGCGGCGGTATATTTCATGCCTTTCGCTTTTTGCAGCGACGACTCTACCGCGGTAAAACCGCTGGCCATCCGGCCCGCGCCGCCCAGCACCGGCATCTTCTCTATCACCAGCACCTTGGCGCCTTTTTCCGCCGCCGCCAGCGCAGCGGCAGTGCCGGATACGCCCCCGCCTACCACCACCACGTCAACGCTGGTTTCCTCATCCTGCCCTTGTTTAACGACCTTTCCCTGGTAGCGCGCTACGTCCGCTCCAGCCTGGCTCAGCGCCGCTGAAACCGCCTTCTTCACTGCATTACTGGTATTCGTCGCGCCGGTCACGCCGTCCACATTCAGACTCTGATGCTCGACAATCGCCTTGCCTACCGCCGGACCGGCCTCGCCGCCCAGCTCCGGCGTTTCCTGACTGGCATCCACCGCGATATCTTTGATGACGCCTTCCGCATCGACGGTGACCGTCACATTGACCATCCCTTCATTGCCTTTTTCCGCCGCGCTGTACTGGCCGGCGGTAATCGCGGCCTGGGCCGAGCCCATCATGCCGCACACCAACAACATCATGGCAAGTCGCCATTTATAGGTGCGTCCCCTATTTTTCGTTATCATAATTTCACCTTTATAGAGATATTTTCACCATGCTAATACCGCATTTGATTTCTCAACCCTTTATCTTTACCCATCCAAATAGCCACATTTGGTTTTTAATATCAGTGACATAAACAACGAAACTCTTCACCTCGCGCCTATTTATATTTACCCGGCGCTATTCCTGACTTTATTTTTTCGAATGATTTACGATTTCCATACATTACGTTCAAAGGCGCTCCACTATCATCGCCACCCCTTGCCCGCCGCCGACACAAAGCGTCGCCAGCCCCAGCGTTTTATCCTGTTCAGCCAATGCATGTAACAGCGTCACCAGAATCCGGGCGCCGGACGCGCCGATCGGGTGGCCCAGCGCAATGGCGCCGCCGTTAATATTAGTTTTATCCATATCCAGCTTCAGCTCATGGCCGACGGCCACAAACTGGGCGGCAAAGGCCTCGTTGGCCTCCACCAGATCAAGATCGCCGACCGTTAACCCCGCCCGATGCAACGCCATCCGGGTTGCCGGCACCGGACCCAGCCCCATCACGGCGGGATCGACGCCGCTGACGGCATAGCTGCGGATCCGCGCCAACGGTTTAATACCATGCTGTTTTGCCCACGATTCGCTCATCACGACCAGCGCGGCCGCGCCATCGTTAATCCCCGATGCATTGCCCGCCGTTACGGAACCTTCGGGATCAAAGGCCGGCGACAGTTTTGCCAGACTTTCCGCCGAGGTATTCGCCCGCAGGTGCTCATCAACCGCAAACACCGTGTCGCCTTTCTTGCTTTTCAGCGTTACCGGAATGATTTCCTGCTGAAATGCGCCACGCTCAATCGCCGCCGCCGCCCGGCGCTGGGAAAGCAGCGCCACTTCATCCTGCTCCTGACGGCTGACCTGACAGCGTTTCGCGACATTTTCCGCCGTGACCCCCATGTGATAACGATTGATAGCGCAAAACAAACCGTCATTGACCATGCTGTCGGTTACCGTCTGGTCCCCCATCCGGTATCCCCAGCGGGCCTGATTAAGCAGGTAGGGCGCCGCCGACATGTTTTCCATGCCGCCCGCCAGTACCACGTCCGCGTTACCGGCGGCAACGCTTTGCGCGGCGAGAATCACGCTTTGCAGTCCGGAGCCACAGACCATATTGACGCTGGTCGCTGGCGTGGTATCCGGCAGACCGGCTTGCAGCAGCGCCTGACGAGCAGGGTTCTGCCCCAGCCCGGCCTGAAGCACGTTACCGAAAATCACTTCGTCGATCGCCGATGACTCAAGTCCCGCCCGACGAACCGCCGCATCCATCACCAAGGCGCCCAACTGTGGCGCGCTGAAGGTGCTCAGGCTGCCGCCAAATTTGCCAATGGCCGTCCGTGCGGCGCTGGCGATAACAAGTGATGTCATAAATGCCTCTTGTAAACGAAAATAAAACCGTGTTTATTCCTCACCACCGGAAAAATCCTCATCAATGCGGAACGCCGACATCCACCGGCGTGACGTCCGTCAGCCAAATCAGCGCCAGCGCGACCACGCCGACGCCCACCAGCAACAGATAAGCGCCGGTATAGCCGCCCAGATACGCCAGGCCGAATGCCAGAATGGAAAACGCGAAACAGCGCACGACGGATTGAATAGGGTGAACAATGCCAATGGCGCGGATATAGAGACGGCGGGGAAACTTGCTGGCGATCAGCGCAGTGCTTAAGTTGGTGGCGCCCGGCAGGCTGAAACCGATCATCAACATGGAGACCCACAGCATCACGGCATTGTGGGCGAACAGGTTGATCACCACGGACACCATCCACCAGAGGGTGTAAACCAGCAGCGCGCGCTTCACTCCGATGCGGTGATTGAGCCAGCCCCAGCCGTACGCGCCCAGCGTGCCGAACAGCGCCGATACCGACATATAGAAGATGGCGGTATTCAATTCATAGCCCATCTCCATCAGCCGTGGCACGATCTGACTCACGACGCCCACCAGCATGATGTAGATCGCGCCGGTGGCTATCCCCATGAACCAGACATCGCGCATGCCCAGCAGTTGCCTGACGCTAAGCGGGCAAACATAGTTGTCGTGCTGGCGAACCCGTTCGCCTAACTCGGCCTCGGTAAGACGTTGATTATCCGGGGCCATGCCGATATCCTCGGGCTTATTGGCGACGAACAGCGCCATCAGCACCGCCATGATAAACATCATGATCGAGATACCCCAGAAGCCATGCCTGACCCCCAGCCAAACGAACAGCCCCGCCAGCGTGGGAACGAAAAAGGCGCTGGAAAACGTCTGCCCCACCGTACACCATCCCAACGCCAGCCCCGCTTTGCGCACGAACCAACTGGTCATAATGGCGGTGCCGCCGACATAGGCAAACCCGGTGCCAAAGAAACAGACGCCCGCGAACAGCAGGGTGAAGCCCACCAGCGAGCCGCACGATCCCAGCAGCCCAAAACACAGCCCACAGGCAATCAGACAGAAAACGACGTTGAATTTGGCCCCTTTCTTTTCACACAGCCAGGCACATATCGGCCCCGCGGGAATCGAGGCCCAGGATGCTGGCGTCGCCAGCGCCAGCAGGGTGCTGTAGTCCAGACCGTAAGTCTGCGACAGCGCGGGCAGCATCACATTCAGACCGTGGGTCACGGCACCTGCGGCAAGCCAGAACATAACCGCCTGAAAGACGATAATCATCCAGCCGCGCATGCCGAAACCGTTGCTGTCGGCGGTGGCGAGAGTCGCATCACCCCGGGTAGAACAATTTGTGGTCTTATTTAACGCCATATTATTTTCTTGCCCAGTCATAAGGTATTGCTCCCATGGTGCCGATGCGATGATGTGGCGCCATTGATAAGTGACGCCTCCCACCTGTTAAGCCTGCATAATCGTCAACCGATCGGCGACGATCAGTTGGGGTTCGACCTGACGTTGAATATCTTCGGGGGTCAATCCTTCCAGCAGCTCGACCAATACCAATCCGTCGCGCGTGACGTCAATCACACACTGTTCGGTCACGATATGGTCCACGCATCCCTCGCCCGTCAGCGGATAACTGCATGATTTGACTATCTTTGGCTCGCCTTTCTTGGTGCAAAGCTCCATGGTGATAATCACTTTCCGCGCGCCGTTGACCAGATCCATCGCGCCGCCCATGCCGAATACCCGGCCGGGCTGCGCCCAGTTGGCCAGATCGCCGTTCTCCGCCACCTGCAACCCGCCCAGCACCGTCGCCGCCAGTTTGCCGGCGCGCACCAGGGCGAAAGATTCGGCGCTGTCGAACGCGCAGGCGCCGGGCACCGGCACAAAACGCAGGGCGGTGGCGTTAGAGAAGCCTTCCACCGCCAGCAGCCCATCGACCAGCGGCCCCATGCCGACCAGACCGTTTTCGGTATGGAACATCACGCCGGGCGGCGCATAGTCGCTGCACAGGCTGGGGATACCGATGCCGAGATTGATGACGTCGCCGTCCGAAAAATATTGCGCGGCGCGTTTGGCAATTCTGTCGCGTGCGTTCATAGCCGTTCTCCTTGCAACGTCAGGATCTTGTCCACATAGGCGCCGGGAGTGATAATGCTGTCGACGCCGAGCTCATCCACGTCCACCAGCATGTCGGCATCCACCAGCGTCAGGCAGGCGGCTTTAGCGACTAATGGGTTGAAATTGCGCATGGTGCCGCGATAGGTCAGATTGCCCAGCGGATCGGCGGTGCGGGCGCGAACCAGACCGATATCCGCCTGTAGCGCCGTTTCCAGCAGATAGCGCTCGCCGTTGACCATCACCGACTGTTTACCCTCTTCCACCATCGTGCCGATGCCGGTTTTGGTCAGCACCCCGCCCAGCCCCGAGCCGCCGCAGCGCATGCGCTCGGCCAGGCTGCCCTGCGGCACCAGCTCCAGTTCGATTTTTCCGGCGGCGACCAGCGCCACCGTTTCGGTATTGCGCCCGATATGCGACGCGATCAGTTTGTCCACCAGTCCGTGATGGATAAGTCGGCCTATCGTGAGATCCGCGTCGCCGGAGTCGTTGGAAATCAAAGTGAAGTGCCGCGCGCCGCTGTCAATCACGCATTGAATAAGGCGGTTAGGCACGCCGTGGTTGGCAAAACCACCGCACATCAAGGTTTGCCCGTCTTTAAACAGGCTGGTGATGTCATCTGTTGAAGCGAATTTTCCCAGCATCATCATTCCCTCGTCAGCAGGACCGCAACGCCCTGACCGCCGCCGACACAAAAGGTAATGACGGCATTATTCAGATGACGGCGTTGCATGTCGTAAACGGCTTTGGTCGCCAGAATGGCGCCGCTCCCGGCCAGCGGATGTCCCAGCGCAATCGCGCCGCCGTTCGGGTTAACCCGATCCGGATCCATCCCGATATCCCGGATGCAGGCCAGCGACTGGGCGGCAAAGGCTTCATTCAGTTCCCACAGGTCAACGTCTTTAACCGTCAGACCGGTCTGTTGCAGTAATTTGCCCGTGGCAGGCACCGGCCCCAGCCCCATATAGTTGGGGTCAACGCCAGCGGCGGCATAGCCGCGGAATACCGCCAGAATTTCCCGTCCCTGCGCCTGCGCCAGCGAACGTTCCATCACCACCAGCGCGCCCGCGCCGTCGCTCATCGGCGAGCTATTGCCGGCGGTGACGATACCGTCGTTGCAAAAAGCAGGGCGTAGCGCAGAGAGCGCCGCCAGCGAGCAGTCGGGGCGCACCGATTCATCCTGCCGCACCACGATTTCCTTTCCTTTTCTATCCGGCAACGAAACCGGCACCACCTGCTCGTCAAACCGCCCTTGCAGCCAGGCCGCCGCGGCCAGCCGGTGGCTGCGCAGCGAAAACTCATCCAGTTCTCCGCGGCTCAACTCATAGCGGCGGGCAATATTTTCGGCTGTGATCCCCATGGAGGGATTGCCCAGCCGATCCGGCGAAGTATGAATATCAACAAAACGCGGCGGCTGTACCGAATACGCCGTTTCGGTTTTTTCCAGTGACCAGGTGCGCCTGGAATCGCTTTCCACGCCGCCAACGACCACGGTTTTGGCGAAACCCGCCATAATCTGAATCGCGCCATAGGCCAGCGCATTAAGCGACGCGGCGCACTGGCGATCGAGCGTGATGCCCGGCACCGAAATGGGCAGCCCCGCTTCCAGCGCCACCATCCGCCCCATGTTGTTGATTTCGTTGTTCATTAAATTGGCGAAGATAACGTCATCAATACTCTCAGGGGCGATTTCGGCCCGGCGTACCGCTTCTTTCACCGCCAGCGCCCCCAGCCTATGCGCCGGAACCGGCGCCAATACGCCGCGGCACCTGCCGATCGGCGTGCGAACCGCCGAAACAATGACTGCTTCTTTCATAATCTTTTCCCGATGTAACCGCTTAAAGGGATAATTACAGAGGACGAATCCCCAATATTTTTCTGGCGCTGGCGGGCGTCGCCACCTGCTTGCCCGCCAGGCGAATGGCCTGTGCCGCGCGCTCCACCAACTGTGGATTGGTGGCTTTCACGCCTTTGCTGAAATAGACGTTGTCTTCCAGCCCTACCCGCACGTGTCCGCCCAGCGCCAGAGTGGCAAACAGAATCGGAAGATGGTGCTTGCCGACGCCAAACGCCGACCAGGTGGCATCAGCAGGAATATGTGAAACCAGATAGTTAAGGTTCTCTACCGTGGCGGGCATTCCCCCCGGCACGCCGAGACAGAATTGATAATGAAGCGGAGACAACAGTTTGCCCTGCTCGACAAAATAGCTGGCAACGCCCAACATGCCGCTGTCGAAAATTTCCACTTCCGGCTTGATCGACCGTTCCGTGAGAATTTCACCCAGTTTTCCCAGGAACTGCGGGGAATTGATAAACACGCCGCCGGGCATCCAGTTAAACGACCCGGCATCCCAGGAGGCCATTTCGATCCCGTCAAGCGTGGAAACGTGCGCCATACGCTGCGCGTCGCTGGCCCGGTGATCGCCGGACGTGGTGCAGTTGATAATCACATCGCAGTCACGGTAGTCGCGCAGCAGCCGGATAGTTTGGGCAAACTTCTCGCGGTCCATCGTGCCCATGCCCTCATCGTCACGCATATGAAGGTGCACAATGGCGGCGCCCTGCTGCCAGCAACGGTAGGCATCCGCCGCGATTTCTTCTGGCGTCAGAGGAATATTTTCATTGATATCTTTTGGTGTTACCGCTCCGGTCAGGGCGGCGGAAATAATAACGTCGTTGCCTGTGTTCATGGATCTTCCCCGCTCACAGTTTTTATTTTATAAAAATCAATATATTACCTATTCACGCTTGCTATTGTGGCGCGGTTCCCGACGACGGGCGATGCGCCATGCCGTCGTCAAGTCCGGCGACCGTATGAACGGCCGCCGTTGACCGAATGGCGATGACGCTCACGTGTATAGGGTCCGTCAAAGCCAGCAGCAGGCCCTTACTTGATTTCGTCTTCTTCCTGCCCGCCGCCGATCCTTGGACGAATAACCTTGCCTTTCTTCTCGGCGGCTTTAACCAGTTCGGCCTCTTCATGGGCCAACATCCAGTAGTTGGCTTCGTGCGGAGAGTGCTCGGTGGCGGTCACGAACATTTCGGTGGCGAAGGCGTTGCGCAGTTCGTTGGCGATGTCTTCCTTCCAGGCTTTACGCAGTTGCTGCGTGGTGATGCGGCGGGTAACGCGGGTGCCGGTGCGCATAATCAGTTCGGCAATTTCCCAGGCGCGGTCATAGGCCGCATCCGTATCAGGGCAAATTTCGTTGACCATGCCGAGGGAAAGCGCCTTGCGCGCGGTAATGATTTCGCCGGTCAGTTCAGCGTAGGCATAGCGTTTACGCCCCATCAGCTCGCGCCAGGCGATTTGAATACCGTCGCCGGGCACCATGTTGGTGCGAAAGTGCATCTCCGTGGTCCATGCGTCTTCGGTACACAGGGTGATGTCGCTGAACAGCACCAGGTCGGTATGGAAAGCCGCGCCGTTCCAGACGCCAATGGTGGGAACCTCAACATCGAAGACCTGGCCTTCAATGTCATTGGTGCCGTCATAATACTGATATTCATACATTTTCCACGCTTCGTCCGGCGCCGAAGAGAACTCGGTGGCCGGAAGCCAGTTGCCGTTTTCATCCAGCCGGCCGATGCCTTTCATAAAATCCTTACCGGTGCCGCCAAGAATAATGATCTCGTTGTCTGGATCTCTTCCGGCCCAATCAAAGAAGTAGTGAAGCGCCTGATGCGCCGGTGCGCCCCATTGCAAACTATCGCCGTTGGTATGGAGTCGGGCTTCAAGAATTCCGTTCTTCCGCTTCATGGTGAAGCAGTGTTTGAGCTTTTCTGAATATTCTTCAAAAGGCATATGGGGAATCGTTCCCAATTCCTTATGTGACATTTCTTTACGCTTGTCGTGATCAGACTCATAATTGGCTTTAATCACCATGAGTTACTCCTTTATATTTCTTTATTTGAATTCGTTGGCATTTATTGGAAGAGATGTCGTTTTATATGATGTAATTCACATTTTTATTCCGGCACTTCCGGGGCAATAAAAACGTATCATCGCCCCCCGAACGGGAGAAATTCTTTTTATTAACACGGCTATGCATTTTTAGCATAGCCGTTTATAAAATCGTGATAAAATTATTATATTTTCATTTAAAAACAACAAGATAATCATTCATGATTCGAGAGTTAATAATATTAAAATCTAAAATAAACGGTAGTTGATGAGATATTAATGGGATGTATATCACATTTAATTATTTCCTCTTTGCTCTTCCCATATCACCTAAAAATTAAATTAGATATCGTTACCGATGACAACCGCGTTAACCTGAGCAAAAAAAGGGGTTGATGCGATAAACCGGGTTGTTTCCCGGTTATGCAATCGCCAGATTCTGCTTCAGGAATTTTTTCTCAGGGAAAATTGATTAACAACCCACTATATTTCGAAAAAACACATGAAAATCTTAAATAATATTATTTATTCTTGAGAAAGGTGTGGAGAAAGGCCAATGTATCTGTAAGGTGGAAGGAGACAGATTTACATTCATGACTGCAATTCCCTGGTATTGAGGAAACTTTTAAATTCGTTTAAAAACATAGCAATACAAGGGTTTGTATTTTTATCATCCCATACCAGTTCCAGATTAAACCAGTAGTCGTCTTCAATCACTTCCAGTAATACACTATTGCTACCCAATAAATACCCCCGATGCTTCGGCATAAGCAATGCCACCCGATCCCTGAATTCAAGATTAAAACAACAGGTTTTAAGGTTGGGGTATTCTTTATCCAGTGTAAAAGGAATGTGGTAACAATCGAAAAATCGAGTGCTATATTCTTCAGATAACAAAAACTCACGAGGGTCCACGCGAATAATGGGCCACTCGCTGACTTCCCTTAACGACACTCGCTCTCGCCCAGCCAATGGATGATTCTTGTTCACCGCCACACACAGCGGATCGGTCTGAAACGATAGAGCACAGAATTTTTTATTCTCCAGAAAATTAGGCCGAATCAAAAAACCCAAATCGCAGCTATGATCCTCCAGAAAAAGTAATGCTTCATCCAGTTCACTATCACGACACTCAACAACAATATCGGCATTCTCCTGTCGGAATTGTGTTAAGAACTTTATCAGAATATATTGAATAGCCTCTCCCAGAAAAGTGATCGTCAGTCGGCGGCGACTTTTACCGGTGAACGCATTAATGATTGATATGGATGTTTCATACTGATAGATGATTTTTCGCGCTTCTACAGAGAACAGTTTTCCGGTCGAAGTCAATTCAACGCTGTGCGTATCACGTCTGAATAATTCTACACTGAACTGTTCCTCAAGGTATTTCATATGGCGACTTAACACAGGCTGAGTTATATTCATTTTCTGTGCAGCCTTGCTAAAATTAAGTAATTCCGATAACAGGATAAATTCGTATAGAAGCTGTATTTTCATCAATTACTCTCTTCACATTTAAAAACGGCCTCAATTCATTGTTAACACTATAGCGAAATCACATCGCATTAACTGTGAAAGCTATCAAATAGCGTTTTATCAATATTCAGAAAAACCGCACACGGAAGGATTCCGCCGGGCCTGCGTAAGTCAAAAGGGCCGAAGACGCCTCTGTCCGATCGCATCAGAGACACAAACGCGGCGCCGTGACACCGGTGGTTGATTGACATCAGAAACGGCTATCCGGAGAGTCGCCCCCCGCAAGCGGATTTCTCAGTAAAATGCGCTAAAACATGACACGCCGTGCAGGCACTCAGGACCTTATCTAAAAGCGGATGGCCCGCTTTACCAGATAGTTTCCGGTATCACTTCTGTCACAAGGTTCGGGGGAACTGAAAACAAGGCAACAAAACAAGAATGTCCTCTAATTACGAATATTGCATGCCATCTTTGACTGTACGGTGCTGATCAGATAGGTATATTTTGTCAGCATTTCTATTTTTATCACATCATTCTCGCCAAGTATGGGAATAGCATTGTCCGGCGCATTGTCATTGATATTCTTATCTATCGCGATATTGCGAACAACCAAATGATACGAGCTCCAGATAGCATCAAAGCTGAAGACTCGCCGGATGGTTAGCGGCACACCGTCTTCCCCGATGTAAATTCCATTAACCAATACCAGTGCTCTATTTTTATCATTCAGATAGAAATAGACATTATATTCTTTTCTGATGTCATTATTATTGTTTCCTGTTAGCTTGATCTTGGCCTCAGCCTGACACATCAGCGTTTTTTTATATGAACTAATTTTCAGAAAAAATGACATACTCAATAAAAAAGCAATAAGTAATACTATAGCGATGAAAACAATACGCCTTCTTACTTTAATTATTAACATATGTCACACATCCTTTACCATCTTTATTACAGGACATCACAATCTCAGTTTTTTTATTCAGGTCTCCAGAAATATGTATGTTCTTTGACAAGAAAAACAACACATTATCCGCACACAGACTTTCATAGTCTGTCGGAATAGGGTAATCAACGCTGTCATACAAATAGAACAGATCGCACTTTCCCTGCATATCCACACTCGAGAGATATCGATAAGGAAAAGGGTTGTAATTCATTAGCAAGCCCAAAATAAGTATAAAAACCCCACCTAAAACAAGAAAAAACTTTGCATATTGGCGTTTATTAATCGGTTCAGATACGACGTGATAACGTATCGATAATGCTGGTTTCTCTTCGCGACGAACCGTTACCTCTGGCTCTTCCTTACTCCCAATCTCATCTTCATTTTGATAACGCTCGATACTTGTAACATTAAAAACAACACCCAATTTAGGGATCGTAACTATCGCCTCTGCAAGTTCAAACTCCCGCAATGACTTTCTTAATAATGAGAGATAATTATTAAGATTATTGATAGAAGGAGAAAGCGCATTTTTCTCCAATGCTTCTTTTAGTAAGACCTCACGGCTTAACGTCACCCCCGCATTCTCCATTAGTAGAAGAAATAACCGAGAAACTGGAAAACCAAGAGAGATAGCCTCATTCTCACGATCGCGCCAGGCAAGCGTTCCATCCTTTTCATTAAAAAGGATTAAATGATTAATCAAATAAATCATAAAGACTCTTCCATTACGACTAAGGTATGACGCTACTTAAGCGTTATATAAACTGTCCTGATAGATTACTCTCCCCCTCCGTGGGCCTCGCCCCGCAGGGGGCCACTGCAAGCCGCGTTCAAATCTCACCGAAGGCCAGCCGCTGGTTGCCTTCCTGCGGATCGCATTATTTAGCTATATAAAAATAAAATTTATATAAATCACATAGATTATAGCGTCGGGAAGGATAAAAACTTACCTATTTATTGTCAAAGGATATTTTATTTATATTTAGGTTTTATATAGATAAAAACACATCTTATTATTTTTATAAAATCAAAAAATAAATAGCCTCCTATGCTTTTGGTAAAACCATGAAATTAGAATAACGCGTTGAATTAAAATAAATTTCCCCATCATGCTGGAGATTTTATTGATTCACACAATATAATTTCAAAAAATAGAAATCAGATTTTTATTCTAAAAAAACATAAATTTTAGGTATAAAATCTAAATAAAACCAAAATAAATAATATATTTGACCAACAAGGTGAACATACATAACATGCCAACACATCCTGACCGTGCTGAAATGGCATCAGGGAAAAATTGATCGGTTACCAAGTCGGTCACTAAGATCGCGATGAAAGTTACATTCATTCCGGTTAAATAAAGGGAGAGAGATACCCAGAGTGTATATTCGTGGAATAGTTGCGACATGATGACTCCGGGTCGCCGCTCTCTTTTTCAAGGAAGGTAATTTTTGCCGCGGTTTTTATAATCATAGACGTCTTCATTAATGCATTTTATGAAGTTTTTTATCAACATATTGTAGATTCAAAGAGAGTATATATTATGAAATTATCAAAAATCGCCCTGACATCCATCGTCACCATGATCTGTTCTTTTGGCGCCAATGCCGCTGACTCACATAATGGTTCAGTCACATTTAAAGGAAAAATTATTGATACGCCATGTTCGGTTTCTCAGGAAGATCTGCAACAAACGGTAGAATTTGGTGAAATCAGCAAGACCGTTTTAGAAAACGGCGGTACATCTGATATTAAAGTATTTGATATTACGCTGAAGAATTGCAGCCTTGATACGGCAACCAGCGCTAAAATCGTTTTTTCAGGCGGGAGCGCTTCCGGCACGAATAACGAGTTACTGGCATTAAATGGCAGCGCATCCGGTGCAGGTATTGCCGTTGAATATTCCGGTAGCAAAATTAAATTTGATGGCATCACTCCTGCCGTTCCCGCTACACCGCTGGCAAATGGCGATAACACATTCTCATTTACCTCTTATGTTGAAAAACTTCCGGTACCACAGGAAGGTGAGGCGGCAGCAATCACGACAGGTACTTTTGCCAGTACCGCTAATTTCGTCGTCTCTTATCAATAAATAATGGAGTTAACGGCAAGGACGCCGATGCCAGAACCATTACCTGAACAGAGAAATAATGAAGATGATTTTTCTCAATGTTAGTGCGTTATTCTTGCGAGTTAATTCATTTGATATGGAATGGATGCCCGAGAGTTAACCGTGCCACCGTGAGAGCGCTGCCCGACGGGTGCTTTACTATTTTTTTGAATACACAATTTTCGCAGGTTTTTATTTTAAAAGCACGCGCAGACCATGAATATGACAATTATTATGTTCAAAGAAAAAATTAAACGCGCGTTATTTCACTATGGTATTTTTATTTTATCGTTGGGTACAACCTCCCCCGGTGCAACAGAGTTTAATATTAACGTACTGGATGTCGATGAACGTAACGAAATTGACCTTAGCCATTTTTCCGATCCTGAATACGTTACACCTGGGGAATACCTGCTATCAATTAAAGTCAACTCCCGGGAAATACGCCAGCAGATGGTGAGCTATCTGCCAAACGGCAATCACATCAATAAGCCAACGGCCTGCCTCCCGCCGGATATCGTAGACAAGCTGACGCTGAAAAAAGAAGCACGGAAAGAAATCGTGTTATGGAACGACGGAATGTGTGTCGATCTGACGCCCATCCCCGGTGTAAAAATCTCCAACCAGATTGGTATGGGAAGCCTCAACATTACTATCCCCCAGGCATGGCTGATGTATAAAGACAGCAACTGGGTTCCACCGGAACAATGGGATCACGGCATTGGCGGCGCGCTGCTGGACTACAACCTGGTCGGTAACATACGCCACGATACCCATAATGGGAACGCTTCACGCTATTTAAGCAGCTACGGCACCGCTGGCTTTAATCTGGGCGCGTGGCGTTACCGCGCGGACTATCGCTATTTCCTTTATAAGTCCAGCCACTCAACCCGCGATCGGTTTTCGTGGGATCAGTTTTATGCCTATCGCCCTCTGCCGACGCTATCAGCAGATTTAAAACTTGGCGAAATGTACTTCAATAGCGATCTGTTCGACAGCTATCGCTTCACTGGTATTTCAGTAGAAAACAACGAAAATATGTTGCCGCCCTCGCAACGGGGCTACGCGCCTGAAATTCGAGGTGTCGCCAAATCCAACGCAACGGTCACCGTCATGCAAAACGGCCGGATGGTCTATGAGACGACCGTTCCCGCCGGCCCGTTCGCCATTCAGGATCTGAAAAATGGCATCAGTGGGACAATGGATGTCAGGGTGACGGAAGAGGATGGCACGGTCACGACGTTCCAAACCGAGGCGGCCAGCCTGCCTTATCTAACGCGCCCGGGACACGTGCAATATAAGCTTTCCGCAGGCAGGCCGTCGGATACGGATCATCATATACAGGGTCCGGCATTTTCTGCGGCGGAAGCATCGTGGGGATTATCCAACGCCTGGTCGGTGTACGGCGGCGCCATCCTGTCCGACAATTATCAGTCCTGGTCAGCAGGGATTGGGAGAAACCTGTATCTGCTTGGCGCGCTGTCCGCCGACATTACGCAATCACATGCGACGATCCCGACAACATCCTCATCCCTGACTGGCCACTCTTTTTCCCTGAACTGGTCAAAATATTTTGACTCCATTGACAGTCAGATCAGTTTCGCCGGTTACCGTTTTTCGGAAAAGACGTACATGAGTATGTCGCAATACCTTTACACCCTGAATCATGACGACAGGTATCACAATGAGAAAGAACGCTACACCCTGACGCTCTCCAAAAACTTTGCGACACGGGAGAAGCAAACGCTGCTAAGCGGGTTATCCACGTATTTGTCGTATACGCATCAAACATACTGGAATGCCACACAGCAGGATCGTTACGGTATTTCACTGAACAAATACGTCGATATCGGCGCCTTCAAAGGCATTGCGATCAATTTTTCCGCTTACCGGACCGAATTCAATAAACGCCAGGACGATAGCCTGTATCTGAGCTTTTCCATTCCACTCGGGGAAAAAGAACGCCTGAGTTACAGCACCGGACACTATAACCGCGGAAGTAATCAGACGCTCACCTATACCAACAATGTTAACCCGGAGAGTGCCTGGAACCTGAGTACGCGTTACGACAGCCAGGAAAATATGTATCTGAGCGGTAACTACACACACCTCGCGCCGATGGCCGATGCCAATGTGGGAATTGCCTGGCAACAAGATAGTTACACCTATCTGAGCGGTGCGCTTCGCGGTGGCGTTACCGCGACCAGACACGGCGTAGCCGCACACCCCAAAGGGAACAATGGCGGAACGCGCATCATGGTCGATACGGATGGACAGGCCGACGTACCGTTTTCCGGCAGCCAGGTGAAAACCAACCGGAACGGTCTGGCCGTTATTGCTAATACCAGCAGTTACTATGACGTTTCGACCCGTATTGATGTACAGAAACTACCTGAAAATATTGAAGCGACGACCACCGTCGTTCAGGGCACGCTGACGGAAGGAGCCATTGGCTACCGCAAATTTGATGTTGTCAGCGGGGAAAAAATATTGGGGCACGTGATATTGAATAATGGCAAATTCCCGCCTTTTGCCGCACTGGTGAAAAACAGGAAAGGTCGTGATATCGCCATGATTACCGATAACGGGCAAGCCTATATAGCAGGCGTATCGCCCAATGAAACCCTGAGCGTGATATGGGACGGGAAAACACAGTGCCATATTACTTTACCGGCAAACCTGAATCATCTTGAGTCGCTTCTTTTACCGTGCAAACAAACTCATTAAACAGCAAAAATTTCGGAGAGTTATTTATGAAATCGTCCTTTTATATGCGAACGATAGGGTTATTTATCAGCAGTGTTTTTTTTCTTCCCGCAGCGTATAGCGCAATTAATCTTGATCGTACCCGCGTCATTTTTAATGATGACGAACAATCGGCCACGGTGACATTAATGAACCAAAACGCAGAGAATCCCTTTCTGGCACAGGCCTGGCTGACGGATGAACATCACAATAAAATGACAACGCCGCTGATGGTGTTGCCACCGTTGCAACGTATTGAACCCAGAGGCTACAGCCTGATCCGTTTGGTAAAAACAGCACAGATTACCCAATTGCCAAAAGATCGTGAATCACTCTTTTATTTGAATGTGCGGGAAATTCCGCCCAAACCGGAAAAGGCCAACGTATTACAGATTGCCATTCAATCAGAAATTAAAGTCTTTTTCCGCCCCCGTGGCATTACGCCAGATAAAAACGATATATGGCAGAAAAAATTAATCATCAGAAAAACGGGGAAAACGTTTACCGTAGAAAACCCGACGCCGTATTACATCACCGTAAGCAATATTTTAAAGCAGTCAAAAAATACGCATCCGAATCCGGCCAGTTTATTAAATGGAAAGGCCTTTATGCTGGCGCCACGCTCAACGAGCGGTATCAGCGTGACAGACAATACGGTCAATACTTTCTATCTGTACTACGTGAATGACTACGGCGGGCATCTGGAATTACCGTTCACCTGTACGCAAAACCATTGTCAGCCTGTTAATCAAGGATAAAACAGGGCGATCGATTCAACATCAGGAATTAGCTATGTCTTGGTTATTAATCAGTAGAAAATATCATGTCACGCCATGCGCCATACTCTTCCTGCTGGCGCTGACTTCCTTCAGCGCCAGCGCGCTGGAATGCCGACTGGGAACCGTCACCGGGCCGGTATCGGATTACGAGGATGTCGGAACGCTAAAAATTCCGGCAACCTTGCCCGTCGGTAGCCGCCTCTGGACGTCAAAAAGCTATACCCGAAATCTCGCCTGCTGGGCTTATTACACCGTGAGACCACAGGGAGAACTATCGTATTTCTATCCAAATCCTGAAGGAAAAGTCATCAGCCAGGGCATTGGAATCGGCATCATCTATAACGGAGAGGATTTAGGGATCATTACGAATGGCGGCACCACGGCATCCCGGGTCTCCACCGGACAATGGATCAATCCGGGTCCCAGCGGCACGCGCCCCCCTAAAAATCCGACGATGTTAAACGTCACGGTACAACTCTACCTCGAAAAAACGGGAGAAATCACCGATACCACCGCCGGCGTCAACGCCCTGAAAGTTTTCCAGATCGATGGTGAGGGCGGTATCAATAATAAGCCGAACAGTAACTATGGGTTGAGCCTGTCGGGGCTGCACGGCATTGAGATCATGCAGTGTGCGGCCAATATTGTGGTGTCGCCCGACGGCTACATTGACTTCGGTACGATTAAAGCATGGGCAGGATCGGAGGCCGGTGTACTGGCACAACAGGAATTCCGTATCGATGTCTCCACCGATGGCGGCGAAGACTGTGGCAAAGGCTTTGACCTATCCGTCAATTTCGATGCCGCTTCACGAGGGAACACGCTCGTCGGGACGGATGGAATGGACATGAGTAATGGTTCAATGCTGAAAATAGCAGATACGCGCAACGGAAATAATGTGAAATTTAATCAATTTATTGATTTTGTTGATGGTTTAACAACCTCAAGCGGCATCGTCGAACGACGCTATGTCGCCCAGTTATATGCATCTGGTCCAGCTATAGTGGGTGATACCGAAAAAAACATCATTCTGCGATTTAATTATTATTAATTAGCTACGCCGCCTGGGATTCCGAATGATAGAAAAACGGTCTCCCCCTTAGCCCACATGCCGGCAAAGTGAAACAGGACGAACCGCGTCTATCAACAAACGATAGAGAGACAATACCGTAATGAGAAGAATTGTTTGCAACACCCTTTTGTCCATCACCGCCGGCATGATGGCTTTTATTTCAGCAGCAACCGCCAGCCAGACCAAAACACCGCTCATCGATCATGATGTCACCTTCCATGTTTTGGTCGTTGATGCGCCCTGTAATGTCAGTACCGAGGCCAGGGACATTGTGGTCAATATGAACGAAGTCTCGACCCAGGACATAAAAGCCAACAGTTACGGTAGCTGGCACGACTTTACGATTAATCTAACCGATTGCAACCTCGATACATACCAAAGCGTCACCGTCAGTTTTTTAGGCAGGGAGGAATCACTGTTACCCAAACGATTGGCGCTGGACAGCCTCTCCAACGCCAGGGGCATTGCCATCGGTATTTATCATGATAATAAATTGATGGCTATAAACGACAGCACCGGCGTGATCGCTCTGCAAAGCGGGGATAATGCTATTCCATTTTCAGCCCGTATTGAAAAAATACGGGACGACCTGATTCAGGCTGGCGATTACGTCGCAACGGCGAATTTTAAATTAAGTTATCTATGATGGCCTTCAATCGACATCGTACCCAGCGCCTCATCGTAGCGTAATACCGTGCCGTATCGCTCACTCATCCGTGTCAGGTCGGCTGCAATTTCATGACCTACCTCTGCTGAAACCACCCTTGGCAACCCGCGGTCAAGCGAACGCTCGCGATTCATACCAAGATCGATCGGCAACAGCCTGAACTGCAACGCGCCTGATTCATAATCCAGAATGGCGATACAGTTCCTGGAGAAACGGGGTTCAGCATTAAAACCGACGAAGTTGCCTTCGAGGTCTTTTGCCCGCGCCCGGTGCAAATCGGCAGGACGCGAGTCCAGATCATAGCCGTAAGCCGCGTACATTTCCGGAGCGATAATCGACTCGCCGGCTTCAAACTCCATCAGCAAACTGCCCAGGTTGTAGAAAATCGGACGCTTTTTATAAATCTCCACCCCGCGCAGGAAGTGTGCGCCGTGACCAACAACCGCTGATGCTCCCGCATCAATTGCCCGTCGGGCAAACTCTTCGATAAACGCGGGCGGATACGGCGCATACCAGCCATCGCCTTCGCCCTCATGAGTGTGCAGGCTGACGATAGCGACATCGGAACGATAAGCCGCATCGCGCACGCTTTTCAAAATCGCTTCACAGTCTCCTTCATTCATATAGGTACGAACATACGCGCGTTCGCCGCGTTCTATTTGCACCGAACTTTCAAAGAGTGAACCAAATTTGAAGCTGTCAGGGCCTTGATCCGCCATGACTTCAATGCGCGCCCCTTCACGGTTGCTGGCGGCCACCCCAAGCAACTCGGTAATATTCTGCAACTGTGCGAATTCCTGGTCAGGCAATACATAGGAACGCCCCCAGCGCAGCGGATTCAGCCCCGGCCGCGCGACCGCGCTGCCCCCCGCCACGCTGGCGGCAAAGACTTCAGAACGGGTACTGCTGACAGCAACCACGCCGACGCGCCCCTTAGGGGTGTCGAAGAACCGGGCCGCTCTGGCATCATCAAGATTACGCCCCACGCCGCAATGAATCAGCCCTCTTTCTTCCGCGGCTTCGATCGTATCGATCACCCCTTCCCAGCCAAAATCACCCGTATGATTATTGGCAAACGAAACCAGTTTGATATTGAGATCGACAAATTCATCCAGCGTCGCAGGCTTTACCGATGTGATATAGCCGCGGCCGGCGGCAGGGGGCGTCGTCGGCTTCGGGCAGCAAAACTCCGCATTGGCGAAAACCGCATCCGCAGCAGAAAGTTGGTCAACGATTCTTTTGTCCAACCGTTTGGCCAGATTACGACTGGAAAAAAGTAAATCGCCGCAGGCAATAATTCGCATAGTATTCATCTCTCTTAAGAAGGCTCATCGGCAGACGTGATGACGCAGGTTGACATAACTAAGACTGTCGGATCAGGGCAAAAGCCTGCTCCAAATCGGCCAGCAGATCGTCCACGCTTTCAAGACCGGCGTGAATACGCACCAGCGTTCCAGAATGTACGTCAGAGTGAACCGAGCGGACCGGATTCAACGGCAGGATCAGGCTTTCATAGCCGCCCCATGAACCGCCAATACAGAACAGGGTGAGCGCTTCGACAAACGCGGTGCGCTTCGCACTCAGCTCCGGTCGAAATTCAAAAGCGAACAGACCCGAAGCGCCAGTGAAATCACGCTTCCACAGCGCATGTCCTGGATCGCCAGGTAATGCAGGATGCCTCACGCGTGCCACTTCCGGCTGACGGGCGAGAAATTCAGCCAGACGAATGCCGGTTTTCCAATGTCGCTCCAGCCGAACATGCAGCGTGCGCAGGCCGCGCTGGGCCAGATAACAATCATCAGGGCTGGCGAGCAACCCCAGCTCATGCGTGGTTTCTTTCAGGCGCTGATAGGTGGCTTGCGTTGCGGTAATCATCCCCATCATGACATCGGAATGGCCGACAATATATTTCGTCGCCGCCTGAACAGAAATATCCACGCCTTTCGTAAAGGGTTGAAAATAGAGCGGGCTGGCCCAGGTATTATCCATAATCACCACTGCGTCATGGCGATGCGCCACGGCCGCGATGGCGGGAATATCCTGCATTTCAAAGGTCATCGATCCCGGCGACTCCGTATAAACCACACGGGTTTCAGGCCGAAATAATTTCTCAATATCCGCACCTAACGCGGGATCGTAAAATTCAACGTTGATACGAAATCTTTTCAGAATAGAACCGGCTATTTGCCGAACCGGACCGTAGACATTATCAGGCACCAACACATGATCGTCCGCGGAGGCAAAGGCCAGAATAGCGGTGGCGCAGGCGGAAACACCAGAAGGATACACAAACGATTTATAGCCGCCTTCCAGTATTGCAATCGCGTCCTGCAACGTCTTGCTGGTCGGGGTGCCATGACGGCCATAAAACAATTCGGGCTCGTCGAACGTGGTTTGCTGTCGCTGTTTACTCTCCCACTCGGCCATTGAATCGCAAATTACCGTTGAGGTGCGATAAACCGGCGTATTTACCGTGCCGAGAAAATCTTCCGGATGACGTCCGGCATGGATAACCTTCGTTTCAGTTTTCATGATAGGTCGTGTTCTCGTTGACGGGCTGGCCGCTGATCCAAATCCACGTATCAGTCTGCCGCAACTCATCCCTAAATCAACAACTATATTTAATTTTTCATATACAGCAATATTCAAGCTATTAACACAGTCAAAATTTAGAGGAAGCACGGGGATGAGGTTCCCACCGGGACGCCTCGCCCCGCGTATCACGCCATCACAAACCTGGCGGCTTCGTCACGCACCAGTATACCCAGCGCGTTCAGATCCTCACTGTGAATACGCACTGTCGGTCCGGAAACGCCAACCGCCCCAATCACATAACCATTTCTGTCACGCAGTGGCGCCGCCGCCCCGCGAATGCCAAGATGAAACTCTTCATCATGCAATGCATATCCTTGTTGTACGATATTCTGCAACTCAGCCTGAAAAAGTACGGGATCGGTAATGGTACGTTCAGTTTGCGCATGCAGTTCATCGGGCAACGGCGCCCCAGCCAGCGCCAAAAAGACACGGCCAATTGCAGTATAAGCAAGAGGGGCCAACGTACCGGGTCGGCTATCAACCCTCAGAGAGTATCGGGACTCGATCGTATCCAGATACAAGACATTTTCATCCGCCAGAATCGACAGGTGCACCGCTTCGCCGGTACGATCAAATAAACGCTCCAGTACGGGTCTGGCGCAGACTCTCAGGCTTTTACGCGAGCGGACCATATTAGGGCGGTCAGCCAGTTTCGGTCCCAGCACAAAACTGCGCCGTTCCCCGGCCTGCGCATAACCAGCCTGAGTCAGCGTTTGCAGAATCCGTGACGCACTGCTCTTATCAATGGCGAGGACATCCGCCACATCGCTGGTGCGCACCATCTGGTTTTTCATCAGTAGATCAAGAACCGCCAAACCTTTAGTCAGCGTCTTGAGTTCCCCCTTCACGCTTTCAGTACGAGCTTTCCCCTCAACCGCATCTGATACCGGCTGAGCGCTACGGGTTTTCAAGTTTTTATCCTCTCGATTTGATGGGCTTATGCATAAAGTTGATATATATACAACTTAATTGAATGTTGATTTTATTGACACGAAACGGCAATCCCCTCTAAATTCCTCATTATTCACGGACTGCCTCACCAGGGAAATATATCAGAGGCTCTTATCTTAAATAAGGTAAATTGATCATATGTCAAAAACAATACTGAATTCTCTGATGACCTTGGGTAGTGTTGCGCTCGCTACGTCATTTCTTCCCAACATGGCTCACGCTGATGTACTGGAAAAAATCGCCGATCGCGGCGTTATTTCGGTCTGTACCAACGTAAATAACCCACCGCTGGCCTTCCTTGAATCGTCAGGAACCGCAAAAGGTCTGCACATTGATCTGCTCAACGATTTTACCCAACGTTTGTCCACCCAACTGGGTAAAGACATTAAAGTTGATTTGATCCCCGTACTACCGGCTAACCGGGTGCAATTCCTGCAACAGGGTAAATGCGACATTCTGTTTACCTCACTGACCGTCAGCGAAGAGCGTAAAAAGCTGGTGCAATTTGTTGAACCTTACTACTACGCAGCAGGCCCGGCGCTGCTGACCAAAAAAGGCGTGACCTTCTCCAATTGGGAAGACGTAAAAGGAAAAGCCATCTGTAGCAATCAGGGATCGAGCTGGAACGTCCCGTTGGAGCAGAAGTTTGGGGCCAATATCGTCGCGTTTCAGACTCAGCAGGAAGTCGATCAATCACTGCGTGATGGCCGCTGTACCGCGCTGGTTTCCGATGACAGCTACTTACAGGCTCGCTTCCTGAATGATAAAGACGGCGTCTGGAAAGATTACATTATTCAGGATCTGGCTCCCTTCACCGAAGGGCCCTGGGGTCTGGCGGTTCGCTTCAATGAGCCCCAGTTTACGCACTTCATTTCTGATGTGATCAAAGACTGGAACAAGAAAGGCACCATCATCGAGCTGGCGAAAAAGTGGGGGTTAACGCCTGCGCCGTTTGCAATAAAGGCCAATGCTGAAGCCAACAAGTCATAACGCTGATGATGGCATTGATTGCAGACTGGTTTAAGGCCCTTCATGAGCAAACCAGCTGGAACTTCTCGGTATTTTACAACGCCTGGGAAGCCAGAAAATATTTTACCGGGCTGACCATTGCCGCCGAACTGGCGGTCTGGTCGCTAATCGGATCGATGCTCATTGGGTTCATCTGCATTTTTCTCAAGCAGTCCAGCCTGCGCCCCTTGCGCTGGCTGGTTACGGCGTATGTCGAGTTCTTTCGTAATACGCCGGGGCTGGCGCAGCTCTATTTTCTGTTTTTTGGCATTGGTTCCTATTTTCATCTCTCTACCTACGGACCGAACGGAGAATTGCCGTTGGTCTCACCGTTTCAGTTCGTCGTGATCGCGCTGTCCTTGCAATATGGCGCTTTCGTCACCGAAATCCTGCGCGCCGGCATTGAAGCCGTACCGCGCAGCACCCTCGAAGCGGCAGAATCGCTCGGCTACGATCGCACCAAGGCCATGATTCATATTGTTTTGCCCCTGGCGTTTCGCACCAGTCTGCCCGCACTGGGCAACAATATGGCGCAGATAGTCAAAAGCACTGCGCTCGCCTATGCGATCGCCGTGCCTGAAGCTTTGTATGTCGCACATGAAATCTGGACAGAACATTTTAACGTGGTCGAAATGATGAATGTGGTGCTACTGAGCTATCTGGGATTAATGGGCGTTTTCACCCTGCTGGTGAAACTGCTTGAGCATTGGTTAAAAGTGCCGGGGCTTGGACGATGAATATCGTAGAGTCAATTTTCCCACCGGGAAGCGCACTGGCCATATTGCTGCCTTGGCTACCGCTGATCCTGAAGGGGTTCGGTCTGAATCTGCTGATTTCCATTCTGAGCATGATTATCGGCATGCTGGCAGGTACGCTGCTGGGCGCGGCGCAAATGGCGAACCTGACCGTGATCCGCCTGCCGGCCCGCTTTCTGACCCTGTTTTTCCGTAACAGCCCTTGGCTGGTGATCATGTTTTACGTGATGTTCCTGCTGCCGTTCGAGATCAAGATCGCCGGCAACTGGTTCAGCTTTCCCGACTGGATGAAAGCCGTAGTGGCGCTGGCGATCCCGGTTAGCGGCTATACTTCGGAGATCGTGCGGGGCGGTCTGAAATCCATCCCGACGACTCAGTGGGAGGCCGCCGCCGCCCTCGCATTCGGCACCGTGCGAACCACGCTCAAGATTATTTTGCCGCAGGCAATACGCCAGATGGTGCCCCCAACCATGAACCTTTACTGTTCGGTTGTAATGGCGACATCCTTAGCCAATGTGGTCGGCGTGCAGGAAGTCATGACGGTGACGCAAACCATTCTGACGACGGAAACCCGTCCGGGGCTGATCCTGCCCGCCTACGGCATTACGTTAGTGCTTTTCTTTGCCTTTGTTTTTCCTATCTCGCTATTTTCACGCCGCCTGGAACGGGCGTGGCAATTTGGAATCCACTGATGACTGATACGCATACTTCGCCTGCTCAGGTAATCCTGACCGATGTCCATAAATCCTTTGGCAAGGTAGAGGTGCTAAACGGCATTTCGCTGTCCGTCGCCCGTTCGGAAATTATTTGCATCATCGGTCCGTCGGGCTCGGGAAAATCGACGTTGTTGCGCTGCATTAATGCGCTGGCGCCCGTCAACGCGGGATCGATTAACGTCGGCGGGATTGAAGTCAACGATCCGAAGCTGGATGCACTGGCGCTCAGACGCAAAGTCGGCATGGTTTTCCAAAGCTACAACCTGTTCCCCCATCGTACCGTGCTGGAAAATATCATGATGGCGCCAACGCAGGTATTGAAACAGCCGGTGCGGGAAGTGGAAGCCCGCGCTCGTGAACTGCTGGCCAAAGTCCATCTGAGCAACAAAGCCAGCGCCTATCCGGGCGAACTTTCCGGCGGACAGCAACAGCGTGTCGCGATTGCCCGCGCGCTATGTATGAACCCGGAAGTCATGATGTTTGATGAAGTCACCGCCGCGCTTGACCCTGAAATGGTCAAAGAGGTGTTAACCACCATTCAGGATGTCGCCCGTGACGGCATGACCTGCATTCTGGTGACTCATGAAATGCGCTTTGCCCGCGAAGTCGCGGATCGGATTTATTTCACGGACAAGGGAAAAATTGTCGAAAGCAATACGCCTCAGGCGTTCTTTGATAATCCGCAGGATCCGCGGACGCAGACCTTTCTGGAAAAAGTATTATAATGGTGGCGGACAAAAAAAGATGACGATTTCCCCCTCCCCATGGCTGGTAAGCACCGAATGGCTGTCCGCGCGTCTGACCGATCCCAACGTATTGATTTTCGACTGTACGACCCGGCTGGTTCCAGATGCGCAGACGCGGTATCGTGCCGAACCGGCATACGCCGACTTTCAACACGGACACATTTCCGGCGCGCAGTTCATCGATGTACAGGTCGATCTGTCCGACAACACCCACCGCTATAAATACATGCTACCCACGCCTGATGCTTTCGCTGCCGCGATGGTGCGTTTGGGCGTGCGTCCCGGCGCGCGCGTCGTACTGTACTCCGGCGCCGATCCCTGGTGGGCGACCCGCGTCTGGTGGTTGCTACGCGTTTTTGGCTTTGATGATGCCGCCGTACTGGATGGCGGCTTGCAAAAATGGCGTGCCGAAGGCCGGCCTCTGGATAGCGGAGCAAGCCGTCAGTTCGCAGTGGGTCAGTTCAACGCCACACTGCGGCAGAAGCTGGTCGCACAGCGTGACGACGTTCTGGCCGCGATTGGCAACGAACACATTTGCATTCTCAGTGCGCGGCAGCCTGCACAATTCGCTGGCACAGAGGGCAACAACTATGGCCGCGCCGGACGTATTACCGGCAGCCAGAATCTTCCCGCCGCCAGCCTTTTCGACGCAGGCGGCGGCACTTATCTCCCTCTGGATCAGCTACGTGAAAAATTCGCCCCGCTCAATCTGGACAAAAAGAAGGTCATTGTCTATTGCGGTCACGGCGTGGCGGCCAGCGCAATTGTTTTTGCCCTGACGCTACTGGGCCATCCTGACGTAGCGCTTTATGACGCCTCACTTTCCGAATGGGCGGACAGCGCCGACCTGCCCATGGCCGTTGGATGAACCCCCAAAATCCGCATGATCGCCGGATAATAATTGGAGAACCGTTTTGATTTCTATCGGACTTATTGGTGCAGGTCGTATCGCGTCGGTACATGCTCGGCATCTGAAAAACCACCCGTTCGCCCGCCTCGTTGCCGTGACCGATCCGCTGCCTGCACGTGCTGAAGAGATCGCCGCCGAACATAACGCGCAAGTCCTGCCTGACGCAGAAACGCTGATTGCGGCCGATTATATTGACGCCGTCATCATCGCCTCCTCAACGGAAACCCATTGCCCATTGATGCTCGCCGCTGTACGGGCAGGAAAAAAGGTCTATTGCGAAAAACCGCTGGCATCGACGCTGACAGAAGCCCATCGTACGTTACTTGAACTGGGAGAGCGGCAGAGGCAGGTTATGGTGGGCTTTAACCGCCGTTTCGATCGTAACCATGCCGCCATTCAGGCAGATATTGCGCAGGGACGTTTAGGCCGGTTGCAGACCGTACAAATCACGTCGCGCGGCCCCAATGCCATCCCGTCGCTGGAATATCTGCGGGTTTCCGGCGGCCTCTTTTATGACAAAATGATCCACTTTTTCGATCTGGTCCGTTGGCTAACCGGCGAGGAGGCCACGGATATCTCCGCTTTCGGTTCCGTTATTGCCGACCCGCTTTTTCTTGAAGCCCACGACGTGGATACGGCAATGGTGACGTTGCGCACCGCCAGCGGCGCGCTTTGTCAGATCGATAACGCGCGTCGTGCCGTTTATGGTTTTGACGATCGCATTGAAATATTCGGTACGGGTGGATTGGCAGAATCGTCGCGCATTACCGAAGGCAGCGTCATGCGAATCTTTGACGACAAAATCCTGAGCGAAGGGCTGCCCAAAGATCCGATGATTCGTATGGCGCCAAGCTATGCGGCAGCCATTCAGGCGTTTACTCTGTTTGTACGTGATTATGGTCAGCCTGATGCCGCACCGGTTCCCGGCGTTTATGACGGATTACGCGCGCAAATGATGGCGGAAGCGGCAACCCGGGCGGCATCGGAACGCCGGATTGTCTCACTGGCTGAAATTGAGTCAGAAATACGTTAACAACACAGTAATTGCACATATTCTTATATAAAGCCTTCCCGAAGCCGTTGACTTCATACCCGCCGGATCGTCTCCGGCGGGCAATGATCGGCTGATATTTCATTTAATAAATGAGCAAGCGTTAAATCCTTTATTTACTGAAAACAACCGGTACTCTTTTCGAAAAAATAAAGTACGGTATCCAACCCACCACGCCGATGATCGCGGATATAAGCGCAGCAATATCATTTCTGTCCAGCGCCATATTAAACAGGTGTGCCGGAAGTAGCGTCATACAACAGATAACGACAAAATTAATGCTATAGTAGGCAATCATGATATTACGCGTACCCTTTTTCCTGCTAAAAAAAGTCAGCGCGGCGAATACCGCCATCAAAAGGGAAACAAACTGGCAAAACACGACAAATAAACCGAAATAGCCAATAAACCCGGTTTGTTGAAAATGAATAACCATCGCTCTGACAATAGCAAATAGAGAAAACGGCGCCAGGATCAAAGACAGAATCAGTCCCAATGCGGGAAGATATAAAATACCGTTTATCTTCCGCATCTCCATTTTCTCGCATTCCGGGCACAGGCCGGATTCTTTTAGCGCATCGTTATCGCAGTTCAAACATTTCATTTTTTATCCCTATCAAAGCAATAAAATCAAAACAATAAAGAAGAAAACAGGCGTTGTGTCAATGTGATGGAATGCGGCGTATCCATCGGTTTATATTCATCCTTTATTTCGCCATCAGTTCCCGGAGCATTCGCTCAGGGTTATTCAGGAACAAACGGGTGATCTGATAATGCTCCGTCTCCTCATAGGCCACCTGCTGAATCCCCTCTTCGCTGAACTGGAAGATCGTGGCATCCGGGTAGGCCATCAGGATTGGGGAGTGTGTGGCGATAATGAATTGTGAATCATCACGAACCAAATCGTGGATACGGGCGATAGCAGCCAGTTGTTTACTGGGAGAAAGCGCCGCCTCCGGTTCATCAAGCAAATAAATGCCCTGTCCGCCAAAACGGTTTAACAACAGCGCCATGAAAGATTCGCCGTGCGACTGTTCATGCAGCGAGCGGTGGCCGTAGGAGTTAATAATCGGCGGGCCGGATCCGGGCTCGCTGTCGAGGCGTTCGATCTCTGTCGCAACATTGAAAAAACTTTCCGCCCGCATAAAAAAGCCGTTTCTGGCTGGTTTTATCCCTTTCGCCACTCGCAAAAAATGCGACAGATTAGAATGCGAAGCGCGCGTGCCAAAATTGAAGTTTTTTGTGCCGCCTTCAGGATTAAACCCCATCGACACCGCAATCGATTCCAGCAGCGTGGATTTTCCGGAACCGTTCTCGCCGATGAAAAAGGTAATTTTCGGTGCAACTCCAGCGTATCAAGCGACCGGATCGCCGGTATGGAAAACGGATAAACGTCGAATGACGCGACCTTGTCGTGAGCAAGTGCGACTCGACTGATGTATTGCGTTGAGATCATCCATTGGCTTCCTGACGGGTCATCGGGAAAATTATCCTATCATAAGCCTTCACAAAAGCGTCTTGATGGCGGATCGTCGCGGAGACACGATGCGGCGCAGGGTGAATGTCCTAAGCTCATCTTTTCATACCAAATGCTCAGTTAAATAATCGATGAACGCCGTGATTCTGGCTGGCACGTGCCGTCGTTGCTGGTAAACCGCGTGAATATCTGCCGCCGGTATCTCAAAATCAGTCAGCAGCGCAATCAGTTCCCCCCGTTCAAGGTACTCCCTCACATCCCAGAACGAGCGTAGAATAACCCCGTGTCCATCCAGTGCGTAATGCATGATTACCTCACCGTCGTTACTCGACAGGCTGCCATAAACTTTATGGGTAAACTCTTTGCCCGACCGATAAAAACGCCATAACGCATAGTCACTTTCATATTGCCTCAGCACAATGCAGTTATGGGCGGACAAATCGGCGACGGTCTGCGGTGTACCGACACGGTCAATATAAGCTGGCGACGCACACAAAATACGGGGATTATCCAGCAGCTTGCGCGCAATCAGACGCGAATCGGGCGGCTCGCCAACGCGGATATCAATATCAATGGCGGCATCCAACAGGTTGATTGGCTGACTGGAAAGCTGAAGCTGAACCTCAAGGCCGGGATGTAACCGTGAAAAAGACGAAATCAGCGGCGCCACATACCGACGACCAAACCCGAAAGAGGCATTCACGCTGAGCTTGCCGCAGAGCGAGCGCTGATTTTTAGCCACCGCGCTTTCCAGTTCAGCAATCTCTTTCAGTATCGGCAACGCGCCTTCAGCGTAAAGCATCCCTTCCGCCGTGAGATCCAAACGTCGGGTAGTTCGCTGTATCAACTGTACGCCAAGCCGTTTTTCCAATTGCGTCAGCCGCTTGCTGACCGCAGGCAGGGAGAGCCCCAGCTCACGAGCGACAGCGGTCAGGCTACCTGACGCCGCAATCCGGCTGAAAAAGAATAAATCGTTAACCGTCGACATAGATTCTTCTCTTAAATTCAACAATGCCTTGCCATTTAGGCCAATTGTTCACCATTTGCCAAGGAAATACACTCAATTCTCCCCCTACAGTGAAAAAAGGAATCCCCCGATGTCCGGAAAACAACACAGAATCGCCGTGATCCCCGGTGATGGCATTGGCAAAGAAGTGATGCCTGAAGGCGTTCGCGTCATACAGCGCGCAGCAGAAAAATTCGGTATCGCCATACAATGGGACTGGTTTGATTTCGCCAGTGCCGACTATTACCTGAAGCATGGAAAAATGCTGCCGGATGACTGGTTTGCGACCCTGAGCCATTACGATGCGATCTACTTCGGCGCGGTCGGCTGGCCGGATATCGTGCCAGACCATATCTCTTTATGGGGATCGCTACTGCAATTTCGCCGGGAATTCGATCAGTACGTCAACCTGCGTCCCTGTCGATTAATGCCTGGCGTCAAAGCGCCACTGGCCGGACGCAACCCAGGCGACATTGACTTCTATGTGGTGCGGGAAAATACCGAGGGGGAATACTCCAGCGTCGGTGGCGCCATGTTCGCTGGCACCGACCGTGAAATTGTCATTCAGGAAACGGTGATGACGCGCGTCGGGGTCGATCGAATCCTTAAGTTCGCCTACGAACTGGCAATGAAACGCCCGAAAAAACATCTGACTTCCGCCACAAAATCCAACGGTATTGCGATTACTATGCCTTACTGGGACGGACGGGTAGCCGAGATGGCAAAACAGTATCCGGAAATCAAAGTCGATAAATTTCACATCGATATCCTGACAGCCAATTTTGTTCTGCACCCCGATTGGTTTGACGTCGTGGTCGCCAGCAATTTGTTCGGGGACATTCTGTCTGATTTAGGTCCTGCCTGCACGGGAACCATCGGTATCGCCCCTTCAGCCAATATTAATCCGGAACGAAATTTCCCCAGCCTGTTTGAGCCGGTTCATGGTTCCGCTCCCGATATTGCCGGTAAAGGGCTGGCGAACCCCATCGGGCAGATCTGGTGTGGCGGCATGATGTTGGAACATCTGGGATATCCCGCAGCGGGAGCGGCGGTGTTGCAGGCGATTGAAACGGTACTGTCGCAGGGACCGGAACAGGCGCCCCTTACCCGGGATTTGGGCGGTAAAGGCAATACGGAAACAGCAGGGAAAGCCATTGCGGCTGCGCTGTGACAGGCAGTGCCCTGCCGATCATTTTATGGTCTGGCGCTGATTAATCGCACAAATTCAATGCGTAAAAAACCACCTGCATAGCAGGTGGCA